>JASHOG010000101.1 GCA_030041225.1 Vulcanimicrobiota bacterium | reverse complement strand
GGCCCGCGATACGGCAACCGCTACGGAGGGCTGATTATGCTGTGTCTGAACCGCAAGCTCCATGAGGCGATTCTCATCGAGGGCGGGATTCGTATCGTCGTCATGGAGATCAAGCGCAACGTCGTGAAGCTCGGGATCGACGCGCCGCAAGGCGTCTCGGTGCTGCGCGAAGAGCTACGCGAAAGGGACTTGCAGGGGGCCGGCGCCATCCACGGGGAGGCCTAGATCGGCCAGAAGATCGGCCAATCGAGCACGCTAAATGCCGGATTCTGTGGTAGAATCGGCAAAAATGGAAGACCCAAGATCGGCCAAAACGGTCACCGAAAATCCATCTAGGATCGAGCCGACCATGCCGGACGAGATGCCGGCTCCCGTAGCGGATTTGGTCGCAGAGATTTCGGCGGCCGCTTCCTTGCTTGGCAGCGCGCTCCATCCGCGGACGGCGGCGAGCTTGGCGCAGCTGGTGCGCATCATGAACGCGTACTACAGCAACCTCATCGAAGGCCATAACACGCGGCCGCGTGACATTGTTCGCGCTCTGAAGAACGAGTTCGACAAGGATGAGGGACGCAGAAATCTTCAGATCGAGGCGGCCGCACATGTGCGCGTTCAAGCCGAGATCGACCGCATGGCCGCAGAAAACGCACTGCCGGAACCAGCCTCCGAAGGGTTCGTGCGTTGGATTCACCGAGACTTTTATCACGGCGTACCGGAGGCGATGTTGCGAGTTCCCCGCCACGGTGAGGTGTACGTCATGCAGCCGGGGGTGTTTCGTTCGACACGAGCCGACGACGTCGGTGTGGGACGGCATCAACCACCCGCAAGCGCGTACGTGGAGAGCTTCATGCGGTACTTCGAGCAGCGGTACGGTTTCTCCGATAAGGGGAAAGCGGCAAGAATCGTTGCCATGGCGGCGGCCCACCACCGTTTCAACTACATCCACCCTTTCCCAGATGGTAATGGGCGCGTGAGTCGCTTGATGAGCCACGCGATGGCGCATGTTGCGGGAGTAGGTGCGCACGGGTTGTGGTCGGTTTCGCGTGGTCTTGCGCGCGGTCTTAACGACCGGTCCGAGTATAAACAGATGCTGGACCTCGCGGATTCCCCGCGAGAAGACGACCTCGACGGTCGCGGCAACCTGTCGCAGCGCACACTGGTCGAGTTCATCACATGGTTCCTGCGCGTGTGCCTCGACCAGATACGATTTATGTCCAGCCTGTTCGCGCTTGGAACATTGTTGGAGCGTCTGCGGCGCTACGCCGAACGCAGTGAGATGCTCGGCTCCGAAGCCGGGAGACTTCTGGAAGAGGCGTTGATGCGCGGTGAGTTCGAGCGAGGAGAAGCGTCGCGCATAACGGGCTTACCCGAGAGGACTGCCCGCCGCGTCCTAAACCGTGCTATCGCCGAGGGGCTTCTCGCATCGGAAACACCCAAGGGCCCAGTTTCGCTACGCTTCTCACCCGATAGCGCGGAGGCGCTCTTTCCCCGTCTCTTCGTGCAAACTTAGAACGCGTAGGATCTCGACGGGCTCGGCGCCGACGATCCGCCGCTCGCCGGCAAGAACCTGCGGGACCACCCGAATCGGCTCGGCGCCCTCGTCTGCACGCAGTTTCCAGATGAACGCGCTCTGTGCATCTGGCGCGAGCCGCGCGATCTCATAGCCATCGCCGAGAAAACGCTCCGCGTCGACGCGCACCGCTTCGTAGTAGAGCGTGTTTTCAACGTATGAGGCGCCGAAGGGTACCGGCACCGCAACGCTGATCGAGCGGAAATCCTCCGCGGAGGTGTTGCGCAACACGAGCGTCAGCGCGATGAGATCGCCGTTCATCACCTTGTCGATCGGCGAAGCAAAGAGGCGCACGCGCAGCGTAGCGAAGGGCGCAAACGGCGTCTCGCCGCGGAGCACGCTAAAACGGCGCCGGGTGAACCGCGAGGTGAAGTTCGCGCGCTCGCCGCTCGGCTTCGTCGAAGACCAGGCACGTCGTGTACGGTCGCGCGTAGACGTGCAGCGAGACGGCGAGCTCGCAGTCCGGCGCGACGAGCACGCGATGGATATCGCGTTCGCGCTCAGAGCGGAAATCAGGTAGGCCGACCGGCATCCGCCACGCCGCGCCGAGCTTCTCGACGACTGCGTATCCCGGCTCGCGAACGCCCGCGATCTGCCGGTAGTCCTCCACGAAGAACATGCCGGAGGTTGCCACCATCCAGCAACGCTGCCCCGCGTGGTCGTGGATCGGCGTGGCGCTGCCCTTCGGCCAGGTCATCGCGAGAATCTCGACTTCGTCGGTGCGATGAATGAGCGCACGCGTGTACTCGCTCCCACAATCGAGAACAACGTACGGCGCTAGGTCCTCTCCGCGCACCCGCGCCTCCGTGAGTAACCGCGTCATCGGCTCCGAGGGAAAGTCGCCCCGCGCGAGCGCGACCACCGTCGAAACGAAGTCGTGGAGGGACCCCTGACTAGCAGACGTCATCGCCAAGGCACTCTTCCTCACCGCCGCTTCTTGTCATCCCGAGCGGCCCCTTACTGGGCTACGAGATCGAGTTCCGCGACCGGCGTAGAGATCTCGTATACCGGCGCGTTCGCCGGAAAGCGAAATCGCGGCAGTCCGGAGGGCTCGATGGTGAACGTCGTTGCCGTACTCGTCGAGCTGTTCGTGTAAACCGCTTTGATCCACGCGGTTAGGTGATCGAAGCGCCGGAGGGGGACGTAGAATTCATTACTGAACGTCGTGGTCTGTCCGGGCTGGACAGAGAGTCCACTCGTCGCTCGGGGGTCGCCCTGCGACGTTACGAAGGCATTTCGATACACCGCCTGCGGCCGTGAGTAGGCGTAGAATGCCTGCAGCTTGCTTTTCAGGGTCTGCCGTTTTTCGGGTGCCGGCGACTCGAGCGGTATAACATTGCTGCCGAGTACGGTTACCGAGTATCCGAGAAAATAGACCTCCGCCGAGCCGGGATTTTGAATCGACTCGTCGACCTGAACGACCGCGAGTCCGCCGTCGTTGCCGACGTGACTCATCTTGACGGAGAAGCTGGGCGTCGGCGGCTGTAACGCCGGCTTAATGCGGTTTTCGTACACGAAGACGTAGAGCGCCCAGAGGCCGGCCAGCACGATGGCCAGGACTTCGGCCAACTCGCGCAGCGTGCGCGCGTGGAGGGGGCGCAACCCGAGAAACCGCTCCTTCACGTGTTTCCTATCGCCCCAGCACGACGTC
>JASHOG010000100.1 GCA_030041225.1 Vulcanimicrobiota bacterium | reverse complement strand
CCGAGCTCCAGGACCGAGATCTCCGCGCGCCCGCACGACGGGCAGGCAGTGATCTCGAATCCCTTCTCGCGCAGTCCGAGGGACTTCAGAATGCTCCAGCAGACGGGGACCTCTTCGATCGGATCCGCAGCGAGCGAGACGCGGAGCGTGTCGCCGATGCCCTCGTGGAGCAGAATGCCTAGGCCGATCGACGACTTGACGGTGCCGTCCCGCAAAAGTCCCGCCTCGGTGATCCCGAGGTGGAGCGCATACGGGGTCTCACGCTCGCGCAGGCGTTGATCCATCAAGCGATAGGCCTCGACCGTCGTCTTCACGTCGTGCGCTTTGAGCGAGATGACGATGTCGGTATGACCGTGCTCTTCGAGAATCTCGACGTGGTGCAGCGCCGAGCCGACCATCGCCTCCGCGGTATGCCCGAGCGTCTTCTCCAGATCGGGCGCGAGCGAGCCCATGTTCACGCCTATGCGCATCGGAATACCGCGCGCCTTCGCGGCTTCGACGACCTCGGAGACTTTCTTCGGGTCGCGAATATTGCCGGGGTTGAGGCGCAACTTCGCGACGCCGGCCTCGATCGCCGCAAGCGCCATCTTATGGTCGAAGTGAATGTCGGCGACGATCGGCACCGGCGAGCGATGGACGATCGCCGGTAGTCCGGCAGCGTCGGGCGGATCCTTCACCGTCACGCGTACCACCTCGCAGCCCTCCATCGCGAGGCCATACACTTGCTCGAGGGTCTTGTCTGCGTCAGCGGTGTCCGTCGTCGTCATCGACTGCACGACGATCGGATGGTCGCCGCCTATCCAGACCGACTTCGCGTCGGATTTCCCGGTCTTGTTCTGAAGAAAAACAGGTTTGCTCTTACGGCGCAAGCGCAGCATGCTAGAGGACCCCCTGCCCGGAGACGATGCGCGAGATGTCGTGGAAGGCGATAACGAGCATGAGCATGAGAATGACGGCGAAACCGGCGAGGTGCACGAGCCCCTCGCGTTCGGGGTCGACCGGCCTGCGCCGAACAATCTCTGCGACCACGAAGGCCGCTCGTCCTCCGTCGAGCGCGGGGATCGGGAGCAGGTTCATCACGCCCAGGGCAAACGAAATCTCGGCGGCGAGCCTCAGGTATGGCCCCCAGCCGAAGTCCTGAACCGTCGTCGCTACCTGGCCGATACCGACGACGCCGGTGAGCTGCGGGGCGTAGTGTGCGAAGTGCGTCAGCAGCAGGCTCAGGCTGTCGAACACCTCGGAGGCCACGTCCCCGTACTCGTCGGCTGAGGCGATAATGTCTTGCCCGATCGGCGCCCGCGCGTAGGCGGGAACGGGCGCGAATCCGATGCAGCCCTTATTGCGCTCCTCCGGCACGATCTGCATGTCGAGTGAGCCGCATCGCACAGGCGTCACGTTCAGCTGATACTGCACACCGTTGCGCTCGTAGGCGAGTGTCAGCTGCCTGCCGAGCGAGTCATTGATCCTCGTGACGAGCGCATCGCCGTTGCGGACCGGAGTGCCGTCGACTGCAACGATGCGATCCCCCGTCTCCAGGCCGTGCGCCGCCGCGGGTGAATGAGGCGTCACCTCGCCGATGACGGGTTGTGCGTTCATGCTTTGCACGCCGAAGGCGAGTGCCCCGAAGAGCAGGATGAGATAGGCAAGGATGAAGTTTGCGATCGGACCGGCGAGGATGATGCGCAGACGCTGCCATGCGCTCTTCGCTTGAAAGTTTGTCTCGTCACCAGGCTGCGGATACTGTGCATGCTCTGCACGAAACTCACGCTGTTGCTCCGCCTCGCCGGTCTTTGCGTCCTCGCCGTACATTGCGCAGTACCCACCGATCGGTAATGCACGCAGCGAATACTGCGTTCCGCTGCGCGGGCTCCTCCAGCCGGCGACTTTTGGTCCCATGCCGACCGAGAACTCGTTCACGTGGACGCCATTGCGCCGTGCGACGATAAAATGACCGAGTTCGTGCAACACCACGAGAACCGAGATCATGACGAGGAACGTCAGGACCTTCCCGAACTCGTCGAGTGCGCCGATCGGGGCGATGCCCAGCAGCATACTCATGCTAACGTGCGGTACCCGCCGTGCGCGACTCGAGAACCTCGTTAGCGCGAGCCCGGGCTCGCCGGTCCGCGGCCCGCACCGATTCAAGGCTCAGTTCGCCTTCTTCCACCTCATTCATCACTCGTTCGATCACACGCGGGATCTCCCCAAAGCGCAGTCTCCCCTCTAGGAACGCGCCGACCGCGATTTCGTTGGCGGCCGAGAGCACGGCAGGGGCAGTCCCGCCGCGATCCAGCGCCTGGTAGGCGAGCCTCAAGCAAGGGAAGCGCTCGAGATCGGGCCGCTCATACTCGTATGATAGCTGCTCGACCTCGGTTTTTGCTCCGAGCAAGCGTAAAGGATCCGTGCCGGTGCCGAAGGGCGACCACGTCAGGCGCTCCGGATAACCCAGGGCGTACCCGATCGGCACACGCATGTCGGGTGCGCAAAGCTGCGCCTTCACGCTCCCGTCGGTGAAGACCACGAACGCGTGCGCGATGGACTGCGGGTGGATGACGACCCCGATGCGCTGCGGAGCCATTGCGAAGAGGCGGCTCGCCTCGATGACCTCGAGGCCCTTGTTCATCAATGAGGCGGAGTCAACGGTGTTCTTCCTCCCCATGCGCCAGGTTGGATGCGCGAGCGCCGAGTCGATGCTTGCGTTCTCGATCTCCTCTCGTGACGCGCGCAGAAACGGACCGCCGGACGCCGTCACGAGAATGCGCGCGACGCTCTCATGCCGTTCTCCGATCAAGCACTGGAAGATGGCGCTATGCTCGCTGTCGACCGGAAGGATGCGCGCTCCGCTCACGCCGGCCGCCGACATGAGCAGCTCGCCCGCGGCGACGATGAGCTCTTTGTTTGCAACGGCGACATCGGTACCGCGAGCGACGGCGGCAAATACCGCGTCGAAGGCCACGGCTCCGTCGGTTGCGGCGAGCACGAGCTCCGGCTCGCTCTCAACCGCGACTCGGTGCAGCCCGGCGGCGCCGTCCTGCGCGCTCGTCGCTATCGCGCACGTGAAGCGTTGCGCCTGCTCGCGCAGCAACTCGACATTGCGCCCTGCCGCCAATCCGACGACGCGGAACCGATCGGGGAAGCGCGCAATCACATCGAGCGCCTGCGTACCGATCGAGCCGGTTGAGCCGAGAATGGCAACGCGTTTGAGACTCATTGAATACGCAGGATGCCGATCAGATGGAGCGACGCGAAGAAGACCGTTCCACCGAAGAGGTACGAGTCAAACCGGTCGAGCATTCCGCCGTGTCCCTGGATAACCGAGCCCGCGTCCTTCACGCCGGCGTCGCGTTTGAGGGCCGACTCGACGAGATCGCCGGCTTGCGCCGCGATGTTCGTGAGGAGGCCGATCGCGGCACCTTGCCATGGCTGCAGATGCAGCTGGGGAATGGAGGTTGCGGCGGCAGCGATCGCCGTGACGGCGATGAGCGATCCAACGGAGCCCTCGATCGTCTTCTTCGGCGAGATCCGCGTGAGCGGATGCCGACCGATGAGCGTCCCGATGCACATTGCGAAGATGTCACTCAGCGCAATCAAGACGATTGCGTAGATCGTCCAGACGATGCCGACGCTCGGTACTTGCCGTATGAAGATGAAGTACGTCAGCAGCTTGCCGATGTAGAGAACGGCGAGCAGCGTGTTTGCCGTGCGCGCGAAGTAGCCCGGTTCGTCACCGTACATGCCGATCGCGAGCGCCGCGACGACGATCCCTGCGACGAGCACACCCTCCCACTTGTGTAGCATACCGAGGCTCGCGAAGAGCGCGTACGCGAAGACCCCGAACACCGCCACCGGATACTCGAGCGGCTGCCCCTTGACCTCACAGAGCGCATTCAGCTCGTAGAGACAGAAGAGCGCGATGACGAGGACGAGAAGGTTGAACGCCCACGGCGACAAGACGCATGCAAAGCCGACGGCCGCTAATACGATGCCGACGATGACACGCCGCATCGTGATCGGGTTTCCCGTCGCGGCGCGCCGCGCCGCGGGTGTCAGCGTCCGTTCGATGCTGTGAATGCTTCGCGTTTACCCTGCGCGTCCCTCGACGTCCGCATGGGTAGATACGATTCGTACCCCAGCACCAGCTCGACCGCCTCTGCATCACCGACCTCGACCACCTGCACGCGCAGGACCCGAAGCGCACCACGTCCGAGCCACGTTCCCACGGGTGCCAAAACCGAGCAGCGTAGGCGCTTTCCACGCAGAGCGAACCTGGCTTCGACGTCTCGTACGAGCACGAGGTCCTGATACGACCCTTCGCCGACGCTCATACTTCCATGATCTCTTTCTCTTTTGCGGTGCTCAGCACGTCGATCTCTTTCGTGTACCTGTCGGTCAGTTTCTGGAGCTGATCGGTCATCTGCTTGTTGTCGTCCTCGGTGATCTCGCCGCGTTTCAGCTGCGCCTTGACGTCGTCGTGCGCGTGATGGCGCACGTTCCGAATCGCGACACGACTCTCTTCGGCCTTTTTCTTGAGCACCTTCACGAGCTCTCGACGGCGTTCTTCAGTCAGCGGCGGAACGACGAGACGGATGTTCGAGCCGTCGATATTCGGCGTCAAGCCCAAGTCACTCTTCTCGATCGCCTTTCTGATCTCTGAAACAACGCTCTTGTCCCAGGCACTGATGACGATCGAGCGCGCGTCTGGGGTCGAGACGCTCGCAACCTGTTTGAGCGGCATCTCTTGACCGTACGCCTCAACGTGCAACCGGTCGAGAAGCGCAGGATTTGCGCGGCCGGTACGTATCGATGCGAACTCGTTCCGGCAAGCATCGACACACTTGCCCATGCGCGCCTCGACGTCTTTGAAGAACGGGTCGGTCATGTCAGCTCGGTCCCACGAAACTGCCGATCGCCTCGCCTTCGACTGCGCGGCGGATATTGCCCGGCACCGACATGTCGAAGACGATGATCGGAAGATTATTGTCCATACAGAGCGCCATCGAGGTCGAGTCCATGACTTCGAGACCACGTTGCAAGACGTCCATGTAGTCGAGCCGGTCGATGCGCGTCGCGCTCGGGTGCTTCTTTGGATCGGCGGAGTAGATTCCGTCGACTTTCGTTGCCTTGAGAATCGCTTGCGCGCCGACCTCTACCGCTCGCAGCGCAGCCGTCGTGTCCGTTGTGAAGTACGGATTCCCCGTTCCCGCCGCGAAGATGACGATGCGGCCTTTCTCCAGATGACGGATCGCTCGCCGGCGTATGTACGGCTCGGCGATTTGATGCATCGCGATCGCCGTCTGCACTCGCGAGGGAGCTCCGAGGCGCTCGAGCGCGTTCTGCAGCGCGAGCGCGTTGATGACCGTCGCGAGCATACCCATGTAGTCGGCCGTCGCGCGATCCATGCCGGCATCCTCGTGCGCCTTGCCGCGCCAGATGTTGCCTCCCCCGACGACGATCGCGATCGAGACGCCGGCACGCCCGACGTCTGCGATCTCTTCGGCCATCGCTTGCGTTCGAGCAACATCGACACCCGTTCCGTTCTCGGCGAACGCTTCGCCCGAGATCTTCAGCAGGACGCGCGAGTATCGCCGATCGCTCACGAGTCGCCTACTCCTCGCCGAGCGCGAACTTCGCGAAGCGGCGCACGCGGATGTTCTCTCCGAGTGCGCCAACCGCCGCATTGATCCGATCGGCGACGGTCATCTCGTCATCCTTGACGAAGCGCTGTTCGAGCAAGACGCTCTCCTCGTACCACTTGTTGAGCTTGCCTTCCACGATTTTCTCGGCGACCTCTCGCGGCTTGTTCGCAGGAACGCCGGCACGCAGTTCCTCGCGTACGCGCTCGACGACCTCCGCCGGAACCGTAGCGCGGTCGATGTACTTCGGAGACATCGCTGCGATGTGCATGGCGACGTCGCGAGTAAGCTCCGCGAACTTCGGGCTGCGCGCCACGAAGTCGGTCTCGCTATTCACCTCCACGAGCACGCCGATTTTTCCCCCGGTGTGAATGTAGCTGGCGACGAGCCCTTCGTTTGCCGCACGCTCAGCCTTCTTTTGGGCTTGCGCAGCACCGCGTTCGAGCAGGAGCTGACGCGCGCGATCCGCATCGCCGTTTGCCTCCGCAAGCGCCTTGCGGCAATCCATCATCGGCGCATCGGTTATCTCCCGAAGGCGCTTGATCTCCTCGGCTTTTGGTTGGTACGCCATGTCTTACTCGACGCTTCCGGCTTCGACGAGCTCGTCCGTGCCGTAGCCCGGTTCCCGCGAGTACGCCGATTGCTCCTCGTACGAGCTCTCCGTCTCGGTCTTTCCTTCGATGATCGCGTCCGCTATCTTGCTCACCATGAGCTTGACGGCGCGAATCGCATCGTCGTTTCCGGGAATCGGGTAGTCGATTTCTTCCGGATCACAGTTCGTGTCGATGACGGCGATGATCGGGATCTTCAGCTTACGCGCCTCGAGCACGGCGATGCGCTCCTTCTTCGGGTCGACGACGAAGAGCGCGTCCGGCAGGCGATGCATCTCCTTGATGCCGCCGAGGAACCGTTCGAGCTTCAGCATCTCCTCCTGCAGCTTCGCCACCTCTTTCTTGGGAAGACGGTCGAAGTCGCCTTGGACTTTCATATTCTCAAGCTCGCGCAGGCGATTGATACGCTTCTGAATCGTCGCGAAGTTCGTGAGGGTACCACCGAGCCAGCGCTGATTGACGAAGAACGTCCCCGCGCGCTCGGCCTCTTCGCGTACCACGTCTTGCGCTTGCTTCTTCGTACCGACGAAGAGAATCACTTTCCCTTCGCGGGCCATCTGTTTGACGGCTTCATATGTCTCGCGCAGCTTTTGCACGGTGAGCGCGAGATCGATGATGTAAATGCCGTTGCGCTCCTGGAAGATGTACGGCTTCATCTTCGGATTCCAACGGCGAGTCTGGTGGCCGAAGTGCACGCCGGCCTCCAGCAACTCTTTCATACTGATGACGGACACGGGGTCTCCCTTTTCTGGCTCCGGCTGCCTGCTCTCCTAGCGCGCAACCCCCCTTCGACTGCCGCGCTTGCGCGGCGCTCAGGGTGACGGAGCCATCGACGCCCCCTCCCAGAGGGCGAAGTGACAAACTCGGCAGAGTATAGCACAAAAAGGAGCGGAATCGAAGCGGTCTGCTCCTTGCTCGCGCTTAGGGTGGCGAGGGCAGCGGCGACGGTGCGGGAGATACGCCCGGCCCGGTTCGCCTGAACTCCGGACGTACCATGTAGATGCCGAGCGCAGGGGAGTAGTTCAGTTCGGGAATAGACTTCCCGTCGTAGCCGCGCTGCGTCAACTCTTGTTCCGTCGCGGTCGAGACGCGGCCGCACATGAGCAGCGCGCCGATCGTCGATGGGTCGCCGGGATCAAGCTCGTACCATGTCCCGGCTCTCGCCGCGTGTTGCGTGATCGTCCAGCTCGCTGCGCTCGCGCCGCCTGTGAAGTAGCTGCGCAGCTCGCCCAGCATCTGCACCGCGGTGTTGTACAGGTCTCCCGTGCACCCGCCGCCGCTTCGTACCTCGAACGGCGCCTTCGGCGGCGTCGACGGCAACACGTAGACTCGGAAGCTTTCCTGCCCTTCCTGTTGCTGCCTGAGGGCCAGGTAGAGCCCGACGGCGGGCATGAAATCGAGTTGCGGCATGAAGAATCCCACACTTTGCGGCGCGTAGAGATGCCTGCTCGTCACGTCGGCGGCCCGCGCGATGTGGATCGTCATGCACCCGATGATGCCGCGAACGGGATGCCCAGGCTTCGGTGTAATCGTCAACGCGTACGTCGAGCCGAAATCGTGATACGTGATGGTTGCATCCGGGAGAAGCGGGGGAGCAATCGTCGCGGGATACCCCGCAGGAGTCTTTGCCGCCTCGATGCGGGCCGCAAAAGCCGTGAGTTCGGTTGAAAGCTGCTGCGCGTAGCCGGCGTTGCTCGCACTGCACGTCTGAGGATCGTTCGTCACCGCAAACGGCTGCGCCGGAGGCGTCGATGGTAGCGGCTCGAGCAACTGCCTGAATCCGCCGCGCCCTTGACCGCCGCCGGCCGCTTCGGGCGGACCTTCACCGGGCCCAAAGAACATCGCGCCGCCTCCGCCGGGGCCTCCGCCGCCGCGGTGCCCATAGTTCGGAGGCGGAGTCGCGCTCTGCAACAGCCGCACGCCCTGCCCAAAGCGCACGGTGTACGTTACCTGATACTCGCGCGGCGTCAGTGGGCGAGCAAGATTCTTGATGACATAGCCGCCTATCGTCGTGTAGGGTACTTCCCACTCTGGGCTCGTGAAGACGCCGCCGTACGAGTCCGTGATGTTCTGAGCGACGACCGTCAGCGTGCCGTGCGCCAACTGAGCGCCGAGGCCGCCGTCGAAGGTCAAGTACGACGGCAGGTTGTTCCCGTTGTTGATCGAGGTGTACTGCGCATCCCACAGATACATGACTGCTGAGTGCTGGGCCTTGTATAGGAACGTGACTCCCGCTTTGTGCAGAGGCGTGCCGGCGACTTGCTGACCGGGAATGACGAACGAGTACGGATTGTTGACGAGCGGACTACCGGAGTAGATCACCGCGCCGGTGATATTGTAATACGGCTCCACGATGAGACCGCCGAAGGTGAGATACGAGGTGAGCTCAGCGCCTTGGTAGACGCGCTGCGTTCCGGCGATCGCGGTACTGAAGTAGAGCTGCGAAGGACTTACTGCCGTTCCCGCCGCTGCGTTACAGCCCGCCGGTGAGTCCCAGATCTGCTCGACGAGCGACGCGTAGTCCGGCGGAAGAACGCCGTTCGCCGCAAGCACCGAGCCGTTCACGTCGACGGGAAGCACGACGTTGTCCTCGACCTCACGGTAGAGCGCGAGCGCGATGTTACCGCCGAAGAGCGTGTGCGTGTAGTTGACGCGCACCGAGCTCGAGTTGCTCGCACCCGGCTGCGCCCCGGGTGCGCTTCCGTATGCGACGTTGCCGTAACAGTCGAAGCGAAGGGAGGCCGGATCCGTGAGCTCGGTCTGGCGCAAACCGCCTGCAGAGCTGCCTCCGAGCGCGTATTGCACGGAGTACGTGTCCAGGGTATCTGGGCGCCACGTCACCGCCGTGCTGCCCAGAGCGCTCGCCGGTGCGTTCGACGTGCGGCTGACGCCGAAGCCTTCGCTCAGCGTGAGCTTGTCGTTCGAATGGATCGTATCAGTGAGCTGAAGCGCACCGTATGACGATTGTGCGGCGCCGCTATAGTAAGGGATTGACTGCGGTACGAGAGGCGTGATCGTCTCGTGCGTTACGGTGTCGTAGGCCTCGATCGCGATCGTGTGCCGCTGCCGCGACGGCAACGTCGCGTTGATGATGAATCCATTCGTCCCGCTCGCCGTTCCTGAGCCGCTCGGACTAGGTATGCCGTCGACGTACCTGTTCAGCTCGTCGTTCAGCCCCTTCGAATCCATGCCGTAGAGTGAGGCTTGGATCGTCGTGTCGCCGACGAGAGCATCGTCGGTCAGCGAGTAGAGATCGAAGTTCGACTGCATGCCGTTGTTCGGGCCGTAGCCACACGGCATGTCGGCGTAATTGTAGCGCAGACAGACGATGTTCGTGTCAACCGTCGAGCCGAGGAAGGTGCCGATGAGGGTCTGCGTGTCGCTGAGATCGTAGTGGAGTTTCACGAGCTCACCGCCGGTGGAGTTGTCACCGTTGTGCACGTACGCGAGGCCGCTCGAATCGAGGTAGTAGTCGCCGTCGACAAGGCTTGGTGTGTTTCGATCCACGACCTCGACCGCGACGCCGAGCTTTCCGTCGGATCCCGTCTCGGCTGCGGAGTAGTTGTACCTGCCATACGACCCGAGTGCGAGCGAACCGTATGAAAGCCAGCTCAACGTCGGCTCGAGGGTCGTGAAGTTCACGCCGCCGGCGAGCGCGCCGGCCTGCGGCCCAAAATGCACGGAGGCACCGGTGAAGAGGTCGGTCGCGAAACCACGCAAGTTTCCCGCCGTTCCAGGAGCGTTCAGGGGAATGCCGTCGAGCGTCAGCTGCGTCTGCGAGGCATCCTGCCCCTCGAGCGAGATCGTCTCGGTGGCGTCGCTATCGTCGCTCGAGGTCGAGATGCTCACGCCGGAGAGTTTGCTCAGCGCACCGGCGAGGTCGCTCGAGAGCAGGCTCTGCGGAGAGTTCGCGTTGATCGTATCGGCGGAGATGACCGTCGAGGAGTGGACCGTGATGTGACCGATCACCTTGAGCCCGGAGAACTGGGCAAGGCTCACGTTCACTTCGACTGCGTTGCCCTCGATGATCTCGAACTGCTCGGAGGTCACCGCTTCGTAACCGCCCTTGAGGACGCGCGCCCGATAGATGCCATCGGGAACGTCGGTAAAGAGTACCTGCCCGTTACGCCCCGTGAGTTCGCTCGTAATCACCGGACCGCTCAGCAACACGCGCGCGAGCTCGACCGGTGTTTTCGAGGATGCGTCCGTCACGACGATGCGAATCTGCCCCGTGTCGCTCTGCTGCGCAACCGTGCAAAGCGGCCACCAGGCCGCCACCATCACCAACCAGAGAAGGAGCCGGCGTTTCACTTGCAATCGCGATTGTGGCTGAGTTGCCTCAATGGAAGCTGAGGGGAAAATCGTAACGCAAGGAGGCTCTACAACGTGATGGTAACGGTCGTGCCGCGGCCGGGCGCGCTGTCGATCGCGATGCTTCCGCCGGCGCGCTCGACGGCACGCTTCGCTATTGCAAGGCCAAGCCCGGAGCCGGCGATCTCGCCGCGCTGGTCGCCCCGGTAGAAGCGCTCGAACGCATGGATACGCTCCGGTTCCGACATTCCCGGACCTTGGTCCCGAACGGCGATCGAGGTGTGGCCGTTGTTTCTCGTTGCCTCCAGATGTACGGGGCTGTCGGGCGCATACTTCAACGCGTTCTCAACGATGTTCCAGATCGCTTCGCCGATCTCGGCGCGATCCGCCTCGACCGTCGTCGCGCCGTCGACCGCATAGTCGACGTCGCGCTGCTCGTCGAACCGGCGAGCCGCCTCGCACTGCGACCGCAGGAGCTCGGCAACGTCGATCGTCTCCAGGTTCGGCTGCGCTTCCGAGTCGAGCCGCGCAAGACGCATCAGACGATCGATGAGGCTGCGCATGTGCTCCTTCTCGAGCGCCATCGTCGCGAGGATCTGCCGCGCGATTTTTGCCTCTTCCACCGCGCCGCGGCGTAGGACGTCGATGTAGCCGCCGATAACCGTCAGCGGCGTGCGCAGTTCGTGCCCCGCCTCGGCTACGAACAGGCGCATGCGCTCCTCCGTGGAGCGGCGTTCGTCCATTGCCGAGGCGACCGCAGCGGCCGCATCGTTGTACGCACCCGTGAGCGTCGCGATCTCGTCGCCGCCCGCCATGACGAAGCTGCGCCGGTTGTAGTCTCCCTTCGCGAGGAGCCGCAGGGAGTCGGTGACGTCGTTGAGGGGACGCAGTGCCTGAGTTGCGACGAATCGCCCGCCGAACCACGCGATCGCAATCGCCGCGATGGCGAGTCCGATAACGACGATCCAGTACGGCATCAGCGAGGCGAGGAGTAACGGAAAGGAGAGGTCGAGCGCGACAAAGCCGCCCACGATCGGAGCAACACCCGAACGCGGCGAGGGAACGCGTCCGGTGAATGGTCCAACTGTGCCCGGCGGAAGCACAAAGGCGCGCGGAAAACGCGTTACCGGGTTGGTCAACTCGAGAGCGCGTACGCGCAGCGCCAACAAGTGGTCGAGCGCCGCAGGATGGAGCGATGAGTCGCCCGCGAGAAAGGAGCCTTGCTCGTCGTAAACCGCGACGCGCGTCCCAAGACTGCTCAGTCGTTGCACGATGACCGGCGCCGCTTGTTGGATCGGCAGACCCGAGTCGGCATAATTTTGAGCGATGATGCTCGCCTGTTGAACCTTCCCGATCATGAGCTCGAACTCGAAGGCGTGGAGATAGGCAACCAGCGCAATCGAGGAGGCCAGCACGACGAGTAAGATCGTCACCGCCACGATCGAGGCGTAGAGGAATGTAAGGCGAGAGGCGATCGAGCGGCGGAACATCGTTATGGGTTATTGCGCCAAGCCGTAGCCGACGCTGCGCACCGTTCTAATGAAGGAACCTGGCTCCCCGGGCCGGTCGATCTTCGCGCGTAGATAAGAAATGTAGGTCTCCACGATGTTCGGCCCGCCCTCGAAATCGTGTCCCCAGACGAGCTCGAGGAGGTGATCCTTGCTGAAGACTCGCCTCGGTTCGCGCATGAAGACGGAGAGCAGATCGAACTCCCGATGCGTAAGCTCGACCGGATCCTTTCCTCTGCGCGCTTGTCGAGTATCCATGTTGATCGAGAGATCATGCCATTGTAGCACGCGCTCATCGATGAGCTGCGGGCGGCGCAGCTTTGCATGGAGACGAGCGAGCAGCTCCTCGAAGGCGAAGGGCTTCACGAGATAATCGTCCGCACCGGCACCGAGGCTGCTAATCTTGTCTTCGAGGCCGCCCTTCGCCGTCAGCATGAGGATCGGAACGTGGCTGATCTCGCGCAGCATCGGGAGCAATGTGAGACCGTCGATCTTCGGCATCATGATATCGAGGATGATGACCTCCGGATCGAAGCGCCGGACAAGATCGAGCGCGGCCTGCCCGTCGGAGGCCGTCGCGACTTCAAAACCCTCGCGTGTGAGACCAAGCTCCAGCATCTCGCGAATCAAGCGATCGTCATCGACGACCGCAACACGGGCGTTTGCCACGCCTTGCATCTACGCTGCATCCTGCATTCGAACCCTGTGCCCGGCCTGTGGTGGCCGAGCCGGGGAAGCTAAGGAACCGAGCTAGACGAGAGCGGCGGGCTCGTTTTTCGCCGCGTGGGCGCGGTGCTCGAAGAGGCCCACGAAGGCATCCACAATCTCGGGATCCCACCAGCTCGACTTGCCCTCCTCGAGAATCGTGAGGGCGTCCCGCGGCGAGATAGCGCTGCGATAGGGGCGCTCCGTTACCATCGCGTGAAACGAATCTGCAACGGCGAGGATGCGCGCCTCGTAGGGAATCCTATTTCCGCTGAGACCATCGGGGTAGCCGGTGCCGTCGAAGCGCTCGTGGTGCGCTCGAACGACCGAGGCGCAACGCCGCAGGGAAGGAATCTCGGAGAGCATCTTCGCGGCCGCTCCCGGATGGCGGCGCATCACGACCCACTCCGGTTCGCTGAGCGGACCGGGTTTCTGCAAGATCGCGTCGGGCGTACCGATCTTGCCTATGTCGTGGAGCAGCGCACAAAGCTCCATGAAGTCGACGCGTTCGGCGTCGAGCCCAAGCTTCGTCGCGAGTCGCCGCGCCCACACCGCGGTTGCCTTTGAATGGGCTGCAGTAGCCGCATCACGCTCGGCAAGCATTGCCAGTAGTACGTCGACCGTTCGATCGACCTCGGGCGCCTTCGGCTGCGTCGAGGTCACGGCCGCTGATCGCTGGGCCTCGGCGGCAAGAAGATCGAGGGCCGTTAGCACGCGAGTGCGGTCGACCGGAAATCTTCCCGCCATGACGGAGATCGCGTGCGACGCAGCCGAGAGCATGTCGCTCACGCCTGCGCGCCCGACCCGGCGCGTTTCCCGTTCAGCCCAGGTCGCCAAGCCGATTGGCTTAGCGAGAGCGAGCGAGAGACAGAGACGGTCCACGAGCGTCTCGAGTGCCGCGTCGGTCGCGGCGTCCCCGTTGAGCTCAGGGAGCGTCAGATGCTCGATTGCGCTGCGCTTCAGCGTCGCGAGGTCACGCCCGAGGACTTCGCCGAGCGAGGTAAGCGTCAGTTGTTGGGAATCGTGCACCTGGGAGACATCCCTTTCTCTCAGCTGCTAGTTTGCGCGTCTGGTCTTTAACCTACGCCGACCGGCGGGCTGGCATCCGTGTGCAGATGGTCAGGACCGTGCTCGACGATTCCCGGCAGCGCCATGGCGCCTTCGAAGACGTGCAGCAAACCGGCCGCGGCGACCAGCAGCAGAGCGTGTAACATGTTGTCGGTTCTCCTGGGTAGAGGGGTTCTCGCCTATGAGCATACGGGCCCGGCTCTGCGAGGTCTCTACTCTTCCTGGAGTATGCCTATTTTCAGGCACTACCCTGCGATGCTGCTCCGGCGCAGATAGGCCATGAGATCTTCCATCCCCCGGCATTCGAGCTTCTTCATGGCGTTCTTGATGTGGGTCGTCACCGTAAGGACCGAGCGCTCGGTCTCTGCTGCGATCTGCTTCGGGCTCATGCCTCGCAGGAGCATTCGCAGCACCGCAAGCTCCGCTGCCGATAGCTCCCTGTTCTCCCCCTCCGCTTGGACGGGTTTCTGGAGCGCCTCGTGCGCGACCGCGAGGATTCTGGCGAAGCCTCCGAGGTTGTCGCGCTCCATGATCCCGATGTCTTGGTCGATACTGACGGCCTTATAGTGCCGTTCCTCGATCGAACGATACAGGAGCTTCACCGCTCCGCGCATCGACTCGGCTCCGATCCGGCTCGAGAAGACCGGGCGCCGCTTCAGCAGACTCGCCGCCACCGTCTTCCGGCGCGAGACGATCTCGCCGAGGATCGCGAGGAGCTGCGCGACCTCGAAGTGCAGAGAGGCGAAACCGTCGCGCTGCGGCTGGTCGGCATCGATCGCCTCCATCACCTGCGCTACCTCTTCTTTCGACTCACCGTGCCGGCCGGCGAGCGAGAGGCTGAGCGCGTACAGCGCGCGCTCCATGATGCGGTCGAAACCCATGGGTAAGCGATCCAGGACGGCCGCAAAGTCCGAAACTGCCTGCGAGAACTTCCCCTCCCATAGGTGACGATAGGCGTGGCTCTCCACGATGTACAGGCCGCGCGACGCGTCGCTCGTCTGGAACTCTCCCGCCCTGCGCTCGATGGCGCCGATTCGATCCGCGTCGCCTCGCCAAAGCTCGAGCGAAAGCAAGCGAAGCGCCGCGTTCTGCATACTGAAGATGTCGCCGGACTTTCCTGCTGCCGTTATCGCGCGCTGCGCGTGCCAAACTGCGACCGAGAGATCGTTCTCGTACGTGAATGCTTCAAAGGCGAGACCCTCGAGTGCGAGCGCTGCGAGGCTATGCAGCGAGAGCCGCTGCGAGGCTTCAGCGCTGCGCGCGAACGCGAAACGCGCCTGCTGATCGAGCCCGAGCTCAAGCGCTGCGGCGCCCACGCGTTGCAACGTCCGCGCGAGCGAGTCACTCTCTTCGAACATCAAGATATCCGCCTCGACGCGATCGAGCAGCTGCCGCGCGAGCTCCTTCTGTCCGGCGCGTGCCGCGACGACGGCGCGCAAGGAACGAGCCTCGGCGAGCAGCGCCTCGGGCAGCGATTCAGTCTCGTTCAGCACGGCGTCGAGTACGTTTGCCGCGTCTTTTCCTTGATTGATGTAGAGCAAGGCGAGGCGCATTGCGACGCTCGCGCGCAATACGGGATCCTCGCTGCGCTCGAGACTGCGCCGCAGCAGCGGTTCGGCCTCCGTGAAGTTCCCGCCCGAGGCCTCCAACGTTCCACGCAGCGCGAGCATGATCGGCCGTTCGCGGCGGTGCTCCTCGGTGAGTACCTGAATCGAGGAGACGACGAGGTCGAGGTGTCCCGTCGCGACCAGATCGGCCCCATGCGCCTCCAGCAGGCGCAGAATCGACTCTTCCTCTCTTGCATCGGCGTAGAGGCGTAGCGCGACGGGCGCGCGTCCGAGCGACTCCATGACCCCTGCGATCCTGCACCGCAGGGCGTTCGTCGCGGTCTCGCCTTCCAGCGAAAGCTGGTGGAGCACGAAATCGCGGAAGAGATCGTGACAACGGTAGACTTCAGGCCGAACCTCGTACAGGAAGGCGACGCGCTCGCGCAGCTCACTAATGATCCCGCGTGCACGATCGAAGCCCATCGTCAACATCGACTCGACGTCGATCTCCGATAGGAGCGAGACGGCGTGCAGGAAGGCACGCTCGTCGTCGGTGAGCGAGCGATAGACCTGCTCGGCGAGATACTGATAGACCATCTCGCGCGTCATGACCGTCAGCTTGTGCAGCTCGACGGAGCGCGTCGAGGTGCGCAGCGCGAAGCTGAGCGCGGTCGGCCATCCATCCGTTAGCTCGAGCAGCTCGCGCAGCTCGTCTTCACCGACGCCGAGCTTGAAGGCTTTTGCGGCGCGCTTCGCTTCGTCTGCCGTGAAGCGTAGATCGCGTTGGTCGACCATCAAGTCGCAGTCGCCGTAGGCAAGCCACGTCCCGACGGGTAAGCCGCTGTAGCTGCGCGTCGAGATGATCCATGAGATGTGGCTCTTCGTACGATCGATCAGGGCGGAGAAGAAACGCACGACCTCCGGATCGGCCTCGGCGACGTGAAGATCGTCGACGGCGATCGTGCCGCGCCATCCTTTGAGGTGCTGCTGCATCCAAAGCGCGAGCTGCGCGCCCGCACTCGCAGAGGTTCGGTTCTTCTCGTAGGCGCCTGCCATGGTCGCGCGCGCCTCGGGTGCCGCCTCGATGACTGCCTCAGCGAAGCCGCGCAGGACGCCGGGGAGCGTGTCGTGCTCGGGTCGCAAATCGAAGCGCAGCCATGCGCTTTCGAGCCCAAGCAGATATTGCGAGAGGGCCACCGACTTGCCATAGCCCGCCGGCGCCACGATGAGGGTGACACGCTGCGTCGCCGCATCGGCAATGCGCTCGACGACGCGCGGTCGCGGGATCGGCTTGAAAGCCCCGCCGGTCTCGATGCGGCCGTCGGGACGAACCGGACGGATCATCGTGAAGAACCTCTCCTCACCCGCACCAACACGTTTGCGGGCAACGGGACGTGCCCCCTGTCGATGAGGCGCGCGATCCAGTAGGCGATGAGATCGCCCGACCACCGCAGGCGCGGCGCAAGCCACGCGCGTTGCGCCGGGCAGGTGATCTCGCCGAGCTCCAACACGTAAGCGCCGACCTTCGCTCGGACTTGCTTAAATGCGTAGTAACGCCTCAGGTTTCCAGTAAAGTTGTCTGGGCGAAATCCAAAGGGAAAGTAACGTCCGTAGAGCCGCTTCCAGCTCGCCGCGACGCGAGAGTCCGCGCGCAGGGGATACCCGACCGACGCGGTGCTGCTGCACGGCGGAACGGCGCCGTCGAAGTGTATGAAGACCGCGATCTTCACCGCGTACACTCCCGCAAAGTCGGCTGGCAAGCGGATCACGCGCAGGCCATGGGCCCGCAGCACGCGCGTCGCTTCGTTGGCGACGATCGGGTTCCACGTGCGCTCTCCTCTTGCGCCGAGGTTACAGCGGTGTTGCGGAAAGCGCGCGCAGCTGGCGGGTCGCCCTTCGTGCCCGGCGGAGATCAGCACGTCGTAGCCGCGGATGATCGCAGGTGGGGGTGCCGGCGACATCCTACGGGCCCTGTGACTTCGCGATCGGCATCACCGTTACGGGCGCTCGGCGGCGCTTCTCGAGCTCGACGAGCCGCTGCAACCATGAGTTCGGAAAACGGCGCAACGTCGTGTCGATGTACGCCTCATAACTCGGATCCTCGGGAACGACGTCCCGTTGTGCGAGCAGCGTGAGCACCGCACGCCACTCGAAACCAATCTTGCGATAGAGCGAGTATGCGCGGTTGAAGTCGGCGGCCGCCGCCGTCAGCTCGCCCGAGCTCTTCTCGAGAAGACCAGCGGTGTACGCCTCCCACGCTCGTATGTGGGGCTCTCTAGCCAACGTAGCGCGAAGAGGATCGGGAGGCGGTACGCTCTTGTACCGGCGCCAGCAGCGCTGCGCCTCGATTGGACGCCGAATGGCGAAGATATTGGAGAGATAGAGCAGCGCTATCTGCTCGGTCTCCCGATAGGAGTCCCAATCGATCCCAACCGATTCCTCGAGCGCCTGCTCTGCGATGACCCAGCCGTTGACTTCTTCCCCGAGAACGAGCGACAGATACGCTTGATCGCACAGCGTGTACACGCGCCACGGCCCCTCGGCGAAGAACTGGGCGCTCGCGCGCAGACCCTGCATCGCGCGCATATAGTCGCCCTCAATCGCCGCAAACCACGCCGCGGCGCGCATGATGTGGTAGAGATTGTTCTCGACGTAGGGCGTTCTCGCAATGTGCTCGACACGGTGCAGAACGCTCGACATCACCGCCGGCATGTACATTTCGCGCGCGTAGATCGAGGCGTTGCGCAGTGCGTTGGTCTCGAGACGGATGTCGCCTCCGGAGAGCGCCGTCGCGCGCTCGAAGTGCCGGATCGCACCTTCGTAGTCTTCACGGCCGACCGAGACCCAGGCGCGCAGCTCCTCCGCGAGCCCGTTGGACGAGCCGAAATGTTCCCTAGAGAGAATCGCGTCCGCCTCGTCGTTCTCTTTGTCCATCCAATGGAGCAGCGCTCTCTGATACCATGCCTCGGCGCGCTCCTCGTCGTTGCGCGCGATAGCGACCGCTTTCTCAAGAAACGGCGTCCCACCGGCGCTGTTCCCTTGACGCGCGATGGCGGCCCCCATGAGGGCCGCCCATGTCGATCGGTCTTGAGCATCGGTGGAGCGAAGCACCTGCTCCGCCTCCCCGTATCGTCGCATGCGTAGGTACGCACGGGCGAGAAGGAGATCGCGTTCGACGCCACGGCGCCCACGCAGTTCCGCAACGCACATGTCGTAGTCGGCGCGGAGATACGCTTGACGCGCAGCTCGCAGTCCTGGAGCGCGAGTTTCGCCCGCCATTCGTGGAGATTACCACTTCGACGGAAGCAGCCCCTCGACGCTCGCGCTCGCCGAAGGGATTCTCGCGTCAGCCCGCTGGACCGCTACCGGAGTCCAAGATGTGCAGGTGAACGCGCGCGCCGCTGACGGAGCCGGCCGGACCCGAGCCGCTGTCCATAAGGGATGCGGCCGCAGATGATCCCGCAGGCCCTGAACCGGAGTCCATCGTGTGAAGCCCGGCGAGGCTGAGGAAGAGAGAGAGCACCAAGGAGAACATGCTTCCACCCTAATCGAGGGGTGGTTTTGAGCATAGGGCCGGTCCGTAAGGATACGGCGAGCGGAGTGTAAGGAAACTGTTTGCCAGGCGTATGGCACCGCGGGCGCATAGGATGCGTGCATCATGCAGCGCCTCGACGGGCACCTCGTCTTCTCGGCCTCAGACCTCAACGGCTTCTTGGAATGTGAGGCCCTGACCGACCTCGAGCGCGAGGCGGCGGAGCACCTCCGGGCTCGCCCCGAACCCGATGAGGCGTCGAAACTGATCGCCCGCAAAGGCGATGAGCACGAGCGCCGCTACGTGGAGTGGCTGCGTAAGAGCGGCCTTGCCGTCCGGGAGATACCTCGCGTCGAGAACGCCGATGCGAACGCTCTGCGCGAAGCGGAACGAGCCACGATCGCCGCTATGGACGAAGGCACCTCGATCATCTATCAGGCAACGTTCTTCGACGGCGTGTTCATGGGGCACGCCGATTTTCTCCGGCGCGTCGAGCGCCCGTCACAGAACCGATCCTGGAGCTATGAAGTCCTCGACACAAAGCTCGCGCTGACGACGAGAGCCTATTTTCTCATCCAGCTCTGCAACTATAGCGAGCACGTTGCACGCCTGCAAGGTACGATGCCGGAACGAATCGTCGTCATTCTTGGAAGTAACGAAGAGGCGCCGTACGCGCTACGCGACTACTTTGCGTACTACCGTCACCTCAAAGCCTCGTTCCTCGAGCGCATGAGTCGCGGGCACAGCGACGCCTATCCGCACGAAGTGCCGCACTGCCGCATCTGCCGCTGGGCACCGGCGTGCGATCGGCGGCGCAATGACGACGACTACCTGGGGCTCGTTGCGTGGATGCGCCGCGATTCGATTCGACGTTTCCAAGGTGCGAACATCACGACGATCGGCGCGCTCGCAGTCGCGCGTGAGGAGCAGCGCCCAGACGGCATGAAGCCGGAGACGTTCGACCGTCTTCGCGATCAAGCACGGCTCCAGCACGTACAGCGCACGACGGGCGAGTTGCGCTACGAGTTGCTTCCGTTACGCGAGCAGCGCGGCTTCGCACTACTGCCGCAGCCCGACGACGGCGACCTCTTCTTCGACATGGAGGGCGATCCGCTCTACTCGGCGGAGCGTGGGCTCGAGTATCTCTTCGGCGTCTATCTCGCGAAAGAGCGACGGTACGTAGGGTTCTGGGCAAAGAGCCGGCTTGAAGAGCGTGATGCGTTCGAGGCGCTCGTTGACCTGCTCGTCGAGCGGCGCGCGAAGTATCCCGGGATGCACGTTTACCACTACGCGCCGTACGAAACAACAGCGCTCAAGCGTCTCTCCGGATACTACGCTACCCGCGAAGGGCCGCTCGATACTCTCCTGCGTGCACAAGCCTTCGTCGATCTCTTCGCCGTCGTGCGTCAAGGCGTACGGATCTCTCAGCCTTCCTACTCCATCAAGAAACTCGAGGCGTTCTACGGCTTCACGCGCGAAACGAAGACCCAACGGGGAGACGACTCTATTCTCATGTTCGAGTCGTGGCTCATCGAAGGCAACGACAACATCCTCGCCGACATCGAGAACTACAACCGCGACGACTGCATTTCGACGCTGCATCTGCGCGACTGGCTGATTCGGCTGCGCGGCGAGCTCGCGGCGAGAGACGGCGCGTTCCCTTGGAAGCCGCCGCCGGTCGAGAAGGCAGAGGATCCGGCTCAGGAAAGCAAGGAGCGCGTGCGCCTTCGCAAGGCGTTGCTCGCGGGGATCGAGCCGCCGGAGAGTTTGGAGGCTCTGCGTGCGGCCGACGAGGACGTTCGCGTGCGGTGGCTTCTAGGGCACCTGCTCGACTACCACCGGCGCGACGACAAGCCGGCATGGTGGGCGTACTTTTATCGGTGCGAGAACCAGGACGAGCTCGTCGAGTTCGATCGCGAGGCGATCGGCGAGCTACGGCTCTGCGCTGAGATCGAGCCCTATCGCGAGACGCCGAAGCAAAACCTCGTCTATGTCTTCGCTTTCCCGGAGCAGCTGCACGGATTCGAGAGGGGCAGTGGCGCGTACGTTCTTGACGCGGCGCATCCGCGTGAGGCTGGGAACGTTGTCGCGGTCGATGATGAGACGTCGTGCATTCACGTGAAGCTGCGGCGTGGCATCGATCCGTCGCTGCTCACGGCCATAGCGCCGGTGCCCACGATTCAGGCAGGCCTCATTCGCGACTCGCTCGAGCGCGTCGCGAGCGCGTGCGTTAACGGCACGCTCGAACGCGAGCACCGTGCGCTTCTCGACGTGGTACTGCGGCGTCCGCCGCGCTTCAGCGGCGCGCGCACGGGACCGGTGCAGCCGCAGACGCCCGGCGCGCAGGCAATCGCGTCGCTTGCAACTGCACTCGATGAGAGCTATCTCTTCGTGCAGGGTCCACCCGGCAGCGGAAAGAGCACGGTGGGCGCGAGCGTCATCCTCGACCTGATCGCCTCAGGGAAGCGGGTTGCGATCCTCGCCAACTCGCATAAAGTGATCCACAACCTGCTGCACAAGATCGAGAGCGAGGCGACCAAACACGGGCAGACATTCCGCGGCATTCAGCGCTACAGCAACACGACGCACGGTTCGCAGTTCGAGTCGACGCTTCCGGAGTCGCTCTTCTCGACGTCCGCTGCCACCGACGCGCTCGACGAACCACACGACCTCGCAGCGGGGACGGCATGGACGTTCGCGCGCGCCGAGTTGGCGGGAAAGTACGACTACCTCGTCATCGATGAGGCGGGGCAGGTCTCGCTCGCAAATGCGATCGCCTGCGCCCCATGCGCTCGCAATCTCGTGCTTCTCGGCGATCCGCTGCAGCTCGCCCAGGTCTCGCAAGGCGCACATCCACCCGGTGTCGAGCTCTCCGTGATGGCGCACCTGCTCGGCGACGACGCGACCGTAGCGCCCGATCGCGGCGTCTTCCTCGATCGCTCCTTTCGCATGCACCCGGAGATCTGTGCCTTTATCTCGGAAACCGTCTACGACGGACGGCTGCTCGCGAGCGACCGCACACGCTTCAACGGCGTCGACTCCAAAGGTCTGCGTGGCAGCGGCTTGCGCTACGCGCCGGTGGAACACATCGGGAATCAGCGTGAATCAGAGGAGGAGGCGCGGGTGATTCTCGACGAGATCCTGCGTCTGCGCGAGGGAACGATTACGGTTGCAGATTCGCGTGACCGGCCGCAACCGAGAGCGTTCCGCGAGACTGACGTCCTTATCGTCACGCCCTACAACGCGCAACGCCGTTTGATCGCGCAGCGCCTAGGCGCAGCGGGTCTCACCGGCATCCGCGTTGGGACGGTGGACAAGTTCCAGGGGCAGGAAGCGCCGGTTGTCTTTTACTCGATGGCAACGTCGAGCGGCGACGACATCCCACGCGATCTCGCCTTTCTCTTCGAGCGTAACCGCTTCAACGTCGCCGTCTCGCGAGCGCAGTGCATGAGCGTTCTCGTTTGCTCGCCCCGCCTGCTCGACATCCGCTGCTCGAACCCCGAACAGATGGCGCTCGTCAATCTCCTTTGTCAATTCGTTGAGTCGGCAACCCCTCTTGCGGCGGACTAGGGAGGGCGTGATACCCTATGCGTGAGGTGCACATGCGAACGTTACTGGACATCGACGAGAAACCATACATCGAGATCATCGCCGGGCGGTGGGTCGAGAAGGTGAGCGGCACGCGCCGGCACGGGTCGATTCAGATTCAGCTTGGCTCGATCGTGATGGAGCAGGCCCGTGACCGGGGCTATGTCGCAAGCGAATGGCGATTCCACTTGTGTCGAGATCCTGAGAATCGCACCACGCTCGTTCCTGACGTCGCCTTCGTCTCGCGCGCGCGACTGCTCGCTCTTCCCGAGGCAGAGCGGGAGATGCCGCCAATCTCGCCCGACATTGCGGTCGAGATTCGTTCGCCCAGCGGTCGAGAGCGCGACATTCAAGAGAAGATTTCGCTCTATCTCGAGTACGGCAGCGCACTCATGCTCGATGTCGACCCAGACCGGAGCGTTGTCGTCGCTCACACAAGAGACGGCATCACGACATACGGGGAGGGCGAACGATTCACGCACGCTGCCACCCCGTGGCTGACCTTCGACATTGCTTCGCTGTTCGCAGAGGCAACAGCGTCGTAGCTCAAGCCCCCGGCGGTCCCTCGACTTCGTTCGCGGAGCCCACCCTGAGCGCGCGAAGCGCAGTCGAAGGGCTCACTTCGCTCGGGATGACAAACGCAAATGCCCGGGCGTAAAAAACCCGTAGTTTCGTTCGGGGCTAGGAGCCGAGCGGGCGAAGTGTACAACGGTACACGAGTCCCGAGGCGACAACGCCCTGGACGAAACTACGAGGCTTTTTACAGTTCTTCGGGGTTGATGCCCTTAATGCGGTCGTACTGCGTCTTCTTCGGCGGCGCATGCACGCTGGCGTGGTCCTCGTACTCGCCCTCGTACTGCACGGTCTGAGGCTCACGATTGCGCTCGTAGGCGCTCATGAGCCGGCTCATGCCGTCGCCGGCACCACCCATCACCTCTGCGAAGGCAGCGTCGTCCGCAGTCATGCCGCCGAACGAAAAGTCGATCTGAGTCCTCGAGTGACCCTCGTCGTCGACGTCTTGCCCCTCCGGCAGAATCTCGATCTGACGGTAGCGTGACATGCCCGTTCCCGC
>JASHOG010000099.1 GCA_030041225.1 Vulcanimicrobiota bacterium | reverse complement strand
CCGTGCATCATCGTCACTTGCGTTTGGCACCACTCGAGTGGATGATTCGTCAGGTCGTACTGCGCGACGCGCGGATCGATCGCATGCCCGTCGTAGAACTGCACGTCCTCGTCGGATGCGAAGCGGTACGTAGGATCGCTCCACATCGAGGCAATGCGGCGGAGCGCGGGAAGCTCTTCGTCGGGCGTCGAGGCCCCGGGAACGTACGAGTACCCATACGCAATCGCGTGGTAGTCATACGGGCCGAGAACGAGCTGGACGTAGTCGCCTTGCGGCGTGCCTTTCGGCCAGAGATTCACCGGCGAGTAGGCCATGACCGACGTTGCAATACCGTAGCGGCTCGTGAAGGCGCGGCTCTCAAGATCGTGCGCCGTGTAGGCCATCGCCGCGATAAAGTTGTGTTGCAGCCCCATGTCATGACCTGACTCGTGCAGCACGACCGCGCGAATTTCTTGGAGTGTAAACGCCCGCTCGGCGGCGGCGCTGTCGCGCATCCCGCGCGCCGGTGCGATAATGTAACGGTAGATGCGCCCGCTCAACCCGAGAACCGCATCGACGTTCACACCAACGTTGATCTCCTCGCCGGTGCGCGGATCATTGATGATGAGGGCCTCCGCGCCGTATTGGGGCGATGACGTGTCGACCCAGCGAATGACGTCGTGACGGATGTCATCCGGGTCCCAACTCGGGTCGTCCGGCTGCTGCCGCACCTCGATTGCGTCGAGGATGCCGATGCGCCGAAACGCGTCGTTCCACGTCAGGACCGCGTCACGAACCGTGGCGCGATAGGCGGTCGGAATGTCGCTGCTCAGATAGAATACGATCGGGTTCGTTGCGATAGATGGGCGCCCCGGATGCTCCGGGGCAAAGTTCCAACGCGATATGTAGTAGAGGTTGCGCGTCGGATTCCGATCGGTGCTGAAGTTGATGAGAGGCTGTTCGAAGTATCCGACACGCGGATCGGCGAGGCGCGGCATGTAGCCGTCATGCGGTGCTGCGATGATATTGTACGTCATCGCTATCTCGAGGCTTCGCGCATCGGGGGCGTTGTCCACCGTATCCGGACTCTCGCTCACCCACGTCTGGCTGACGCGCAAAACGTCATTCTCAGGAAAGGCTTTTGTTGCGGTGAAGAGCGTGCGCGTCGTGTCGAGATGGTAACCGTGCATCGGGTTGCTGATCTCGGCGTCGAACTGCGCCTGATAATCGGCGACGTCGCCGAGGAACGCCGAAGCGGAGATGACAACCGTGTTCGCGTCTTCCGCCACCACCGGTGCAACAGCGACAATCGAGCTCGGCAGCGACTGCGCCGTGCCCGTCGCCTCCGGGCTCTCCGGCAGCACGTGCGCGTAGGTATTCGGCCAACGCAACACGACGTCGTTTCCGTAGCGCTCGAAGTGCAGGATACGCGCAGGCGCAACGTACGGTTCTCCTTGCGCAGGGCCGAAGCCGCCGAGGCCGGTCGACGGCACCGATGTCTCGATGAAATCCGCTCCGAGCTGTGATGTTGAGAGCGCGAGATAGACATTCCCCGCCTTCGTGATGATCGGTATCAGCCCCGGCTCCACCGTTGCACCGGTGACGAACGTATCGTAGGTGCTTGGCGTCTCCGATGGACGCGGCGTCGGCCGCGTCTGCCCGTGCGCAGGCACGGCAATCACGCCGAGAAGCACAGAAAGGCACACGCAAAGAGAACATCTCCGTATCATGCAGGGGTTTTACGCTCATGAATGACGGGTTCCTTGCCGCCAAACAGTGTTATCGCCGCAGTACTACGCTACTCGGGTAGATCGGCCGGTTGACGAGGCGCTCGAGGTCCTCGATGCCCGCCGTGAGCACGACGTCCGCGAAACGCTTGAAGCTCTCGCGCTCGGCCTCGCCTTCCGCGAAGCGCTCGTTGCGCGTCATGTCGACTTTGCCGGGGAGGGGCAGAAAACGAAGATACCGCCCTTCGTCGTCCTCGCCTCGCTCGACCAAGCCCTCGTCCTCGAAGATGCTCACCGCCGCCGCGACGGTTCGCTCGTTCGCCTTTTCGATCTCGAGTGTTCGCGCGACCTCGACGAAGGGCGCGCGCAGCATATCGCCGCGCGCAATGCCTCTCATCCCTTTATAGAGGCTGCGGAGCACCGCGAGCGTCGGCGCCTCGCGGTCGATGATGAACTCGTTGATGCGCCGATCGCTCTCACCGAAGAGCAGGTGCACGGATGCGGGCTCGCCGTCGCGCCCGGCGCGCCCCGCCTGCTGATTGAACTCCGTGAAGTTGAAGTTGAGATGGTAGAGCACGACATGACGTACGTCGGGCAGGTCGATGCCCTCTCCGAACGCTGAGGTCGCGATGACGACGCGCAATGCGCCTTCCCGGAAGTAACGTTCGACGTCGCGACGCGCAGCTGTCGGCATCCCGGCATGATAGAACATCGTCTCGCCCTCGTTCTTCGAGAGCCCGCGGCGGAGCCGCTCGGCGAGCTTTCCAACCTCGCTGCGCGAGTTGCAGTAGACGATGGCCTTCCCGCCGTCTTGCAGCGCCTCGCGTAGATAGGCGATCTTATCGGTTCTGCCGCGCGCGTCGACGAGATGCAGGTTCTCGCGAACGGTCGGATCGATGACCCACGCATCGATGCGCAGCGTCCGGAGAATGCGTGCGAAGGCTTCTTCTGCCGCAGTCGCAGTGAGCGCGAGCACCTGCGGTTCGCCGAGCGAGTCGATCGTCTCGCCGATCGTTGCATAGGCCGCGCGGTGGCGCGATTCATACACGTGATGCGCCTCGTCGACAACGACTAACGCTGGAGCGCTCGAACCCACAAACGCGTCGCGATGGTACGAAAGAAACTCCGGAGTTGCGAGCACGATGTCCCACGCGCCTTCGCGCAGAGCTGCGAACAGGTCGTCGCGCTCCTGCGCGTCGATAGAGCCGTTCGCCCGCAGAATCCGTAAGCCGAACTGATCGAGACGCCGCCGCAAGGCTTCGTATTGGTCATTCGCGAGCGCGCGCAGCGGATAGATCGCAAGCGTCTTTCCGGATGCACCGAGCGCGCGCAGCACGGCCGGATGCTGAAAACAGAACGACTTGCCGCGCCCGGTTCCGAAGAGTGCAAGCGTGTTCTCCCCCTCTCCAAGACGCTCGAGGACCGCACGCTGGTACTCATGCGGCTGCGCCGTGCCGATGAGCGCTGCACGCACCGACTCCTCATTACCGCTCCATGCCGCGCGTAACGCCTCCGACTGTTCCGACGTGTGCGCGACAGCCGCATCCGCGTCGCGCTCGATAAAGATGTTGACGCCGCGAAACCGCTGCTTGTCATCCCGAGCCTGTCGAGGGACGCCCGTGAGGTTCTCGATGCGCGCCCGGTAGCGCGTGCCCGCGTCGATCAGGGGCGCGAGATGCTTTGCAATACCGGCACGGATGTATCCGAGCCGCAGCGTACCGTAGAACACGGCGATCGCATTCGGGTCCTTCTCGTGATCCGGCTCGCGCACGAGATCGATTGCCGTTCCCTCGCGCAAGCCCGCGATCGTGTCCTGGCGCCCCTCGAACGACACCCCGACGATCTTCGAGTGAAACTGCGTGGCGCCGCCGATCGTCGCGTACGTGTCGCGCAGGTACTCGTCACGATGCGCAAACGCTCCGTCGACAAACGCATGCACTGCGTCGCGGTCCCTCGACTCCGGGGCTTCGCCCCGGAGCCTGTCCTGAGCGCGCGAAGCGCAGTCGAAGGGCTCGGGATGACACTGCAGCTCCGAAAGCGCCTTCTCAAATGCCGCCTCTGATTCGGTGGGCGGCGGAAGGGTGCTACGCCTCTTCGTTCTCGTCGTGCTCGATGTCGAGCGGTGCCGATTCCGGCTCGAAGTCCTCGAGGTTCAGGCGAATCTCCTCGTGACCTTGCTCGAGCGCGGCCTCGTGCAATCCTTGCCGCTCGGCGTCGAGCGGATCGTACTCTTCGGCGATCGCCGTCGCGGCCTCGCCGCGTTTGCGACGATAGTGCGCCGACGTGCTCTGCTGCGCTACCGCACGAGCGGCCTTCTCCTTCGCTCGGCGCTCGCGGCGAGCGGCGACGATATCCTCGCGCGCGCGTCCGCCGCGCTGCGTGCCGCTGTCGGAGCGCGAAACGGCGCGTTCGGACAGACGAGAGGCGGAGCGAAGCCGCGCGGCGCGCTCGAGTTGGCGCTTCCTGAACGTGAGAACGAGCGGGGCCGAATAGAAGATTGAGTGATACCCGCCCGAGCAGATGCCGACGAGCAGCGCGAAGCCGAAGTTCTTCAAGCTCGCTCCGCCGAGCGCGAGCAGCGCGACGAGCGTGATCACGACCGTTGCGAGCGTGTTGACCGAGCGCGTCATCGTCTGCTTGATCGACTCGTTAACGATGTAGTCGTACGGCTTGTCGTGCATGAGCTTCGTGTTCTCACGTATTCGGTCGAGGATCACGATCGTATCCATGACGGAGTAGCCGATGACCGTCAGGACGGCGGCGAGGAACGCATCGTCGGCCTGTCTTCCGGCGAGCGCGTAGATGCCGATCATCATCGCCGCGTCGCGTGCCAGCGCGATGACGGTGACGAGGCCGAAGATGTAGTTCCAGCCGAAGCGGAAGGCAATGTACAGGAACTGGATCGAGAGGGCAATGATGAGCGCCTCGAGCGCGTCGCGCAGATACTCAGCACCGAGTGCCGGCCCGACCGACGTGATCTGCGAGGCGTTGTGATCGACCGGAGCCACGGTGCCGAGCGCATTCCACAACTGCTGCGCGTTGTTCGCGAGCGGCGTCTGCGTGTCGATGACGACGCCGTTACCCTTGGCGCCGGCGGTCGTGATTTGCGTTCCGACAAGCGGCGGCCTCATGCGCGCGAGCGCCTTGGCAACCTGCGGAATCGTTACCGGCCTCGTAAAGGTCACTTGAACGTCGGTGCCGCCGGTAAACGAGAGGCCGAGGCGCAGCATGTGGCTGGGTTGGAAGCCCTGGCCGCCTTGGAAACCATGGTAGATCATCGCGCCGAGGCCGCAAGCGATAACGATATACGAGATCGCCTGGACGGTCTTGAACCAGCCGACGATATTCCAGTTCAGGCGCCGGAAAAACATTAGTTCGACGCCCCCGCCGTTGTCGTCTTGGAGAAGATGCCGACCTCCTCGCTCTTGACGCCGTAGAGCGCGGGCGCCGTGACGAGATCGTTGTCGACGAGCAGGTCGACGAAGAAGCGCGTTATGAAGACCGCCGTCACGAGCGAGACGACCGTACCCCAGAAGAGCGCGAATGCGAAGCCTTTGACCGTGCCGGTGCCGAGCATATAGAGCACGCCCGCGCCGACGATCGTCGTGAAGTGGCTGTCGAAGACGGCGGTGAAGGCACGCTGGAAGCCGACGCGCACGGCGGCGCGTAGCGTCTTACCGTTCCAGAGCTCCTCTTTGATGCGCTCGAAGATCAGCACGTTCGCGTCGACTGCCATGCCGATCGAGAGGACGAAGCCCGCGATCGAGGGGAGCGTCAGCGCCGATTGAGAGATCGTGAAGATCGAGAGCATGACAAGGACGTAGATCGCGAGCGCGAGGTCGGCGAGAAACCCCGGCAGACGATAGGCAGCGATCATGAAGAGGAGCACGAGGCAGAGGCCGAGCGCCGCAGCCTTGAGGGACTTCACGAGATCGATCTTGCCGAGCGTCGGGCCGATCGACTCGTTCTCGATGATCCGGATCGTCGCGGGAAGTGCTCCTGCGTTGAGCTCGTTTGCGAGCTCGATCGTCTGCTGCTGCGTGAAGCTGCCTTGGATCTGCCCGTTCCCGAAGATTGCGCTGTCGATGACCGGCGCCGAAATGTAGCGATGGTCGAGGAAAATTCCGAGCAGCTTCCCGACGTTCGCCTGAGTGAGCTTTCCGAAGCGAGCAGCATCCCTGGTTTGGAAGAGCACGACGGGCGAGCCGCCCTGCTGCGTGTATCCCGATTGCGCGCCTTTGAGATCCTTGCCCTGATAGATGACCGGCCCAGAGAGAGCGTACGCGGTTTGTGCGACGTATTTCTCGGCGGCTGCGCGCTGCTTGCGCGTGATGCCGGGCTCTAGCAAGAGCTGCTGATCCTGATCCGCCTGTGCCTCTACGGCCTGCGGTACGATCTTGAAATCGAGCACGGCTGCGGTCTCGAGCAGGTGCTGCGCCTCCGCCGTCTGGCTCTGATTCAACCCGGGCAGCTCGACGAGGATACGCGTCGGACCGAAGCGTGTGATCGTCGGCTCCGCGACGCCGAGACTATTGATGCGGCGATCGATGACCTGGAT
>JASHOG010000098.1 GCA_030041225.1 Vulcanimicrobiota bacterium | reverse complement strand
ATCACGGCTGCTTGGCGCGATCCGTTGCAGCGCGTCGAGGACGCCTTCATGCCGCTCTCGGACCTCATCGTGCGCGTCGTCCCCGTCGAGCGCGGACGCAAGTACGGAGTCGTGCTGCTGCTCGAACCGTACCAGAGCCGCTCGCTGCTCGGCGAGGCCGTACGGCGTTTCAGATTGACGAGCCGCGAGCTCGAAGTGATCGCGCTGCTCTTCTCGGGGCTCGGCACACCGGCGATCGCGAAACGCCTCTCGATCAGCCAGACGACCGTGAACGATCACGTGAAGCGCCTTCTCGCCAAGACCGGCTCCGCAAACCGCACCGAGATGGCAGCGACACTGCTCGGCTGGCGCGGCTCAACCCGGCTCGAAGAGAACTAGATGTCCCAGATGCGGTGCTGAAGTTTCTCGCGTCCCCCTCTTGTCCACACGCCAACCCAAGAGCTGGCCGCTCCTGCACGTAGCTCGAGCGCGCGATACGAACTACGACCCTCGTCCGTACGCGATGACCTTCTCTCGAAATGCTGCGGGGTCGATCGCCGGATACCGGTAGAGACGCGGTTCGATGTCCTCGAAATAGGAGAGGAGATGCTTCGTGTCGACGAGACCCGTGCGAAGCATCGCTCGAACGTCTTCGGTATCCTGCCTGTGACCGCGTTCGACCTTCGCTAATGCTTGCGCATAGAGGTCAAAGTGATGAAAGAACGTGCGCCCGACTTGCCGGATGAACGGGCTGCGGCTCTCCCAGGACTCCGAGACGGGAATGAAATCTACAGGCGAAGCGAGCTCGACGTTGATTTGGAGGCGCTCCTTGACCTCCTGGACGACGTGGAGTGCACTGTCACGCTCAGGAACGAGCTTGACATCGACGTCGATCGTGCTCTCGCGCCATCCGTAGAGTACTGCCGTCGCCCCGCCGGTGAAGTACATGCGAGTCTCTTCGTCCAAGCGCAGAGAGTCCATGAACGACTCGATCCGGTCGCGATTTGCTAGCGAACGCACTCTGCTGCACGTTCGTAGCTGACCAGCCTACGAATGAGCGCGTTGTACTGAGAATGCGCCCCATCCCCGAGCGACGCCGCCAGCAGTTCGTAGAGGCGCACTTCGGGCTCGGCAAGGGGGTTCGAAACGCTGATGCCCAAGCGCCGTAGCCGCGGCGCGCCGATCGAGACAAGGAGTGCCGGAATCGATTCTTCGCGCCGCGCAAGGTCCTCAAGCCCTTGCGTTACGATTTCAGCCCCGGGCAGCTCATCCATGGTTAGGGATGCTTCTGGAGCGGGCCGCTTCCGCCTTCGGTGCTGGCGATCCGATAACGTGCTTCGCGCCACTACGCTAATGCGCTACGCGCGCCGGTGTTATGATGCTCTTGCGTAATACGCGAGGCGTTCGTTTGTCGTTTTTGCGCGGTTGAGTACGTAGCCGACCAGGCTACCGATATTCGCGCGAGCGAGACGGTCGAGCGCGCGCGCGAGTTGCTTCGTGCGCGTCTGTCCCGCGCAGATGACCAAGAGCGAGGCATCCACGCTACGGGCGACCTCGAGCGCGTCGTGCACTGGGCCGAGTGCCGACGTGTCAACCACGATGTACTTGTAGCGCTGGCTAAGGCCGTTCAGGAGTGCGCGCAACTGTGTCGAGCTCAGTGCGGCGACCGGGTCGCGTACGGGGCTGCCGCAGGCAAGCGCATCGATGTTCGGATGTCCCGTGCGTTGAATCGCCTCCTCGACCGGGCGGCCGCGGCGCAGCACGTCGCCGAGACCAGGCGTCTCTGCGACGCGCAGCAGCCGGTGAACGGCAGGGCGACGCAGATCGGCATCGACAACGAGCACCGGCCCGCCGCGCTCGGCAAGGCAGAGCGCAAGATTGACCGCCGTCGTTGACTTGCCGTCGCCTTGCGAGGGGCTCAAGACCGCTATCGTCTTCGGCGCAGAGTTGCCCGAGAAATGCATGGCGTCGAGAATCTCGTCATGGGCGGCTTCGATGCGCAGCCGCCGTTTGTTCTCGTCACCGTTGACGAGCGGAACAGACATGTCGTCGACGCGCCCGAGCGCCGGAAGGTCGGAGATCTGCTCGACGTCGTGCTCGTCGGCGATCCGGCTATCGAGCACGTCGAGTAACAGCACGACGAGGAAGGCGGTGCCGAGCGCGAGGAGTGCGACGGCGATGACGCCGAGTTTCAAGCTCGGCGTCGGCACGGCGTTCTGAGCGGCGGCCGGCTGCGTTACCGTGAGGTCGCTCAGCGCGGTCGATTTCGCGACCGTGAGCTCATCGTATTTCTGAAGCATTGCGTAGTATGCGTCTTGCGCGAGCTTCGCGCGACGCTGCAGCACCGAGAGGATTGCGGTCGTCGCGGGAAGCTGTTGGAACGAAGGCAGCATCGCGTGGCGCTGATTGATCATGGCCTGCACGGCTGCAGCGTCTGCCGAAACCTGCGACTGGAGGATGGCCGCCTGCTGCTTCAGCTGAATCGCGACCTCGTTCGCCTCTGCCATATTCGACTGCGCGATCGTCGGCGGAAGGGCTCCGATACGCGCCTTGAGGTCGGCAATCTGGTGATGCAACTGGACGACCGCAGGATACTTGCTCGTGAAGCGCGCCGAGTCGTCGGCGAGCTGCACTTCCGCAGTGCTGAGCTGCTGTTGGAGCTGCTCGACGACCGGGTTCGGCGCCATGACGCTCTGTCCGGGAATCATCGAGGGTGTGCTGCCAAGCTCGCCCTGAATCGCAGCGAGCTGGGCTTGTGACTGGCGGCGGTCGACCTGAGTCTGGGCGATCTTCTGGTCGAGCGTGTCGAGCGCGGTTGCCGCTTCGGTGGCCTGCGTCGTCGCGTCGGTGAGGTGGTGCGCGGCCATGAAGCTCGCGGCGGCGAAGTTGGTCTGACGCACCTGCGCCTCTGCCAGCGGCAGCTGCGAGGCGATGAAGGAGATTCCGGCATCCGCCTGCTGCGCGACGAGATCGCGTTCGCGCTGTACGAATGCCGAGGCGACGTCGTTTGCGATCGTCGCTGCCGTCTGCGGATCGCCCCACGAGGCGCGCAGACTGAGCATCGGTGTGTCGTTGATGGGCGCAACGCGAATGTGCCCGAGCAGCGCCTCGGCGCCGATCGGAAGGTGAAGATCGTCGATGACTCGCTGCGCGACCGGCGTCTCCTGAATCAGCTCTGCGTAGGTTTGCGTCGACTGCAGGCCGGTCGCGATGACGAGCGCGTTCAGAACGGGAAGGGACGTCTGCCCTTGCGGCGCACCGCTGTCGTCGTCGTCGCTGAGATCGTTCGCGTCGCGATTCGGGTTGCCGGCGATCAAGCGAACTTCAGCCGTGTAGCTGCGCGGCAGGACGAGGAGCGCGAGCGTTCCGAGAACGCCGAGCACAACGAGGATCGTGAGGAAGAGCTTACCGTAGCGACGGAAGGGTCGCATGAAACGCCCGACATGGACTTCGCCTGAGGCGAGATCCGCCGGCGGGCGTTGCTCGAGTGTTAGCGTGCTCATCAGAAGTGCAGCAGCGATCCGATCAGGTAGAGGATTGCGGAAGCGATGCCTTGACCCGTCGCGGCTCCGTTTGCCTCCGGAACGAAGATCGTGTCACCGGGTTTCAGCACGACGTCGTAGCGCTCGTCGCCTTTCTCGAGCGCAGGGTAAAGATTCACTTTGTACGTGCCGACGGTGCCGTTGGCGAAATGGCGCGTCAACTCGATGCGGTTCAAATCTGCGTTGGCCTGCCGGCTGTCGCCCGCCGCAGCGATGGCGACGGAGAGACGATCTCCCTCGTGCACGACGATGATACCGGGATGGTCAACCGAACCGAGCACTTGAACGTCAAAGGTCATGCGGCCCGGAACATAGACGACGGCGCCCTGTTCGAGCGGCACGTCGAGCGAGATGTCGCCGTTCTGGAGGAGGTTCTGCAACGATATCGTCGCGACATCGCCGCCGCCCGGCGTCGCGATACGTGCGTCGGGATAGACGCCGGTCTCGACGTCATCGATGCCGCCTGCTGCGGCGATCGCGTCGAGAAGCCGCCCCTGCGAGCGCAACTCATACTTGCCCGGCGTCTTCACGTCACCGAGAACGGTGACTTCGAGAACGCCCTCTTTCACCACCGATACGACGACCTGAGGCCGCCTCATGTACGGCGCGAGATGCAACGCGATGAGATGCGAGGCTTCCTGCGGCGAGAGCCCGCCGATGTTCAACACGCCAACTGGTGGAAAATCGATTGTACCGTCGTCGAGGACGGTGAGCGACTGCGCGAGCGTCGGGTCGTCGTCGATGGCGATCGCGATCTGATCGCCCCCTTGAATATGGTAGCTCGCGTCGATCTCGAACGGCGAGGCCGCCTCACTGTCCTGGTCGACTTGAGCGGAAATAGTCGAGACGCCCGCCGCAAAGATCGCGGGCAGAAGAAGAAGAGCAAGCGCGAATGCACGCAGGCGTCTCATGCTTCGACTCTATCGTGCGAGCCCACAGGCTGGAGAGTCCTCGCGAGCCCTATGGGAGCGGGACCAACGGCTACGACGTCAGGTGTATTCTCGGGCGCGGGTCCCATGCCGGTTGAGTCCTCGGTCCTAGCCGAGCCAGGCTCATGCCGACTGCGACCGCGATGAGCGCAGCGAGCCCAAGCCACGCCGGAAGCTTTGCTGCCTCGGCATCGAGGCGAGGCGCGGCATAGCGCGGATCGGAGCGCAGGTATTCACCCCAGTTCTCGCTAGCGTCATCGCCTCGCGCGGGAGTCGTCGCGACCGCGACATGTGTCAACGTTGCCGGCGGCGCGACGTGTTGCGCCGCCAGCGGCAACGCGACGCAGCAGGCCGCCAGCACGAAACCCCCGAGGACGGTCGTAAAATCGGCAATGTCTCCGATCGGTACCGCCGCAACGAGCGCGCCGGTTCCGCATAAGAGTGCGAGTGCGTCGAGAATCGGGCGGTGCTCCATCGCAAGCGTGAACGGCACCGTCGCGATCGCGGCCACGAGAAGACGCCCGCACCACGTGGCCGGTGTCGTTCCGCGCGCGACCAGAAGAAACGCGGCAGGTAACGCTGCTGCGAGCTGGATCTCGTGGACGAACGTGCCGGCAAAGAGCGCGATCGCGGGCGGGAGATAGGCAAGCGCCGTGACGTCGAGACGCCGAGCCGCGGCGCTTGCCGTGAGGAGACCCAACCCAACAAAGACGATGTATGAAAGCGTTCCGCCGAGCAGCGCGACGCGCTCCGAGACTCCTGCACGTACGAGTGCGTGCGAGAGCGAGAACTGATCCCCCGCGACGAGCTCCGCGCGCGCATGCTCCGGAAGAACGGCCGTCACGTATGAGAGCGCAACGTGCGGCGTTACCGCGAGAATACTCAAGCCGGCCGCTGCGGCACCGAAGCCGAGCAACCAGCCTCTCGCGGCGGGGCGGAAGAAAAAGATCGAGAGCGCGAGCGGGAGACCGACGTGCGGCTCGATCGTCGAGGCCGCAGCGAAGAGTGCCGCGAGCGCGTCGTCGCCGCGGAGGAGCGCGGCGCCGCACAGTGCGATGAAGAGCGCGGCAAGTGGCGGGATTTGTCCGACACCGGCGGAACCGAGCGCAGTCGAGAGAAGAAGCGCCGCAGCGATCGCGCCGCTCGGGATTCCCGTCACACGCGCAATGGTGAGTGCGAGCCAGACGCAGGCACCAGCCAGGGTCGTGAACCAGAGCCACGCAGCAATGCGGTACGGCAACTGCGCGATGAGCGCGAAGATGTCGAGCACATATGGCGGTAAGGGCGCGGGTGTGACATACTGCGCCGGCAGATCGGAGCCGTTGGGCAGCGCGTGCTCGCACGAGCGCAGTGGCTCGAGTGCGTATGGATCGGCGTGCTGGTCGAGCGTCACACCGGCGCAGTAGAAGGCGGGGAAGTCGTTGCCCGAGATCGGCACACCCGTCTTGTGAACGACGCCCGCGACCTGCTCCGTAAAGACGAAGATGCAGCCAATCCAGAGAATCGCAGAGAGAACGGAGAGAGCCTTTCCGGCCATGGGCGCATTGTAGCGAGCAGGGTCCCAACGCTGCCACCGACTTTTGGCGGGCTGAGGACGGACCCAAAGACCCAATGGGACCGGGTCTGCGGTCACGGTGAGCGGAACTGGGCGGGGTGTTCTTCCCCTCGTTTCGCGGCTATCGCTCGAGCTGGCTCGCCCCGGATCTCCTCTCCGGTGTGTTGCTGGCCGCGATCGCGATACCTACGCAGATTGCCACAGCACGCCTTGCGGGCATGCCGCCCGAAACCGGGCTCTATGCTTCCATAGCGGGCACGCTTGCCGTTGTGCTCTTCGGACGAAATCGCTTCCTCTCGGTCGGCGCAGACTCGACAATCGCGCCGATCTTCGCCGCGACGTTCGCCACGATCGCGGCGATCGGTTCACGAGAGTACGTCGCACTCGTCTGCCTCATGACGCTGCTCGTCGGCGCGATGCTCATCGCGGCGGGACTGCTGCGAGCGCAGTGGATCTCCGACTTGCTCTCCATTCCCGTGACCATCGGCTTTCTCGCCGGCATCGCGGTGCAGATCGTCATCTCGCAGCTGCCCGACCTCCTCGGAATCACGGTCAACCAGACCTCCGCACTACCTCGCCTCGCGGCCATCGTTCATGCATTACCGCACGTAAATCTCACGGCTTTGGTCCTCGGCTCCCTGGTGCTTGCGATCATCTTCGGGGGGAAGCTCATCGACGCGAGGTTCCCAGCAGCGATTGTTGCGCTGCTCGTGGCAGGCCTTGCCGTTGCGCTCTTGCATTTACAGCACGGCGTGGCGCTCGTCGGAGCGCTGCACCCCGCCCTGCCGCGCTTCGGGATTCCGATGGGACCGTTCCCCCACGCCGGCGCCGAACACATCGCGCAGGTTTGCGTCGTCGTTGCCGTCGTCTGCATCGTGCAAACCGTGACGACGCTACGAATCTATCGGTCGGAGAAGGGTATCATCGACACGAGCAGCGACGTCGCCGCGACGGGTGCCGGCTCGCTTCTTGCGGGCTTGTTTGGAAGCTTTGCCGTGGATGCCAGCCCACCGCGCACGGCGCTCGCACAGAGCATGGGGGCGCGTTCCCAAGGTGCTGCTCTCGTCGCTGCCGCGTGCACCGTTTTGCTCTTAGCCTTCGGCGCGGGCCTGACGGCATATGTTCCCGAGGCCGCCATGGCAGGCTTGCTCATCTACGTGGGAATACAAATCTTTCGCTTCGGCGACATGCGGCACATCGCGCGAGAGAGCAGACTCGAGATCGTTCTCGTCGTCTTGGCGGCGCTGCTCGTCATCGTGCTGCCGATCGATCTCGGCATGACGCTCAGCATCCTGCTCTCGCTCCTCTATGGCGTCTTGGTCATGCTCCGCCCGCCGAGCGTTGAGCTCGTTCACGTCCCGGACACGACGATATGGTGGCCGCCGGAGAGAGCGGAGAAGGGAGAGCACGAGCCGGGTGTCGTTGTGTTTTCACCGGCAGCACCGCTCTACTTCATGAACGTACGGTACATCGTCGACCGCATGAACGAGGCCGTGGAGCGCGCGCCGAAGCCGGTGCGATTGCTCGTCATCGAGGGTAGCGGCGTGATCGACATCGACTACACCGGCGCCCATGTTTTCAAGACGGCATTACGTACGCTGCTCGGGAAGGGGCTCAGCGTTGCTTTGACACGCTTCTCCGAGGAGCGTGCGATGACCGCCGCGCTACGCGCGGGGCTCGTCGAGCTCGTCGGCGAGCAGCACGTCTTCAAGTCTGCCGACGAGGCTGTCACTGCGCTTGTGCCGCAGTAGCTCAGAGTAGAAGGAGAAGAAGAGAGCGTGGCGGCGCTGATCATCGTCGTCGTGACGATGGTTCTCGCGGGGCTGCGGCCAAAGCGAACGCGCGAGTGGATGTGGGTGGC
>JASHOG010000097.1 GCA_030041225.1 Vulcanimicrobiota bacterium | reverse complement strand
CGCCACGATCGCCGGGTAGCTGAAGAGGTGCACGACGTTCAGCAGCCACGTGAAGAGCAAGACGATCGTTGCGCCGATACCCAAGGCCACGTAGTTGACATCACGCAAGACCGGCGGTGCATCCGCCGAGTCGCCCGCGTAGCGCACGCACAGCTCCACGCCGGCGCGTCCGGTAAGAAAGATGAGAACGCAGAGTGCAGTCAATCGCATGACTTCAAGCATGCGCGCCGTATATTCGCACGATGAGTGGTGCACCCTGTGAGGCCTGATCGGGTCGCTCGTCTCGTCCTGACGGCGGGCTTTCTGTTCGTGCTCGCCGCGAATCTACCCGGTCAGATGTCGTACGATTCAGTGCGTGCGCTCTACCAAGGCACACATGGGCTTTCGCCGGGCTTCGCCTCGCCTCTCATGAACGCACTCCTTGCATTGTTCGACAAGATCATTCCCGGAACGGCGTTGTTCGTCACCCTGGACGCGCTCGCGTTCTTCGCTTCGCTGATCTGGATCTCGCGCGTACGCACCGGAGCGTCATGGTGGAGCGTGCCGGCGGCGCTCCTCATCGTGAGCTCGCCGCTCGTCGTCGTCACGCAGGGTACCGTCTGGCACGACGTTCTCTTTGCGAATCTCGCGATCGCGGGATTTACCTGTCTCGCGTGGGCGGCGCGGGAGTGGGAGAGCCCCGACAAGCATAAGGCCCTGCTCGCCGGTGTTGCCGTCTTGCTCGCGCTCGCAACGCTGACGAGACAGAACGGGTTCCTGTGCGTGCCGGTTGCGGCCGTGGCGGTGTGGCTCGTAGCGCGCGCTTTCGGCTCGCCCAAACCGCTACGAACCGCACTGGCATTCTTCCTTGGAAACCTCTGCCTTCTCGCCGTCGCCGGCGTGCTGCTCTCAGTGGTCCACGCGAACTCGTCATACGATCGCGGCGTGAGGTTGCTGCGTACGTACGACATCGTCGGCGTTGCAGCGATCGATCCCCACGTCAACCTCTCTGCGTTGGATCACGGAAATCCGCGCGTTGACGCTATGATCCGGCGTGAGGCCCGGACGTTTCCGCCGCAGCGCGTCGATGACGTCGCCCTGCGAGCGCCGAGGCTCTGGTCGTTCCTCCTTGCACAACCGGGGAGCGCAATCAACGCGCAGTGGTGGTCAATCGTGCGGCACGACTTCGGATACTACCTCCGCGATCGGCTGAGCGTCTTCTCTTGGACCTTCTTGACGCCCGACATTACGCGTTGCCTTCCGGTTTTTGCCGGAATCGACGGCAACCCAGCTTGGCTGCAAAGCCTCGGATTGCGCGAGGGCGAACGCCCGCAAGATGCGGCTCTCGTCTCGTACAGCGAGCGCTTCTTTCACACGCCGCTCTACTCGCATGCCTTCTATGCGCTGATTGCGATCGTGCTCGTCGTCGTCCTTGCGCTTCGAGGCGATCCCACCGATATCGCCGTCACCGCAATGCTCGTGAGCGCACTCCTCGTCGCAGCTTCGTACTACGTTGTCTCGATCGCGTGCGCGTTCCGCCTCCTCTACTTTCTCGACGTCGGCGCGCTTGCGGGACTTCTCTATTTCAGCGTCGACCCAAGGCTTCCGCATAGTAGGAGACGGTCCGCCGCAGACCATCCGCCAGCGGCACCTCGGCACGCCATCCCAGACCAGTCGACGCCTTGACCGGGTCGAAGTAGCTCCGTAGCGCATCGCTCGAGCGCCGTGGCGCGTGTGTGACCCTCGGCTCGCAGCCCGTGATGTCGGCGAGCGCGGCATAGATACCCGTCACCGACGTCTGCACGCCGGTGCCGACGACGAATGCGGTGTTGCAACCGGCATCGAGCGCCAGCAGGTTCGCACGCGCGACGTCGCCGACATAGATGAAATCGCGCGTCTGCTCGCCGTCTCCGTTGATCGTCACGCCGTCCTTCCTGAGAAACCTCGAAACGAAGATAGCGACGACGCCTCCCTCACCGTCGGGGTTTTGCCGAGGTCCATAGACGTTTCCGTAGCGCAGAATCGTGAACTCGAGCCCATGCTCGCGCGCAAAGAACTGCAGGTATCGCTCGCCGATGAGTTTTGTCATCCCGTACGGAGAGATCGGACGCTGCGGTGTCGCTTCGTCGATCGGCAAACGCTCGACCGTGCCATAGGTTGCCGCGCTCGACGCGAAGACGACTCGCCGCGCCGCACTCGCGACCGCCGCGTTCAACACGGAGAGCATTCCTACGACATTGACATCGGCGTCGTATGCAGGGTCACGTACGCTGCGAACGACGCTCGTTTGCGCCGCCTGGTGACAGACGACCTCCGGCTGAAACGATCGAGTGATCTCTTCGACGCGATGACGGTCGCGAATGTCGACCTGCTCGAAGCGAGCGCTTGTGGAAACATGGTCGGGGCGTCCGCCGCCGCGGGGATCGAGGTTGTCGATGACGCACACGTCGTGCCCGGCATCGAGGAGCGCATCCGTGATGTTCGAGCCGATGAACCCGGCACCGCCGGTGACGACAACCCGCATCGCGCAGCCTTCAGGCCGTCGCGGCGAAGGACCTCCGCAAGGCTCGGCTAAGTCGCGCTGTCGTGCGCGTCGAAGAGAAGATGGTTCGGCATGGCAGCATGCTGTTTTTCGCCACCGCTTTGGGCGGCGTCGGGTTTTATTTCTTCCGTTTCTTCGCAACGCGCCGACTCGGAGTGGAAGGCTACGGAACCCTCGCGTCGCTGTTGGCAATTGTTGCGCTCACCGCTTTCACATCGACATTCACGACCGCGATCGTCGCTCGCTTCTCCGCCCAGTTTCACGCTGCCGGCGAGCGCGGAAAGCTCCGCCGGCTCAGTACGCTGGTCTTGATGGTGAGCGGCGCGGTCGCGCTCCTCGGCTGCTTGCTCGCGCTCGTCGCGTCACGTCGTCTCGCGTTGTTCCTCCATGGAAGCGCGGCGGCACCCGTTCTCCTCACGATCGTTCTCGCCGCCTTGAGCGTCGTGTTGGCGATTCTGCGCGGCATGCTCCAAGGAACGCAGCAGTTTGCCTCGTTCTCGCTCTCGCAGATCGTCGAGGGATTGGGGAAGGCGGCGCTCGCATCGGCAGCGCTCGTGCTGGGCTTCGGCATAGCCGGGGCAGTCGGCGGGCAAGTCGCCGCGGCCGTCGTTGCCGTTGCGTACACGTGCCTCGTCATACGCAGGCGCTTCTCGGCGGCGCCTGAAAACCTCGGCCTCGATCTACGGCGCATTCTCGCTCGCAGCGCCGGGATCGCCAGCACGTTCTTCGCGCTTGCGATGCTCATCGAGATCGACTTGATCTTGTCGAAGCACTACCTCGCGCCGCACGCGGCGGGCATCTACAGCGTGGCCGTTCTTCCGGGGCGCGCGGTGGCGACGATCATGCAGTTCCTCCCGACGCTTCTGCTTCCCAGTGCCGCTGCGCACGCCGAAGCGGGCGAACGTGGTCATCCGTCGCTCCTCCCGATCATGGGTTTTGCGGGCGGCGTCTCACTCCTCATTCTCCTCGTCTTCTACTTCTTTCCGCGAGACATCGTGCTGCTCATCGCGGGGCCGCATTACATGCCGGCCGCGTCGCTCGTCTTCCTCGCCGGCATCGCTGCGTCGATGTTCGCGCTCTCCAGCATCGCGGTCTCATATCGCGCGGGGTTTGACCGCTTCGAGTTCGCCGTGCCCTTGATCGCCGTCGCCATCGGCGAGATCATTGCCATCACACGCTTTCATCAGACGCCGCGCGAGATCGTCTTCGTGCTGGTCGGCGCCAACGCCGCCGCGCTCGCCGTGACGCTCTTCCGCATCAACGATCGAGGCCCTCAACCCGTCGCTATCGAGACGCCTCTGTGAGGACGTGCGTCGCGCGATTCCACGAGACGCGCGGAAGTATTTTCTTCGGATCGACTCGATCTTTGTAACGCACGACGATCTCGAGCATCCGAGCGAGAACCGAGTCGTCCAGGAGATGCGGCCGCAGGCCCAAAGCCGGGAAACCGGTATGCACCGCGTTATAGTAGTGCTCTTCCAGCTCCTGACGTGGATTCGCGATGTGATCGATCGCCACGTCGATCCCGAAAGCCGCAGCTGCGTGCACGACGCGTTCGGCAAGTTCGTTGACGGTAAACGTTTCGGTGAACTGATTGAGGATCCGCAACTCTTCCTTGCTTGCCGGGTGCTCTAAGGCCAGCTCCACGCATTGGAGCGTGTCGAGGAGATTGAGATATCCGCGCGTCTGTCCGCCGGCTCCGTACACCGTCAGCGGGACACCGGCGACGGCTTGCACGATAAAACGGTTCAGCACCGTTCCGAAGAGATCGTCGTAGTGGAAGTTGGGAAGCAGGTCGATGTGCCGGTCCGCATCCGGCGTCGAAATGCCGTAGACGGGCCCCTGCATGAGGTCGGTGACGCGCAGGCTGTACGTTCGCACGTAAAACCAGAGCAGGTCGGTGTCGAGAATCTTCGTCGTGTGATAGAGGCTGCCGCCGGCTCTGGGGTAGAGGAACGTCTCCGTGCGCCCCTTGTGGTGAACGTCGATCCATCCTTCCTCGATGTCGATGTTCGGCGTTCCATACTCGCCCATCGTTCCTAGCTTGACGATGTGACAGTTCGGCGCACATCGCAGGACGGCCCAAACGACGTTGAACGTCGCGCAGAGATTATTGCGCAGCGTAAGCTCCGCGGCATCGCGTCCCATCATCGAATAGGGGGCGGAGGGCTGCTCTGCGTAGTGCACGACCGCATCCGGCTGCGCCTCCACGAAGATGCGCTCCATGTGCTCGACGTTCGTGCAGTCGCCGACGTGCACGCGAATCTTGAGCCCCGTGAGTGATTCGAAGCGTTCGGCGCGGTCGTGCAGGTTCGGAGCCTCGATGAGCGCCTCGGAGCGTGTTTGGCGTGCAAGCGTGCGCCGAAGGTAGTTGTCCATCACCCACACGTCGTGACCGGCGCTCGCCAAATGCATCGCCGTCGGCCAGCCGAGGTACCCATCGCCGCCGAGCACGATCGTTCTCATGGCTGCGTCGTTTTAGGACACTTCGACGATTGCGTGTGCAGGCGCGAGCAGTGCCCTGATGTCATGGCGAGAGGTCGCCCGCGAGACCGAAGAGTTGTACGGCCGATCGATCGCCATGCCCTCACGTTCCCAATCGGCAAAAGAGTTCGCGCCGTTCTCGAAGAGTGCGGGCTTGACGATGAGATAGTTCTTCCAGGAAAACGTTCTACGAACTTCTTCTTCGTTCGTCAGCTCTTCGTGCATCTTTTCGCCGGGCTTGTAACCGATGACGACGATCTCGACATTGGCCGGTGCATAGCCGTAGTCAGGGGCGAATGTCTCGATCATGACGTTTGCGAGGTCTTCGATGCGAAGCGCCGGCATCTGCATGACGATCACTTCACCGCCGCGCGCAAGAAACGTCGCATCGAGCACCATCTGCGCAGCTTCACGGATCGACATGATGAAACGCGTCATCGCAGGGTGCGTCAGCGTCACCGGGCCGCCGGCGGCGATTTGGCTCTTGAAGAGCGGCACGACCGAACCGCGCGAACCGAGAACGTTGCCGAAGCGGATCGAGGCAAAGATCGGCTGCCCTTTGCGGTGCTGCGTGCTCGCAGCGGTCATGAGCCGCTCGGCCATCAGCTTCGACGTTCCCAGGACGCTCGTGGGATTGACGGCCTTGTCGGATGACGTAAAGAGCACGCGCTCGACGGAGTTCTCGAATGCCGCTGCGATGACGTTCTGGGTGCCGACGACGTTCGTCATCACGGCCTCGGCAGGCGAGCACTCGCAGAGGTGCACGTGCTTGTAGGCGGCCGCATGTACTACGATGTCCGCCCCGTGCATGGTTCCCGTGAGAGAGCTCGGCACGCGAATATCGCACAACAGCAACTGAACGCGCGGGTCGGAGCGAAGCTCCTCGCTCATAAAGAACAACTCGGTTTCGTTGATATCGACGCCGACGATCGCTGCGACATCGAGACGACGCAGCTGTGCGACGAGCTCGCGGCCGATCGTGCCGCACACGCCGGTGATGTACACCCTCTTTCGGGTCCAAGGCGTACCACCCGTGTGAGAGAGCGTGCCGTTGGTCTTCATACCCTTAGCGCTTGTACTACTCGACGTATGCAAGGGCCACCTTTGCGTTTCGTCCAAGTAACGGCATCGTGCACGAGTTGAGCATCCTGCGGGTTACGGGGCTCGTCGGCGGAACGCTGCTGTTTTTATCAAGCTTCCTGTACCTTCGCGGAAAGCGCTGGAGCAGATCGCTTTTCGTGCTTGTCGCCTGCTTGGCACTCTACGTTATTCTGGTTTCGGCGTATCCGAACACCGTCAACTGGTTACGTACCCTCCTCAATCTTGAGGGTTTTGCGTACGGACGCTTGCTCGCTCTTACAATCTGTGCCAGTGTCGCCGGCATACTGCTTGCGATCTATGCCAAGGCGCGGGCAGACCAGGTTCAGCATCTCCTCGACCGCGTGATCTGCGCCGATGCGGCGGAACGTATGCTTGCATCGCCCGCTGCGGCTGCCTCCATCAAGCCGATCATGATCCTCATGCCCGCCCTCAACGAAGAGCATAACCTGCAGCGCCTGCTCCCGCGCATTCCGCGCGAGATCGGCGGCAAGCAGGTCGGCATCCTCGTCGTTGACGACGGGAGTTCGGACGCGACGGGTGCGGTCGCTGCGAGCTGCGGATGCATGGTGGCGCGCAACAGCATCCGGCGCGGGCAGGGCGCCGCGCTGCGAGTCGGCTACGTGATCCTCCAACGTTGCGGGGCCGATATCGTCGTGACGATGGATGCCGATAACCAGCACTCTCCGGAGGATCTCGACGCGATGCTCGCCCCGCTTTTGAGCGGTGAAGCGGATTTCGTTCTCGGTTCTCGCAGGTTGGGAAGCGCTCACACATCCGACGGTGTACGATCGGCCGGTGTCGTCGCGCTCTCGCACCTCATCAGCATCCTTTCAGGACAACGCATCACCGATTGCTCCAGCGGATTCAAAGCATTCCGCATGCGTCCGTTCTCGCAGCTTGACCTTCGCGAAGACCAGTTCCAGAACTCAGAAGTCCTCATGGAGGCCACGAAGAAGGGGCTGCGCATCGTCGAAGTGCCGATCCGGATAACGGAGCGCGCACATGGGACGAGCCACAAAGGCTCCAACATGTTCTACGGCTTTCACTTCACGAAGGCAATGGTCAAGACGTGGTGGCGCTAGGCGAGCGGATCGCCTGCCTGACCGTCGACGTCGAGCCCGATTTGCGCTGCCCTGAGCAGCGCATTCGTCTTCTCGACGAGGACGCTCGCATGCAGGCGCTCGCGGAACTCCTCCGGGCGTACGATGTTCCCCTCACGATGTTCGTCGTCACGTCCCACGCCCGTCGTTACGCGGAGCGCCTGAACGCACTTGCACGCGCGTTGCCTGCAGCGGAGTTCGCACTCCACTCTCATACGCACGACACGCGGCATCCGTGCTCCAAGGAGGAAATTGAGTCTGCCGTCGATGCCTATGGCGAGCTTTGGAACAGCAAACCGGCCGGGTACCGTGCACCCAATTGCCTCATCGATGACGAGGGGATGGAACGGCTCATTCGAGCGGGATTCCTCTACGACAGTAGTATCGTGCCGTCGGTGCGGATGGACGCGCACCGTTACAATCACTTGAGAATGCCTCGCGAGCCGTTCCGCTTCTCGAGCCCAAGCGGCGAGTTGCTGGAGTTACCCATCGCGTGCTTCGGAGGGATTCGTCTGCCGCTCGCGTTCAGCTACATCAAGCTGCTCGGCTTCGGTGCGTATCGCGCCGCCGCAGCAGCATTCTCACTGCCGAACACCGTCGTCACGTACTTTCACTTCTACGACTTGTACGCCGGCGAGATCGCCCACAATATCCGCGGCTGGAAGCGGTACGCGCACTCGCGCAACGGCCGCAACGGCTTGCGCCTGTTACGCGACGTGATAGCATTCCTCAAACAACACGGCTACCGTTTCGCGCTCATGCGGGACTGCGCGCAGAGCCGCTCGCGCGAACAGCTTCCGACGCAAAGGCTCTTCTCCGAACTCGCTGCGTCGTGAGCGCCGGCCTCGGCGCGCCGCTCGCGGTCACGCACCGCTGTCCCCGCTGCCATGCCGTTCTCACGTGGCCGGCGTCGGCCCAGGGTGCGATCACGTGCGAGGCGTGTCACGCGGCGTTTCCTCTTATCGACGGCATCCCGAGCTTCGAGTTGAGCGGCCACGACCGGGTGCGCGCGTTCTTCTCGGAAGTGGCCTCACGAAGCTTGGGTTCGAATATCGCGTATATCCCCGAGCCGGAGTCTCCGGCGTTCAAGAGGCAGGCGCACGTCTACGCGGCCGCGGTAGCGCGAGTGCTTGGCCGTTGGGTTCCGTACGGCACGCTCGTGCTCGACGTCGGGTGCGGTCACGGCATGCTCCGTGAGTTCGCGACGTCGCACTATCGCATGGCGGGAATCGATTTTGTCTTCCGAATGCTGCCGTCGGCGAGGGCGCAAGGGTACGCAGTGTACCACGGTGAGGCGACGGCGCTGCCCTTTGCCGATAATCAGTTTGGCGCGGCTCTCTGCACGGAGATACTCAATCAATACGAGGATCCTGCGGCTGAGGTGCTGCTCGGGGAGCTGAGCAGGATATGCGTGCCGAACGGCCTCGTCATCCTCTCGACGATGAATCGCGCGTCGGCGCTGCGATTGCTCGTGCGATTCGCTCGGCGTCTCTCGGGTCAGGCTCCTATGGACGTTCCGCAGGTTTCGCGAACGTGCCGCAGTGTCGTCGCGATTGCCGAGCGCCACGGGCTTCTTCTCAGCGAGGCTGCCTGGCTTCTCTCACCGACACGTGCCTTGACCTTCTCGCAGTCCTGCTCCACCGTCGTCGCTCCGCTCGCGACAAACTACTTTGTGTGTCTGCGCAAACGCAGCGATGCTTCATAGGAACGGCAGCCGGCGCCGAAGTATCGGGCCCAGTGCGTTGCAAATCCCGAGAGGAAGCCTCGACCATGCTCGCTGGTAGATGCCGCCGCCGCGGTCGTCGCCCTCGTAAAGGCTCCTGCGATACGGGCGCCCGCGTGCGGGGTAGATGCCGTAGCTGAGATCGACGTCGTAGCCGCCCCACTTCTGCTTTGCGTTTTGGACGCCGCTGCCGCGAGCACTGCGGCCGAGACTGACCTCCGTCACTCCGTTCTCTGCCGCTTCACGGATGGGATGCCAATACAGCAAGTCGGTGGCGCGAACGGGGCACCGCTCGCGGCGCACGATCGTCAACCAGTTCGTCCAGCGCTTTCCGTGCACGAAGTACAGCGCGGCTCCGACTGGCCGGTGCTCGTAGCGCAGCAGGTACAC
>JASHOG010000096.1 GCA_030041225.1 Vulcanimicrobiota bacterium | reverse complement strand
ACGACGTTGCTATCCTCGTAAGCGGGGACGCTGATTTGGTTCCTGCGGTCGAGAAAATTCAGGACCGAGGGCTGAAGGTTGTTAATGCAACCTGGACAGGTTATGGGAATCATCTTGCGCAGGCTTGTTGGGCCTCGTTTTTTATGGACGCCCTGATTCCGCAATTAACCCGGCATGATGCGGCCCGCGCCGCTGTCCCCACTGCTAATGTTTCCGCCAGCGGGCCTCTGCCGCAGCCCGAGCGATCTCCGTCCGCTCCTCCGCAGTCAAAGCCTTAGCCCGCGCCTTACCCCCAACCTTACCGCCCTTACGCCCTAGCGCGACGGCATGCGGGTTCTTCTTGCGCTTCGGAGGCTCGTCATCGTCCGTCGAGGCGGCCACGATCCGGGCCGCAAGCTGGTTCACGTCGAGGGCTCTAGGCTTGCTTGAGCGTTTTGGCATACCCCCGTAACGTAACACGCGGTTTTATCGGGCGTCTAGCCCCATTTTGAATCAAACTAGGACAGTACCAAATGCTTGACGCCCGGGGCCCCCGCCCGTATACTTGCGCGAGTCACCAGCCAGGAGTTCGATTGAGAGATGAAGCGGACGTATCAGCCGCACAACCGCCGTCGCAAGCGCGTTCACGGGTTCCTCGAGCGGATGCGGAGCAAGAACGGCCGCCGCGTCCTCGCCCGCCGGCGGAGGAAGGGTCGCCACCGCCTTACCGTCTAGTGGCGCGTAGCTATGCTGCGCTGAAGCGCCGGGCGGAGTTCACCGCCGTGCGTCGGCGCGGAAGCGTCAAAGCGCGGCCGACGCTCCTTCTGTACCGTTTGCAGGCTCCGGGAGAGCGCCTTGCGCGTGCCGGGATCACGGTGGATACGCGCGTCGGGAGGGCCGTCGTGCGGAACACGGTGCGTCGCCGCATCGCAGCGGCGCTTCAAGAGTTGTTGCCGGCACATCCCGGGGAGCGGTTGCTCATTGTAGCTCGCCCGGCCGCCGCAAGCGCGAATTTTCAACGAATCCGCAGCGATCTACGCTCGGCGCTCGAAGCAGCGTGAGCGTGCAGCGCATCGCCGTCGCCGTTATCGGGCTCTACCGGCGCTTTATCTCGCCGGTCTTACCCGCCGCGTGTCGCTTCTATCCGAGCTGCTCGCAGTACGCGAAGCTCGCGATCGAGCGCCACGGACTGATTCCTGGTGCGCTGCTCGCGCTAGGGCGGCTCGGGCGCTGCCATCCATGGCATCCGGGCGGCGTCGATCTCGTGCCGGACCGCCTGAGCGAGCAATAAGTTGCACGTCCTGCTCGCGTCGTGGCTCGATCCGTTCGTCGCACTCACGTGGTGGGTCGTTCAGGAGCTGACCCTCGTCGTTCGCAACCTCGGCATCAGCCTGATACTGCTGGCACTGCTCATTAGGCTCGCCTTCTGGGGCCTCAACGTCAAGCAGTTCAAGGCGATGCTTGCGATGCAGCGTATCGCGCCGCGTCTGAAACAGTTGCAGGCACGTTACAAAGACGACCAGCAGCGCCTGCAACAGGAGACGATGGCGCTCTATCGCGAGGCGGGCGTGAACCCGCTCGCCGGTTGCCTTCCGATGGTCGTGCAGCTGCCGATTCTCTACAGCGTCTACTGGGTGATCGCGCTGAACGACACGATCAAGACGAAGATGTGCAACGGCGGAGCGCCGCCGACGTGGTTCGCGTCGTTTCCGTTGCACGATCAGCTGCACGCGCTGTGCTTCAACGCGCCGTTCCTCTGGATCGGGAGCGGGCTCTCGACGCAGTACCACGCGATCCTTGCGACGAGCCTGGCCAAGCCGGACGTCGTGCTACTTGCGCTCTACGCGGTCTCGATGTACTTCAGCATGCGCTACGGAAGCGCACCGTCGACCGACGAGCAGCAGGCGCAAGTGCAGAAGATGATGGCGATCTTCCTGCCGCTCATGATCGGCTACATGGGCTGGCGCGCGCAGTGGCCCTCGGCAATGATCCTCTATTGGTTCTCGTACAACGCTCTGACGATGGGGCAGCAAATGTACATGCTGCGCCGTTACCATCAGCCGCTCTCGGTGCTCGACTCGGAACACGTCGTGACGGAAGACGTCGGCAAGAAGGCGCTTCCGGCGACCGACGGCAAGGCCGCCAAACCTGCAGCAGATTCGCAGGAAAGCGCGGCGGGCAACGGAAGCGGCGCTGCGCCGGCCGGCGCGCGACGGCGACGGCGAAATAAGAAGAAGAGAAAGCGATGATCTACGAAGACGACTACGAGTTCGAAGAACAACCGGCGTCGATTCGCGACCGGGAGATCCCTGGGCGCGCCGGCGGGCGGCGGCGCGGGCCGCGGAGCGAGCAGCGCTCGCGGCGCCCCGCGCACGGGCGCGAGGTTCCCAAAGAGGCGCACGGCGCGCGCGACCTCCTGCTCGAGATTCTCGAGCACATGGGCATGACGCACGTCGAGATCTCGTACATCGCGCGCGAAGAAGGCGAATATTTAGAGATCAGCGGTCGCGAGCTCGGCGCGCTGATCGGCCGCGGCGGCAACACGCTCGAGGCGCTCAACCACCTCTTCAACAACATCATGAACGCGGGCCTCAAGGAGAACCGCCACTACTTTACGATCGATGCCGAGGGCTATCGCGCGCGTCGCGCCGATCAGTTGAAGAATCTCGCGCTCGCGACGCTCGAGCGCTGCGTGCGCGAGAAGAAACCGCAATACCTCGAGCCCATGCTGCCCTCCGAGCGCAAGATCGTCCATCTCGCTCTCGCCGCCAGCGACGTTGTGCGCACTGAGTCTGAAGGGGAAGAACCCGAACGGCGGGTCGTCGTCCACCCAACGTGAGTTTCGTGTGATCTACCGGCACACGCAGCGATCGGCATGGTACGTCGCCGTAACGCTGCTTGCGATCTGCGTGCTCTGGGCTGCGACACTTTGGGGTGCGCTCTCCGGCGCGTCGACGGCACCGTTGAGCCTTCGCATCGCAGGCGGCGTGAGCGTCGTGCTGTTGCTTGGACTGACGTTTTCGTCGCTGACGGTTGCCGTGCATGAAGACCAGATCGCATGGTGGTTCGGTCTCGGGTGGCCACGGGGCCACATGTGTCTCGCGGACGTGCTCGATGCATCGGCGACACGCACGACGCTACTCCAAGGCTGGGGCGTCCACTTGACGGCGAGCGGATGGCTCTGGAATCTCTCGGGATTGAACGCGGTGCGCCTGCGCAACGCACGTAAGCGCACGGTTCTCCTCGGGACGGATCACCCGCAGGAGCTCCTCGACGCAATAGCTCGCGCTCGCTGGGCCGGAGCGGCCTAACGAGCGGCGAGACGATCGCCGCGCTCGCGACGCCCGCGGGGCGTGGCGCAATCGCGGTCGTGCGTCTCAGCGGGCCGGGCGTGCTCGCAATCGCCGAGCGTCTCGTGCAACCCTCTCGTTCGCTGCGTCCCGGACGGGCGCGCCTCGTTTCGATCGCCGATCGGAAGGGAGCGGCGATCGATCGTGCCATCGCGATCCTATGGTGTGCGCCGCACAGCTACACGGGAGAAGACGTGCTCGAGCTGCAGGTCCACGGATCACCTGTGATCGTGCGCGAAGTACTCGAGGCATCGTTTGCGGCGGGAGCGCGCCCCGCGAAGCCGGGCGAGTTCACGCACCGCGCGTTCCTCAACGGTAAGATCGAGCTCTCAGCGGCGCAAGCCGTCGGCGACCTTATCGCCGCGGAGAGCCGTGCCTCGGCTCGGGCTGCGCTCGCCAACCTCGGTGGCGCGCTCGCACGCGAAGTTCAGCGCCTGCGCGCTGCATTGCGCGGGCTGCTGGAAGAGCTCGCGGGAGCAATCGACTTTCCCGACGAGGTGCCGGATGTCGATCCGCAGCGTTTCGATGCTGCGCTCGCGCAAATCGAAGCGCAGCTCGGGCGTCTGCGTGCAACCGGCGAGCTCGGTCGCGTGATGCGCGAGGGCGTATCCGTCGCGATCGTCGGGCCGCCGAATGCTGGGAAATCCTCGCTCCTGAACGCGTTGCTCGGCGAGGAGCGCGCGCTCGTCTCGGAGGTGGCGGGAACGACGCGTGATACGATTGAGGAGTCGATTGCGATCGACGGTGTCATCGTGCGGTTGATCGATACCGCCGGTATTCGTATGCACGCCGACCGCCTGGAAGCGGCCGGCATCGCTCGAACGTTGCGCGCGCTGGACGAAGCACATATTGCGCTCGTCGTGCTCGACGGCTCGCTCGCGCTGGACGAACCCGAGCGCGAGGTCTTAGCGCAGACCTCGGAACGCGAGCGCGTTCTCTTCTGCAACAAAGCCGATCTCGGCGATACCGGAGCGCGCGAGCTGGCCGCCTACGCGCCGGTGGTCGGAAGTGTCTTCGCGCACGAGACACTCGCCGCCATTCGCACTGCGATCGCCGATGCCGGCTGGCACGGCGAGAGCATCGATCTCTCCCGTCCGCACTTGGCGACCGCTGCGGAGATCGCCGCCGTAGAAGCGGCGCTCGAAGCGTTGGGGCTGGCGCGTGCGACGCTCGCCGCGGGCGATCCGGTCGATCTCTGCGCCGGCGAGCTTCAGAGGGCGATCGCCGCACTCGGGCGCGTCAGCGGCGAGCAGGTCGCCGAAGAGATCATCGACGGCATCTTCGCCCGCTTCTGCATCGGAAAGTGAGGAACGAGATGGGGACGTGGCAGAGGCGATGCGTGCTGCTCGTCATCGCGACGGCACTCGGCGTGTGTCCGTCATCGTGCGCGAAGCCGAGCCGGACGTGGGGCGTGCCCGGAGAGGTGCGCATCGGCTACCTCGGTACGATCTACACGCTCAACCCACTCATTGCATTCGGACAGCGCTTGATCGACCTCACGCAACTCTACACGCAACCGCTCGTTGGGCTGAGCCCGGGCAATCGTGCGATTCCGGTGCTCTGTGAAGAGGTGCCCAGTCTTGCGAACGGCGGTATATCGCGCGACGGACTCACGATCACCTATCATCTCCGGCGCAACGTTCGCTTTGCCGACGGCGTGCCGTTCACGTCGCGCGACGTTGCCTTCACCTATCGCGCAATTCTCGACCCGCGCAATCCCGTCACCGAAGCCGCGCCGTACGAGCGCATAGCGTCCCTCGAAACCCCCGATGCGTACACCGTGCGCATCACCTTGAAGCACCGGTGGTACGGCGCAGTCTACGAGCTCTTCGCCGCATCCGACTACATCTACGGCATCCTACCGGCCCACGCGTTCACGAGTACCGACATGGTGCACGCCGCATGGAACGAGCATCCCTTTGGGACCGGCCCGTTCCGCGTCGTGCAGTGGATTCGGGGCGACAGCGTCGAGCTCGTAGCCAATCCATACGCTCGCCCGGCAGCGAAACTGCAGCGCGTCGTCGTGAGGATGCTTCCGGACGAGAACACCGCGTTCATCGCATTGCGGGCGCATGCGATCGACTTCACCGACGTCACGTTTCAACAGCAAGCGGAGGCGCGCGCCGATCGGGGCGTTAAGGTCGTCGCCGTACCACGTAACGAGGTCGACGACCTCGAGTTTCAGACGCAGGGGATGGCGATGCACGATCTGCGCATGCGCAGAGCCGTCGCGTACGCCGTCGATCGCGCGACGATCGCGCGCGCGGTGTACCGTGGGACGAGCCCACCGGCGGCAACGGAGATTTCGCCGCTCTTTCCCGAGCATGACGCGGGCATCGCCGCCTATCCGTATGATCCAGCACGCGCTCGCGCGCTGATCGATGGTCGACACGTAAGCGCGCGCATCTCTTTCAACGCTTCGGAAGAGGTCTATCGGGCGGTCGCGACGATCGTGCAAGAGAATCTTCGAGCTGTCGGCATCGACGCAACGCTCGAACCGGCGACGCCCGCGTTGCTCTACGCGCCGCCCGCGAGCGGTGGAGTCCTCTACGATGGACGCTTCGACATCGAGGTCGGCGGCTGGTACGGAGGCTTGGATCCGGAGGCGTCGGAGCCGTGGACGTGCGCGAACCGCGCGCCGAACGGCCCTAATGTCGCACGCTGGTGCGACGCGCGGTACGACGCGGCGTTCATAGCGCAGCAGCAGCGACTCGAGCCGCGTGTTCGTTTTTCGGATTTCGCCGTGATGCAGCAGCGCGTGCACGACGAGCTTCCGGCGATGTTTCTCGTCTATCGCACGGAGTTCGAGGCGATCAACCCGGCGCTGCACGGCGTTGCGCCGAACATGCTCTATAACTTCGGTCAGGTGGAGGACTGGGCGCTCTCGCCGTAATTTCGGCGGTATGAAAGAAGATGACGCCGGCGTCATCGTCGTCGGCGGCGGCCACGCGGGGATCGAAGCGGCACACGCTGCGGCGCGTCTTGGCGTCGAGACGCTGCTCGTTACGGGAGATCCGGAGAAGATCTGCACGCTGCCGTGCAACCCTTCGATCGGCGGGAGCGCGAAGGGTCAGATCGTGCGCGAGATCGACGCGCTCGGCGGCGCCATGGGCATGCTCGCGGATGCGTGCTCGCTTCACGCCCGCTTTTTGAACGAGAGTAAGGGTCCGGCGGTGCGAGCGCTGCGCGCGCAGATGGACAAGCCGTCGTACAACCGCGCGGCGATAGCGCTTCTGCGAGGCCAGCCGGGCCTCACGATCGTCCAGGGCATGGTCGAGGAGCTCATCGTTGACGCGAGCGGCGTTCGCGGCGTCCGCCGCGCCGACGGCAGATGCCATCGTGCCGGCCGGGTGGTCCTTGCGACCGGCACGTTTCTCGGTGGCAAGACCTTTCGCGGCGACGTTATCGCAGCCGAAGGGCGCTTCGGAGAGGCACCCGCGATCGGACTCTCGGCCGCTCTGCGTGCCCTCGGCTTCCCAACCAGGCGCTTGAAGACCGGAACCCCGCCGCGCATCGCGCGCGACTCGGTCGATCGCTCCGCGATGCGGACGCAACTGCCGAGTGCTAAGCGGCTGCGGTTCTCCTACCGCAGCTCCCTTGATTTCCCCGGCGAGCAGCTCCCGTGCTATGTGACCGAGACGAACGAGCGCACGCACCGGCTCGTGCGCGAGAATCTCCACCGCTCGCCGCTCTACGGTCTCGATCTCATCCGCGGTATCGGGCCGCGTTACTGCCCCTCGATCGAAGATAAAGTCATCAAGTTCGCGCACAACCCGAGCCATCAAATCTTCATCGAACCCGAGGGCTGGGAGGAGCCCACGCTGTACGTCGGTGGTTTCTCGACCTCGCTTCCGAGCGACGTGCAGCTCGAGATGTTGCACACACTGCCGGGGCTCGAGTTGTGCAGCATGCTACGTGCGGGATATGCCGTTGAGTATGACATGGTGCCGCCGACGGAACTCGACGAGACGCTGCAGACGCGCCGTATAGCGGGGCTCTATCACTGCGGCCAACTCAACGGAACCTCGGGATACGAAGAGGCCGCCGCGCAAGGAATCGTCGCAGGAATCAACGCTGCGCGCGCAGCGCAAGGAAAAAGTGCGATACGGATTGCGCGCAGCGAAGGCTACATCGGCGTGATGATCGACGACCTCGTCGGCAAAGGCGTCGACGAGCCGTATCGGATGCTGAGCTCGCGCGCGGAGCATCGGCTCTTACTGCGCCACGACAACGCCGATCTGCGTCTGACGCCGCTCGGGCGGCAGATGGGACTCGTCGACGATGCAATGTGGGACGGATTCGAGCGGCGCCGCACAGCGTTGTCGCAGGCGCTCTCATTTGCGCACAAGGAGCGTATGACCAAACAGCTGCGACGCCCGGAGATCGTGTTCGCCGACGTCGCATCGCGTTTCGAGCCGCAGCTCGACGACGAGACGGGCGAGCGAGTCGCGATCGAGGTGAAGCTCAGCGGCTATGCGGAGCGCGAGAGAGAAACGATCGAGCGCGCAAGACGCCTCGAAAGCGTGGAGATTCCGGAAGCCTTCGACTACGCTGGAATTGCCGCGCTCTCGCGCGAGGCGCGCGAGAAACTCTCGGCGCAGCGCCCGCGCACTCTCGGTTCGGCCGGCAGGATTCCCGGCGTAACGCCTTCCGACGTCGCGATCCTCAGCGTCTGGTTGCACCGAGCGGCGCGCGAGCATGAAATGCCATAAATATGGCATTATGAGCGACCTCGGCGACCGCCTAGCGAGCTATGGGTCACTGTTGCTTCGCGCGAACGCGCGGACGAACCTGACGGGGGCCAAGACGCCCGATCAGATCGCGGCTCACATCAGAGACAGCTTGACATTGCAGCCCTACGTTACGAGCCCGCTCGTCGACATCGGTTCCGGTGGGGGCCTCCCTGCAATTCCGCTTGCGATCGCTTGTGGAGTCTCGATCACGCTGATCGAGTCGAACGCGAAGAAGGCGCGGTTTCTCAGCTCGGCGCTGGCAGAGCTCGAGCTCGACGGTGAAGTTGTCGCAAGGCGCGCAGAGGAGGCGGCGCACGAGGAACGGCTACGGGAACGGTTTTCTTGCGGAACGTGTCGAGCGGTCGGATCGGCGACCACGGCCGCGGAGCTCCTTCTCCCGTTCATCGAGCGTGGCGGGGCCGGATTACTCCAACGCGCGAACATGAGCGACGAAGAGATCGCCGCGTTGTCCGACGCGGCTCTCGTTCTCGGCGCGGAGCTAGAGCAGCTAATTCCCCTCGGCGAGAGGCGCTGCATCGCCATCCTGCGGAAGAGAGCGCCAACGCCGCTGCGGTTTCCCCGGCGAGCCGGGGTCCCGGCGAAGCGCCCTCTCTGCTCGGATGTTTCACGGGAAACGCGACAAGGCTGAAACCGTCGTTTGAGGAGCGTTGTCATGCGACCAGGACGGGGGCGCGGAAGGAGATAGCGATGTATCGCGATATGTTGCGACACATGAAGAGAGGGCCAGGATGGCAGCGATAGCCGCAGCCGATCAACCGAAGGTGAACCCTTGGATCGTCGCCGCGACGGTCATGCTCGGCATGATCATGGCGATCATCGACTCGACGATCGTCAACGTCGCGCTGCCCACCATAGCCGGCAATCTCGGGGCCACGATCGACGACGCGGCGTGGGTGGCGACGGGCTATCTGCTCTCCGCGGTCATCATCATGCCGCTCAACGGCTGGCTTACGGCCTACTTCGGGCGTAAGAACTTCTACGCAGCGTGCATCGCGATTTTTACCATTGCGTCGCTCCTCTGCGGAACTGCGACGGGGATCTGGCAGCTGACGTTCTACCGCATCATTCAAGGCATCGGGGGCGGCGCGCTGCAGCCCACGGCGATGGCGCTTCTCTTCGAAACGTTTCCGCCGAAAGATCGCGGCAGAGCGATGGCAATCTTTGGCCTCGGCGTGATGTTCGGCCCCGCGATTGGGCCGCTTCTCGGAGGATACATCGTCGACAACCTCTCGTGGCCGCTCATCTTCTTCATCAATATTCCCATCGGGATCGTCGCGTTCTTGATGACGCTGACGTTCATTCCGAACCCGCACTATCTGCAAAAGCCGAAGGGTGGCCTCGACGCTCTCGGTCTTGGTTTACTTGTCGCCGGACTCGGCTCGCTTCAGTACGTGCTCGAGCGCGGAGAGCACGACGACTGGTATAACTCTGCCGCGATCGCTCTGCTCACCGTTGTCGCCGTCGTCGGCGTTACGGCCTTCATCGTCAGGATGTTGCGCGAACGCCAACCGCTCGTCGATCTTCGCGTTTTTCGATACCGCGAGTTCACGATCGGCAACATCTTGCTCTCGATTTTGGGCTTCGGTCTCTTCGGCACGACGCTCATCATGCCGCTCTTCTTCCAGGGGATTGCGGGGATGACGGCGTTCGAAACCGGCATGGTGCTCCTGCCGGGAGCATTTGCGACGGCGGTCTCCATGGTCATCGCAGGGCCGCTCGTCAATCGAGTCGACGCGAGGATTCTCGTCTCGTTTGGACTCGTCATGTTCGCGATCTCGACGTGGCTGATGGGTGCATTGAATCAAAATACCGGTCCCTGGGACGTCTTCTGGCCGCGTGTCATCCAGGGCTTCGGGATGGGATTTCTCTTCGTGCCACTCTCGACGGTGATGATGGCACCGGTGCCGCAAAGTGGGCTCGCGGGCGCGAGCGGCGTCTCGAATCTCGTGCGCCAGATCGGAGGAAGCTTTGGCATAGCGATCCTCACGACGTTGCTCACCACCCACTCAGCGCTAGCCCAGTCGGCGCTTTCCGGCGGCGTGACCTCGCTCCAAGGCCATACGGTAGCACTGATGAACGGCCTGGTCGTGCAGCAGTCCTCGGTGATCGCGTACAATTTTCTCTTCCAGGTTACGGCGGTCGTGTTCATCGCAATCCTGCCTCTCGTGTTCTTCATGCGTCCGCCGCGCGGCGGGAGCGCCGGTCCCGCACACGCAATGGCGGAGTGAGAACGGGCTCCCTCGACGAGAGACTTGCGCAGGCGCTGCCGCGGGGTACGCTCTACGCGGTCGGAGGGCGAGTGCGTGACGAGATACGAGCGCAGGTAGAAGGCGTTGCGGCGCCGGCGAAGGATTTCGATTACGTCGTTACCGGCATATCGTCGGATGAGTTGCGCGCGCTGCTTGCGCGAATAGGCCGCGTCGATCTCGTCGGCGCTTCGTTCGCTGTGTTCAAAGTGACGCTCGACGGTACGACGATCGACGTCGCACTGCCGCGTCGCGAGCGTTCGACCGGAGCCGAGCATCGTGCATTCGAGGTTGAGGGAGGGCCGGAGATCTCGCTCTCCGACGACCTCGCGCGGCGCGACTTCCGCATGAACGCCGTGGCTCGTGCCCTACCCTCCGGAGCGCTCGTCGATCCCTACGGTGGAGAGGCCGATATCCGTGCGCGCCGCATCGACATCATCTTCGAGCGCGCGTTCGAAGAGGATCCGTTACGCATGCTGCGCGCGGCACAGTTTGCGGCGCGCTTCGAGTATGAGCTGACCCCGCGCACGCAGACCGCAATGCGTGCATCCGCGCAGCTCGCCGCGACGATCTCGCCGGAGCGCGTCGCCGAGGAGCTGACGAAGCTCTTCGTTCGCGCGCGCCGTCCCTCGCTGGGCCTGGAGATCTTGCGCGAGGCCGGCGTGCTTGCCGTCATCGCGCCCGAGCTGCTCGAAGGCGTCGGCGTCGAGCAGAACGAGTGGCATGCGTACGACGTCTGGTCTCACGCACTTGCGACGCTCGATGCAGCGCCGCAGGGCGATCTCGTGCTGCGTCTTGCGGCGCTGCTGCACGACGTCGGCAAGCCGCGAACGAAAGAAGGACCGCACTTCTATCGGCACGAGCAGGTTGGCGCCGAGATGACGCGCGAGCTCCTGCGCCGCTTGCGGTTCTCGAACGACGTCGTCGAGACGACGGCACATCTGGTAGCGTCACACATGTACGTTGCAGACCCCGCGCTCTCAGATGCCGCGCTGCGTCGTTTCATCCGGCGCATCGGCGTCGAGCATCTCGAGCGTCAGTTCGAGTTGCGGCGAGCCGACATCGCCGGCTCGGGGCTACCAAAACGCGACGACACGAACGAGCGCTTCGAGACGCGAGTGCATCAAGAGGTCTCGCGAAAACCACCGTTCTCGATCGCCGATCTTGCGGTCGGCGGTGACGACGTCATCGACGTGATGGTGCGCACCGGCGCTGCACCAAAAGGCTTCCGCGGCGATCCGCGCGTCGGCGAGCTCTTGCAGCGCCTCTTTGAGCAGGTTACGGAGAATCCCGAGCGTAACGAGCGCCAAACGCTCTTGGCACTGGTGGATGACTACCTTCGGGGACCTGCCGCTTAACCGCGGCGGGGCGCGCGTGATTGCGCTCGTCAATCAGAAAGGCGGCGTCGGCAAGTCGACGACCGCCGTCAATCTGGGCACGGCCTTGGCACTGCTCGGCAAGAACGTGCTCGTCATCGACGGCGATCCTCAAGGAAATACGACCACCGGTTTCGGTGTCGAGAAGGCCGGTGCACTGCCGAGCACCTACGAGATCCTCATGCGCCAAGCCGGAATCGAAACGGCGCTGCGCAGGACGGAAGTCGAGCGCCTCGATCTGGTTCCTGCAACGATCAACCTCGCTGGTGCTGAGATCGAGCTCGTCTCCGAGCTCTCGCGCGAGACGCGTCTACGAGAGGCGCTGCAGCCGCTCGTCGAGCAATACGAGTACGTGCTCGTCGACTCACCACCGTCGCTCGGGCTTCTAACGATCAACGCACTGGTTGCCGCGAGCGAGGCGCTTATCCCCGTGCAGGCCGAATACTACGCACTCGAAGGGCTGTCGCAGTTGACGCGCGTTATCAATCGCGTACGAGAGGCGCTCAATCCGCCGCTGCACGTGAGCGGTGTTCTCGTGACGATGTACGACGGTCGCACGCGACTGGCCGTCGAGGTGCTCGAAGAGCTCGCGCGCTTCTTTCCGCAGCAAATGTTCAAAACGCAGATTCCGCGCAACGTGCGGCTCTCCGAGGCCCCGTCGTACGGGAAGCCGGTGATGCTCTTCGACCCGAAGAGCCGCGGCGCGCAGGCCTACATGTCGCTCGCGCGCGAGATGCTCGAGCCGGCGGAACTCCAGGTATGAGCGCGAAGCCGTCGCGTGGGCTCGGTCGCGGTCTCGACGCCTTGCTCGGCGATGCGCCGCTGCCCGTAACTCCGGCGCAAGGAACGGGGCTACGTGAGATCCCGCTCGATCGCATCGTTCCCAATCCCTTTCAGCCGCGCAAAGCCTTTCCGGAGAGCGGGCTCGAGGAGTTGCAGCACTCCATTCAAGAGCACGGCGTGCTCGTTCCGATCATCGTTCGCCCGCGAGGCGACCGTTTTGAGATCGTCGCGGGCGAGCGGCGCTGGCGTGCCTGCGCGGCCCTACGGCGCACGGCGATTCCGGCGATCGTCCGCGAGCAGAGCGATCGCGCGTCGCTCGAGACGGCGATCGTCGAGAACCTCCAACGTGAAGACCTGAACCCGTTGGAGGAAGCTGCGGGCTATGCTCAGTTGATGGAAGATTATGAGCTGACGCAGGAGCGCGTGGCGCAACGTGTCGGCAAGAGCCGGCCGGCGGTCGCAAACGCGCTGCGCCTGCTGACGCTTCACGACGCGATCAAAGCGATGATCGTCGACGGACGCCTCTCCGGCGGTCATGGGCGTGCGCTCCTTGCCGTACCGGAGCGCGAACGCATGGCCCTCGCTGCGCGCGTGGTGGCGCAGGGGCTCTCGGTGCGCGAGCTCGAGCGGCTCGCGTCGGAGGCGGGAACACCACGCATCACGACCGCGCGTCCGTTGCGCCCGCTCTCTGCGGAGGAGCGCGACTTCGAAGCGCGTCTGCGCGAGCGGTACGGTGTGCGTGTCAATGTCGTGCGCAACGGTAACGGTGGTCGTATCGAGTTCCACTTCACCGACGAGCATGAGCTCGTGGACCTCGGCGATCGCTTGCTGAAAGAATGACGCGCGCGCAGCGCGTTTTGCAGCTGCACGGCATCTACCTCATCGTGAACGAATCGGAACGAGTGCTCGACATCGTCCGCGCCTCGCTTGCCGCCGGAGTCGGCATCGTGCAGTATCGCGCGAAGGGCGGGATCGAGCCGGCGACATTGCGCACGCTGCGAGAGCTAACGCTCGCGCACGGCGCCCTCCTCATCTTGAACGATGACTGGCGCACTGCGCGAGCGTTCGGATGTGATGGTGCGCACCTGGGGCCCGGCGACCCCGGCTTCTCCGACGCCGCCGCCGTGCGCGCGGAAGTACCGGAGATGCTTCTCGGATTCTCTTGCGCGAGTGAAGAGGAGATGCGTGCCGCGTATCGTGGCGGCGCCGACTATGCCGGCGTCGGCTCCGTCTATTCGACGCACTCGAAGGCCGACGCCGGCGACCCGATCGGTATTGAGGGACTGCGCCACATCGCCGCGGCTGCGCCGCTCCCGGTCGCAGCGGTCGGCGGCATCACGCTCGAAACGCTTCGCGAGGTACGGCAAAGCGGCGTCGCGATGGCGGCAACGATCTCGGCGGTCGCTGATGCCGGTGATCCTGCTGCGGCAGCCGCCGCGCTCGTGCGTTTGTGGGGCTAGCTCAGTGCCGACGATTCTCTCTATCGGCACGACCCATCCACGCAATGTCGCGGGTGTCGGACGCGACATCGCCGTCGGCAACGAGTATCGTTGCGGTGTCGTGACCGCGATTGCGGCCGCCAGCGCGCAGGACGATGAGGCACTACGGGAGCTCTACGTCCTTCCCGGCGATGTCGTCGAAGCTCAATTGCAGGCGCTTGCGAAGGTGCATGCCGATGCAATTCGTGTCGGCGCCCTCGGCTCGGCCGAGAACGTCCGCATCGTAGCAGAGCACCTTATCGCGAGGTCGCCGGTTCCGACCGTCGTCGACCCGGTGCTGGAAGCGAGCACGGGCGGCGAGCTGATCGACGAAGAGGGTTTCGTTTCGCTGCGCGACGGACTCGCGCGTCTTTCAAACGTCATCCTGACGCCGAATCTCATGGAGGCCGCGGCGTTTCTCGGGCGCACCCGGATCGGAGAAAGCGAGATGGACGCTGCGGCGCGAGAACTGCGCGAGCGCGGCTGTGCCGCGGTCCTGCTCAAAGGCGGTCACCTCGACGGTGATCCCGTCGACGTTCTCGTCACGCGCGGTAGTGCGGAGCGCTTTGCAGCTCCGCGCATCGCTGGGGTGATGCGCGGGACGGGCTGCACGCTCGCGATGGCAATCGCCTGTGAGCTCGCGCACGGCCGTCACCTTCGCGACGCCGTCGTCGGCGCGCGTGCGTATCTCCGTGAGAAGATGACGGCGAACGCTCGCGGAGAATAGCGCGGCGATGAGCGGCATTCGCAAGCCTCGCGTGATGTCCGGGATGCGGCCGACGGGAGGTCTGCACATCGGTCATCTCGTCGGCGTCCTGACGCAATGGGCGCAGTACTGCGAAACCGCCGAGGCGTTCTTTGAGATAGCCGACCTGCATGCGTACACGACCGGGTTCAAAGACCCGCAGGCGATTCGCGCCGCGCGTGAGGAAATGGTCGCCGTCTGGCTCGCGGCGGGTGTCGATCCGACGAAAGCGACGATCTACCTGCAATCCGGTGTGCCGGAGATCGGCGAGTTGGAGGCGTTGCTCGCGATGATGGTGCCGGTCTCTTGGCTTGAGCGCGTACCGACGTATAAGGGGCAGATCGATGCACTCGGCGGCGAGATTGCGACGTATGGCTTTCTCGGTTATCCCCTGCTCCAGTTGTGCGACATAGCCGTCGTGCGCGGCGAGCGCGTTCCGGTGGGACGCGACCAGGTCGCGCACCTCGAGTTCGGACGCGAGGTCGTGCGCCGCTTCAACTTTCTCTACGGGGAGGGCCGTGACGTTCTCATCGAACCGCAGCCGACGCTCTCGGAGTTTCCGGAAGTGCTCGGCACCGACGGGCGCAAGATGAGCAAGTCCTACGACAACGCGATTCTCATCGCCGACGACGAAGAGACGACGACGAAGAAAGTGCGCTCGATGGTGACCGATCCGCAGAAGATTCGGCGTGGCGATCCCGGAAGGCCCGAGATCTGTCCGCTCTTCGCTCTCTGGAAGTTCGTCAATCCGCTGCGGGTCGATATCGTGGCGGCGACGTGTCGCTCCGGCGAACTCGGCTGCGTGCAGGACAAGACCGAGTTTGCCGACGCACTCAACGAGTATCTTCGCCCCGTGCGCGAACGGCTCGCCGCGTACCGTCGCGATCGCGCAGGCGTGACGCAGATTATAGAAGAGGGCACGCAACACGTACGTGGGATCGCCTCAGGCGTTCTGCGCGACGTCAAACGCGCAATGAAACTTCTCTAGCTGCGGAGAAGGCGGCTTTGTGCATGTAGCGGTGTTAGTACTTGCGCGACGCGCTAGACTCCCAACAGCAAGTGTTGATCGTCCTCTCGTTGCTTGCGTACTCGCTCGTCAGACGCCCGAGCGGTTTCTAGAGCCGGCCGAGCAGTCAGCCTCGAAACGCGGGCAGCGCCTCGGCGATTGCGGAGAGTGCCCAGTCGATGTCCTCGAGTGACGCTGCGTACGAGAAGCGCAGATATCCCTCGCCCGCTGCTCCGAATGCCGCTCCTGCGGTGCACGCGACGCCCGCCTCGTCGAGAAGGAAGCTCGCGAGCTTGCGCCCGTCCCTCGTGATGCGGCTTACGTTGGGGAACGCGTAGAACGCGCCCTCGGGAAGCGTGCACGAGAGGTGCGGGATCGCGTTCAGCCCCGCAACGATACGATCGCGCCGTTCGCGGAACGTCGCATTCATCGCGCGCACCGGCTCGTCGGGTCCGTGAAGTGCCGCGATTCCGGCGCGCTGCACGAACGAGGCAACGCAGCTGAAGGTGTTGTTGTTGAAGAGCGTCACGACGTTCGCGAGCTTCTCGTCCATGATCGCGTAGCCAAGGCGCCAGCCCGTCATCGCATAGGCTTTCGAGAAGCCGTCAACGATGATCGTGCGCTCGCGCATGCCGGGCAGCGAGGCGATCGAAAGGTACTCGCCTTCGAGGTAGAGGTTGCGGCTGTAAATCTCGTCGGCAAGGACCAAGAAGTCGAAACGCTTGGCGAGCTCGGCGATTCGCTCGAGATCCTCTCGTTGCAAAACGCCGCCGGTCGGATTGTGTGGTGAGTTGATGACGAGCAGCTTCGTACGTTCGGAGACGCTGCGTTCGAGCTCGTCGAGATCCATGCGCCAGTTGCGCTCCTCGCGCAGTGGAATCGCCGTGACCTTTGCCTGGAGATAGCCGGCTGCGGACGCGTAGGCGGGATAGGCCGGATCGAAATAGACGAACTCGTCCCCGGGGTTGAGGAGGGCGCAGAGCGTGTTCCAGATCGCCGGCTTGGCGCCGGGCGTAATGATGACGTTCTCCGGTGAATACCCCGGCTCGATCCGGCGGAAGCGGCTCGAGTACTCCGCGACGGCGCTGCGCAGCTCGGCGAGCCCGGCGGAGGGCAGGTAGTGTGTCTCCCCGGCGTAGAGCGCCGCAACCGCGGCCTCCTTAATGTGCTGCGGCGTATCGAAATCCGGCTCACCGATCTCCATGTGCACGACGCGGCGCCCCTTGGCTTCTAGAGCCCGGGCGCGTGCCAGGACCTGAAAGGCGTTCTCGGCCCCTAAGCGTCCGACGGCGGCGGCGATGCGATCTTGGGTCACGGCAAGCATCTAATGGTCCCTTTCGCGGTGACTAAAGCAGTAGAAATTCGTCAAGGGGGCTGCTCAGGCACGGGCGAACCAGTCAGGCCCTACCTATGCGTACCCTGTCGGAAGTTTTCGCGCCGGGCGCGCCGACGTTGCCCGAAGGGCTCCGAACGCTCGTGGTTTCTCCCGAGCGCGAGTTAGAACCTGGAGTGACCGTGCGTGCAAGCTTTACGTTCCGTAACAACGGCGGAGCTGCCGCAACCGGCGTCCGGGTGCGCTTCAATCTTCCTGAGGGGCTCGTCTATCTCGTCGGGAGCGGACGCCTCGACGGCGCCGATCTCGACGACGAGCTCGGGAACTCGCCGTTGCTCGCGAGAAACGGTGCGCACATCGGCGACGTCGCACCCAGTGAAGAGCGGCGGCTCGAAATCGCCTACAGCGTCGTCGGCGCCATTGAAAACGGCACGACGATCGAGCTTCAGGCGGCCGTCGCATCCTTCGAGGTCCAACCGGTCGGCTCGAATGTCGTCCGTCTCATCGCGCGCAGCCGCCCGCAGCTGCACAACGCGTTGACCGGGATCACGATCGAGACGCGTCGCGAGCCCGCGCCGGGTGCGGAGGCCGAGATCACCGTTCGTATACACAACGCGGGAGAGTCGAGCGCGCACGACGTCGTCGTGGTTGCGCCGATTCCTGAGCACACGAGCTACGTTCCCGGCTCTGCGAGGGTAAACGGACGCGAGATCGAGCGCGATCTCGGTTGTGGTTACGACCGCGTCTACGCGCCGATCGTCGCCTCTTCGCTCTCAGCAAGTGCAAGCGCGATGCTCGTCTATCGCGTACGCATCGATTCGCCGTTACCCGACGGCACTCGCGTCATTGCTCATGCGCAGGTTGCATCGCAGGAGACGGCAGCCTTCTCACTCGATCCCACCGTGCTCGTCGTGCACGCGGCGCCGGATTTCGCCGATGACCGTACGACGTTTACGGTCGAGCCGGCGACGCAAGTGCATCCGGGCGAGCGTGTCGTGCTCACCTTCGTCGCATGTAACTCCGGCACGGCTGCCGCGGAATCAACGTGGCTTTCAGTCGATCTTCCGGAGTCGCTGCTCTACGTTCGAGGGGCCTCGCGCACTGATGGACGTCCGAGTCGCGAGCGGCGCGGCGATCATGTCGTCTTCGATCTCGGCAGAGTCGAGGGCGGCGAGCGCGTCGAGCTTCGTTGCGAGGCAATTGCAGTTGCACCGCTGCCCGACGGCGCGACGCTGCCGGTAGCTGCGAGTCTGGGCTGGCAACCGTCGCAGGGTGAAGGCAACCGGCGCTTCGAGCGCAGCGTGGTCGTACGCTCGGAGCCCGCGCTCGTGCGCCGCCGCAATACGATACGGCGTTCGGGTGAGGGCGTCGTGCGTCCGGGTCAAGAGGTTGAGGCAACGATAGCAGTCGCAAACGACGGTAGCGCACCGGTGCAGGACGCTACACTGCAGCTGCGTCTCGACCCTGCGCTCGAGGACGTGCGATTGAGCGAACGCGGCGTCGGCATCCCTATGGAGAACGGCGTCGCCGAGCTCGGTTCGATCGAGCCGTACGCTACGCGACGCATCGCGTTGCAAGCGCACGTGCGCACGCCGTACGCGGATCGCAGTGACATCGTGATCGGTGCCTCCTTGACGACTCGTGAGCTCGGCGAGACGCAGCTCGGCGAGGCGAGCTGGCGTATCGACTCGCATCCGGCTTTTGCTCCGGCGAGCTCGCACCTCGAGCTCGCGAGCGGCACGCTCTTGCGTCCGAATCAGCTTGCCGAGGTGCTCGTGAACGTCTTGAACATCGGGAGCGACGCGGCGCGCAACGTGCGCCTCCGCCTATTGGTATCGCCCGAGGCGCGATTCGAGAGCGTCGAGGGCGCAACGCGCGAACGTTCTTCGATCCTCTTCGGCGAGATTGCGCCCGGTGCACAAGCTCAGGCGCGCCTGGGGCTGCGCCTCCTGCGCAGCGTACCGAAAGAGCATCCGCTCACGGTAGACGCCGTCTTGACGGCCGACTCGATGCTGCCCGTGCCGCTCGAGCGCCTCACCATCGTGACGACCGCAACACCGGATTTTTCCGTGGGAAGCTTCAGAAGCAACCCCAACGACTTCGCGGATCTCGGCGAGACGATCGAGTGGGCGCTGCACCTGCGCAACGGCGGCGACGGTCCCGCGCGACAAGTGCAGATACGCGTCGCGCAGCTCACGTCACTCATTTACGTACCGAACTCGACGAGCGTCAACGACGTTCCGATTCGTGACGTCGGTGCGGTCGGGCCGTTCGCGAACGAGCGCGGTATCGTGCTCAATGACTTCGACCCAGGTGTGGAAGCGACGATTCGCTGGCGCGACGTCGTGCACAATCAGCTTCCCGCCGGTGAGGCGATCGTGCGCGTTGCGCACATCACGTACGATGGCGACCGATACGACGAGCTCGCATCGGACGAACTCAAGGTGCGGGCGGCGCCGGTCTTCGCCAACGCTATTCCGGGTTTGCAGTTCGGTCTCGAAGGACTCGTCGGCCCGACGCCTGACGCGGCGGCGCGAGACGAGCGCCTCGCGGAGCTGACTCCGGCAATCGCGGGCTCCGGCGGGGAGGGGCCGAGCAGTGGCAGTTTCCACAATGGAGAGGGCACCTACTCGAATGGGCGCGTCGTCGACGCGTCCCACGTCGGAACGGTGCTCGGGTTCAGCAATGAATGGCTTGGACGAACGCTGCGATTCTTAGAAGAGGCACGCTTCAGCGGCCTTGTGACGCACCTCTTTGCGTTACGCGCCTTCCTGCCCGACGCCGTCGGCGATGGGCGCGTCACCGTAGCGCCGGTAAGCGCGGCGCTGCGCGAAGAGCTCGACCGGCTCTTCATCAAGCTGCGTCTACCCAGCTACGCCCTCGCACCGCGCGATATCGAGACTCCCTCGTTGCGAGCCTCGATCGAGCATGTGGTTCACGAAGCAGCGGCGGCGCACGGCGCGCCGGCGGATCCGCCCGGTGCTTCACTGACGCTACGGGGCGCCTACGATCCGGCAGCCTTGCGCGAGATCGGCGAACGCCTCCGTGGAGCGCCGCTCGCGACGGCCCTTTCGTGGTCTGCGCTCGCGCGGCTCTTGCCGGACGGCACGCCGCAAATCGAGCATTACCGCGGGCTCTTGATCGATCGTCTCGATACGCTCTGCGAAGCCGAGTCGGCGGAGTTCATCGAGGCGCTGCAACGCCGTCAGGATGTGGTTCTGGACGGCGCACTCGACGTCTGGCTCACTTCACTACGAGCAGCGGTGTCCTGAGGCTCTCACCATGTTGATTACCATTGCTATCGCCATTCTCTTCATTGCGGGCATCGCTCTGGGTATCTACGCCGTGATCGCGCCGCGCCCGCCGATCACGGAGCCGACGCTGCTCGACCAAGTCGAGGTGGCACCGTTGCAAGCGACGACGACCTGGACTCACGAAGCCGGACAAGAGTTTGCCGGGCTCTCGGACTGCGCGCGCTGCGACCTCGTTTTCGCGGTCGCTGCGCTCGATGACGATCGCTCGACGCACCTGCTCGAATACGCACTGCAGGATCCAAGCGAAGGCGTAGCACTCGCCGCCGCGCACGCGCTCGCGGGTTCCGGGCGCAGCGGTATCGTCGAGCGTTTTCTCGCGCAGCATCCCGGCGAGCGTGCCGAGCGCATCGTCTCGACGCTTTCGCTGCTCACCGTTCCTTCGAAGAAGCAAGAAGCCGTCTTCGTCGTGCGGTGAGAGCCGCACTCGCGCTCTCTGCGCGCTCGTTCTTGCGCCGCGTTCGCGTCCTCGAGCACGGCGCCGGCAACGGACTCCTCACACACGCGATCGCGATCGCGCTGCTGCTGCCCAATCTGGTCATCGAGTCGCCGGAGCTGTCGGATTCGCTCGAGCGCTTCGGCGAGCCGCTACGTGAGCATTGCGAGCGACTCTTCGTGCGCGCTCCGAGCACGGTACGAGCGGCGCAGATGGAGAGCGAGAAGATGCGCACGTCCCTGATCGACGTTGCTCGAGCACTCGTCGAGACGGAAACTCGGAACGACGACGCCGCGCCGCCGGAGCTGTGCCTCATCGGAGACCTGGCGAAGGACCGCATGAGTGCGCTTCTCGGCGAGGTCGAGCGAGCACCGCTCGGCTCGGCGGTTCCGTGGATGCTCTTGACGGAGCTGCTCGGCACGACGATCCGTTGTCGCGGAGTCGAGCGCACCGTCCTCGCCGGCTACCGCACGATCCTCGCGCGTCGCCTTGCCGAGCTCGCCGAGCAGTCTGCGGAAATATTTCTCCAAGCGCTCGTCGAAGATGCGGAGCCCGCCTTGCACGAGCAACTGCGTAGCGCGGTCGACGCGCTTAGAGCTGCGGCCGTTCTGGCAGCATAACGTGCCGCTCATCGGCGTTCTCGTCATACTGCTTCTTGCGGCGGCAGTCTACGTCGCGGCCGAGCGCCATCGCGCTGCGCGGGAGGCTGCAGCGTCTGCGATCGCGCTCTACCCGCCAAGCGCGAGCTGGACCGCGACGATTCTCGCCGACACCGCAGCACTCGACGCGCAAGAGCGTCGTGCAATCGTCGCGCGGCTCGGCGTCGTCGCGAGTACGTGGGCCACAGCGGTGCTCGAGGCTGCGCTCGCCGACGAGCCCGATGCTCGGGTGCGCGAAGCGATCTGGCAGACGCTGATCGCGGTGCGAACCGACGAGCCTACTTCTTTCTAAAGTACTGCACAAGGATCGCGCGTGCGATCGGCGCCGCGACGCTGGCGCCGTAACCGCCGCTACGGTCGACGAACACCGCCATCGCGAACTTCGGATGATCGGTGGGCACCCAGCAGACGAACCACGTCGTGTTCGGACCGTGCCCGCCTTCGGTCTCAACAGTACCGGTCTTCCCGGAGAACGGCAGCCCTGCTATCGCGAGGCCGTACGCTGTTCCGCCCGGATCCGTGACGCGGGCCATTCCGGCCCGAACCGCTGCGAGCGCCTGCGGCGAGGCCGGAATCGTGCGCAGAATCCGAATGGGCATGCGCCGGACGAGGGCGCCGGTTGGTGTAACGATCTGGCTGACGACGTGCGGGCTATAGAGCGTGCCGCCGTTGATAACCGCGGAGGCAACGTTTGCCATTTGGAGCGGTGTCGCTTGCATCGCGCCTTGTCCGATGCCGAGGAAGCACGCATCGCTCGGTTCGAGCGGCAGGTTGTACGTGCGTTCCATCCATGCGTCGGTTGGCCAGTTTCCCTGTCCTTCGCCGGGAAGATCGACGCCGGTGAGCTGATCCAGACCGAAGAGCAGCGCCCACTTCCGCAGGCGTTCGTTGCCCAGATACCAGGAGAGCCGGTAGAAATAACCGTCGCTCGAAGCGGCGAGCGCAGGAATGAATGTCGTGTCGCCGAGTCCTCCTGCCGCGATGTCGCGCGCGATGTAGCCGCCGCAGTCCCATTCGCCGCTGTCATAGACGACTTGGTCCACCTTGACGACGCCCTCGGTGAGCGCGGCAGACCCGGTAACCATCTTGAACGTCGAGCCGGTCGGTGTTGCTGCGGCGATTGCGCGATCGAAGAGCGGCTCGAGCGGCGACGTGAGATAGGCCTCGACCTGCTGCGAGTCTTCTCGCGCAAACGCATTCGGATCGAAGTTGGGATAACTTGCGAGTGCGAGGATTCCACCGGTGTACGGATCCTCGGCAACGACTGCGCCCGAGAGCGGCTGCCCGTGCCCCCAACTCCTGATGCCGGCCGCGAGGGCGTACTCGGCGATGCGCTGCAACCGCCAGTCGATCGTCGTGACGAGTGCATCACCTGGGATGGCGGGTTTCTGCGGAAACTCCGCTCCGCGCACGACCTGCCCCGAGGCATCGACTTCGATCTGCTCGCCGCCCGGCTGCCCGCGCAGATACGTGTCGTACTCCGCTTCAAGCCCATCTTTCCCAATCACGTCGTTCGGCGAATAGCCGAACCTGCGCAGGCGCGCATACTCCGTTTCACTGATTTCGCCGACGTAGCCGATGATGTGCGATCCGATCTCGTCGTATGGGTAGTCACGAATAGGCTGCACCTCGACGTCGATGCCGGGAAGGTCGGTGAGAATCTCCGAGAGCCGTGCAACCGTGGGAACCGGGAGATCGACCGCGAGGATGATCGGGCCGTACGGTTCGTTCGCGACGATCTGCGAGAAGCTCGTGTAGTCGATGCCGTGGTGGTGGAAGAGCCGCTCCATGAGGGAGCGCTCCGGCACACCGATGGTTTGTGACAGAACGTGCATCTCGTGCGCAAGGCTCTCGATCTCCGATGGAATGAGCGCGACGACGAACGAGGGGCGGCTACGTGCGATGACGATGCCGTTCCGATCGTACATGAGTCCGCGTGGCGCCGCAACGCGGATGAGGCGAATCTGGTTCTCTTGTGCCTGCGCGCGATACGTCGCACCATCCAGAAGTTGGATGATCGCCAGACGTACCGCGAGCACCATGAGCGCGACGAGCATCACGATCGCAAAGACGATGATTCGAAGCGGCGGTCGTTCCCACGAGATGCGCCTACGCGCGGGGCGAAGCGGCGTCATCGCCGCCGCCGAGAGATGCCGCGCCGTTCCCAGCGCCGCGCGACGAGCATGACGGCACCCGCGAGCGCGGCATTGAGCACCGCTTGCAGGAGCGCCTCATGAAAGTGGAGCGTTCCAAGCCCGGGCGGGTAGCCCTCAATCGTCAAGACGCTCCAGAAGATGACCGCGCGCACGAGCGTCGCGCAGGCCGTGACGAGCATGAGGAGCGGTATAGAATCTTCGAAAAAGCGCCGCGTCGGCAGCGAGGCGAGGAACGCAGCGATCGCCGTCGAGAACGTCCACGCGCCGCCGGCGTCGAAAGCGATCAGATCCTCTCCGAGGCCGGCAAAAAAGCCATAGAGCGTCGCTCGCCACGCATCTGCGCGCATCGCGTACCAGACGACCGCCACGAGCACGAGACTTGGCTCGACACCCCGCACGACGGCATAATGCATGAGCGTCGCTTGAACGACGAGCGCCACGATGAGCCACGCCGCAGCCACACGAACGGCGGGGCCGGTGTAGCGCGGCGGCGCTTTACTTCGAGAGTACGACAACGCGATCGAGTGCACCGAGCTCTACGGCCGGGCGAAGGACGGCGGTCTGGTAGAGCGCGGCGTCGTTGTGGTCGATCTCGACGATCGTACCGATCGGCACTCCGGAGTCGAACGAGCGGCCATTTCCCGTCACGACGACGTCGCCGACGCGCAGGGTAGCATCTTGTGAGACGTACTGCAACCGAACGCTCGTGAGATTTCCCTGCGCGATGCCCCACCAGCGTCCGCGCCGAACGATCGCGGGAATTCGGCTGGTATAGTCGGTGATGAGCAACACGGTGCTCGAGAATGGGCCGACCTCTGCTATACGCCCTACGACACCCTCCGGTGCGATGACGCCGTCGTCCGCTTTCACACCCGCCCGGGATCCGCGGTCAATCGTCACGGTGCGCGACTCGTTCTCCGGCGGGAAGCCTATGACGCGCGCCTCGATGCCGTCGGGATCGTCCCGTACCACCGGGTCGATCGCCGCAGTCGACGCCTCCGCCGCAATCTCTTCCTGGAGGCGGGCGTTCTCCGCCTGAAGCTGCTCGTTTTGCGCGCGCAACGACGCGTTCTGACGGCTCATCTGCGGAACCGAAAGCACGGTCCCACCTGCGCCGCGCACGCCATCGATGAATGCCGAGGCGACTTGCTCGACGAAGGCGACTGCCGTTGACCCCGCCCATATGATCGGCCCCGGACGCCCGCTGCGAGCGGCTCCTATTTGGACGAATAGGAGAACTCCGGCGACGACGATGACGCCGATCAGCGCGAGAAGTTTGCGTTCGTCTTGGTACACGGGGGCGAGTGATTCACTTCGCGCTCGGAAGCCTAAATCCCAAGTCCTGCAACGTGCGGATGAAATCGCCGAGGGGGAAGCCGACGACGGTACAATAGTCTCCGTCGATCGTCTCGACGAGAGCAGTCGCTCGGCCCTGTATGCCGTACGCCCCGGCTTTGTCCATCGGCTCGCCGGTCGCGACGTAGGCCGCGATCTCGTCCTCGCTTAGGTGGTGGAAGCGGACGAGGGTCGTCGAGAGGCGCTCGAGCGGCGCCTGCGCACCCGGAAGGGCGAGCGCGTAGGCGGAGTGCACGCGGTGCGAGCGCCCAGAGAGCGACCGAAGCATGATGGCGGCTTCACGAGCGTCGTTCGGCTTCCCGAGAGAGTGCCCGTCGAGATCGACGACGGTATCGGCTGCGACGACCGCGGCCGCGGGAAAACGCGGGCGAACGAGGTCGAGTTTTGCGCGGGCGTGGTGAGCGGCGAGCTCTGGAGGCGCAAGCCTCTCGTCGTTGGGCTCATCGTATCCGCTGCGGGCGACTTCCACAGCGAAGCCGAGGCTTCGCAAGAGCTCCAAGCGCCGCGGGGAGCCGCTCGCGAGGACGATCTCCCGCAGCTCCTTACCAGTAGAAGCGCCCGCCGGTTTCGACATATCCGCCCGCATGGCGCCCGCGCAGCTCGCGATGGGTGAAGTGGATGACGCCGCCGCTCGGATCGTACTCGTACTCACCTCTCGCGACGACCGTGTCGCCGGTGTGCAGCGGGATCGGACCGGTGAAGGCAACATTCGTCTCGACGCGTACGACGAGCGCGCAGCCGCTACGCAGGGACAGGAGAAATCCCTCGTGCGGGCCGCTCGGGCCGACACTCGTTCCGAACACGTGAACGACGCGGCCATCGGCGGTGACTTCGACGCCGCTGTGCATCTGCGAAAACGCACTGCACACGGCTGCGTCGTTCGGCCCCGGCGTGCAGCCGCACAGCGCGACCGCGAGCATAGCCCCGCAGTATCGCCTAGAGCGCCGACGTGTCATAGCCATACAACTCGTGCGCGACGATGTACGTCCAAACGGCCTCAGGAACGAGATAGCGAACCGACTGCCGCTGCGCGAGGAGCGATCGCAGCAGCGTTCCCGACTCCGGAAGCTCCGGCAGGTTGAGCACGCGAATCCTTTCGCGAAGAGGGCCTTCAACCGTCGCGATCGCGCGCTCTACCGCCTCCGGGCGGATACCCGCTCTCGGAGCGATCACGAATCGATCTAAAGACTCGAGCACCTCGTCGAAGCGTACCCACTGCGAGTTGACGAGTGAATCTGCCCCGATGATGAAGGTAAAAGCCGCCCCTGCATGGCGCTCTCGCAGTGCGGGAATGAGGTCGGCCGTGTACCCACTTGCGTCATCGCGCAGATCGGTGTCGTCGAAGAGGAACGCGTCATTGCCTGCGATCGCCGCGCGCACCATGGCGCAGCGATCCTCGATTGAGGCGAGCGGCTGCGGTCGGTAGTGCTGGTGGTTCGCCGGGACAAAGAGTACGCGATCGAGCCCCTCGAGACGACGCACCGCCTCAGCGATGAAGAGATGCAGGTTGTGTACGGGATCGAATGTCCCGCCGAAGATGCCGACCTTCACGAGTACGTGAACTCATACGCGCCGATCCGCACCGTGTCCCCTTCGGAGGCGCCCATCTCTCGCAGCCGCCGCTCGACGCCGATGCGCTCGAGAGCCTGCTCGAAGCGCGCAAGCGCCTCATCGGATTCGAAGTTCGTCATAGCGGCGAGCCGCTCGATGCGCTCGCCGAGAACGACGAAGCTTCCATCGTTCGTGCGCTCGATCGAGAAATCTGCGCGCGGCACGAGATCGATACGCGCCTCCGGCTGCGCTTCTGGAGGCTGCGGCGCAGCGGCGATCGCGCGCGTGACGGCGTACAGGAGCTCGCGCACGCCCTCTCCGGTGACGGCGCTGACGCCGTGAACTTCACCGAATCGCTCCCGCAGCAGGGAGAGGCTCCGGCGCGCATCGGGAAGGTCGAGTTTCGAGAGGCAGAGGAGCATCGGCTTCTCGACCAAGCTCTCGTTCCAAGCGCGCAGCTCATTCTCGATCGTCGTCCTGTCGTGCACGATCTCCTCGAACGGCTTCGCGCCATCGAGCAAGTGGAGGAGAACCCGCGTGCGCTCGACGTGTCGCAGGAACCGGTCGCCGAGTCCCGCGCCTTCGTGCGCGCCTTCGATGAGCCCCGGGACATCGACGAGCACGAAAGACTCTTCGTCGGAGATGCGTACGACGCCGAGCTGTGGTTCGAGCGTCGTAAACGGATAGTCGGCGATCTTCGGCCGCGCGGCCGAAACGACGGAGAGGAGCGTCGATTTTCCCGCGTTGGGAACGCCGACGATCCCGCAGTCGGCGAGAAGCTTCAGTTCAAGACGGAGCGTGCAACGCTGACCCGGTTCTCCGCGCTCTGCAAACCGTGGCGCTTGGCGCACGCTCGTTGCAAAATGCTGATTGCCGAGGCCGCCGCGTCCGCCCTTGGCGACGAGCACGCGTTCACCGGGCTGTGCGAGGTCGGCGATGAGTGCCTCGGATCTTCCTTCATATGAACGATAGATAAGTGTACCCGCGGGAACGTGGATCGTGAGATCCTCACCGCTGCGCCCCGACTTGTTGGAGCTGCCGCCGTTCTTACCGGATTCCGCCTCGAAGCTGCGCCGGTAACGAAACTCGACGAGCGTGGAGAGCGCGCTCGTCGCCTCGAGGAAAACGCTCCCGCCTGCGCCGCCGTCACCGCCCGCCGGACCACCTTTCGGGATATACTTCTCGCGCCGCCACGCTACGATGCCGTCGCCGCCGTTCCCGGCCGCGACGTTTACCGTTGCTTCGTCGATGAACTGCACAGAAAGCGCAGATTTCGCTCAGGCGTAGGAGCCGAGCGGGCGAGGTTTACTGCGGTAAATGAGCCCCGAGGCGAAACCCGCATGGGCGAAATCCGAGCGTTCTATCGAAAATTAGGCTGCGGACCTAACGTTGACGTGCTTGCGGTTGCGGCGGTCGGTGAACTCGACCGTGCCTGCGACGAGCGCGAAGATCGTGTGGTCCTTCCCCATGCCGACGTTCTCACCGGGATGGAACTGCGTCCCGCGCTGGCGCACGATGACGTTCCCTGCGACCACGCGCTCACCGCCGAACCTCTTGACACCCAAGCGCTGAGCGTTCGAATCGCGGCCATTGCGGGTCGAGCCGGCTCCCTTCTTCGTCGCGAAGAGTTGGAGATCAAAGCGGACCATAGCCGCGTGATTGTAACAGGGGCCCCCGGCCTTGGCAAGGACGTTACGGGCGAACCGCGGCCTCGGGAATTTCCAGACTCAAGCTCTGGGCATCGAGCCTGGCCTCGAGGCCGATCGGCAGTACCCACTGCTCGTGAATGTGCCCGAAAGGAAGCCCAGCGAGAACCGGCCGATCGAGATCGCCAAGCCGGTCGGCGATCACCTGACCCGCGGTCATCGAAGGACCGTTTGCCTCGCAATGCGTGCAGGCGCCGAAGAGGATGCCTTCGGTTGCCTCGAGCGCGCCGGAGAGGCGCAACTGGGTCAGCATGCGGTCTATGCGATAAGGCTGCTCTTCGGTCTCCTCGAGGAGGAGAAGCGCCCCTTGAAAGGCGGGCGCCCAGGGGGTCCCCACCAAAGCGGAGACGAGGCTCAGATTACCGCCTGCGAGCCGTCCTCGCGCGGTACCGGCGCGCACGACGCGCGCCTCAGTCGCACGAAGCGTACCGATCGGCTCCGGCGACATGCACGCGCGTTCGACGTACCGGAGTGTCGCTTCGTCAAAGACGGACTCGCGCGCGGCGAGAGGACCGTGGAATGTCACGACACCGCTGCGCCTCGCGACGGCGTTGAGTACTGCCGTGAGATCCGAGAAGCCCATGATGACCTTCGGATCGGCTGCGATTGCGGCGTAGTCGAGCTCGTCGAGAATGCGCATCGTGCCGTAACCGCCGCGCAGCGCGATGATGCCGCGAATCTCCGGATCACGCGCCATGCGGTTGAAGTCAGCGGCGCGCTCCCGGTCATTGCCCGCCAGATAGCCGCTCGACGCGGCGGCGAAGCGCCCTAGCACGGGTTCCAACCCCAGCAAGCGCACGTGCTCGATGCCTTTTTCGATCTCGTGACTCGAAAGCGGCGACGCAGGAGCGATCAACCCGACGCGATCGCCGCGACGCAGCGCAGGCGGCTTACGCATCGAAGCCGGGAAGGAGGGAAGCGCGCAGGTTGCAGCGGCCATCGTCAATGAGAGAAACTCGCCTCGCGTCGTCACCGGCGGCGAGAGTTCAGCGGCGAAGGCGGTGGTACCCGCGGGAAGGTCCCACATTAACTCCCCCGTAACTTGCACCTAGTTTTGGACTCGCTGCATCGCAATCCGAGCCCCGCCGGGAGGACGGCTCGGCTTCGCGTCTTTGTCACGGGACTTGGCGCCGTGACTCCGCTCGGTAACGCTTGCGCAGAGTTCTGGCGTCGCCTTTGTGCCGGTGAGTCCGGGGTTGGGCTCATTACGAGCTTCGACGCCGCAGGTTTTACGACGCGCTTTGCCGCCGAGGTGAAAGACTTCGACCCGGGCGAGCTCATCGGCAGAAAAGAGGCGCGCCGTATGGATCGCTTCACGCAGTTCGCGTTTGTAGCCGCTCGTGAGGCGATCGCGGACGCGCACTTTCCCGAAGACGCCGATGTGCGCGAACGCGTCGGCGTCGTGCTCGGAACCGGTATCGGAGGCATCCGGACGTTTTGGGAGATGTCCGACCGTGCCCACGAGCTCGGCACGTGGGCGAGAACCTCACCGTTCTTCATTCCAATGCTTATGAGCAACGCCGCTCCCGCGCACATCTCGATGAGCTTCGGCTTTCGCGGCCCGATCTTCGCGACCGCGAGCGCGTGCGCGAGCGCGAACGATGCGATCGCGACCGCCTACAACTTGGTTGCGCACGGGGACTGCGTCGCGGCGATAACCGGGGGAACGGAGGCGACGATCACGCCGCTCGCGATCGGAGGCTTTTGTTCGATGCGCGCCCTCTCGACGCGCAACGACGATCCTCCGCGCGCCTGCCGCCCGTTCGACCGCGAGCGCGACGGTTTCGTTCTGGGAGAGGGCGCCGGCATTCTGCTCATCGAGGAGGCTGAGCACGCACGCGCCCGTGGAGCGACGGTCTATGCAGAGATCCTCGGCTACGGGCAATCGGCGGATGCATACGACATCGTTGCAGTCGAGCCCAACGGTGACGGCGTCGTTCTCGCGCTCGAGCGCGCGTGCGCGAGCGCCGGCATCGAGCCGAAGGACATAGACTACATCAATGCGCACGGCACGGCAACGCCGATTGGAGATCCTGCCGAATCGAAGGCGATCGAGCGGGCTTTCGGAGAGCACGCGTACCGCATCGGCGTGAGCTCGACGAAGTCCATGACGGGGCATGCGTTGGGGGCTGCGGGAGGCCTTGAAGGCGTCGCGACCGCACTCTCCGTGGCAAACGACGTCATGCCCCCGACGATCAACTACGAGTTTCCGGATCCGGAGTGCACGCTCGACTACGTACCGAACGTCGCGCGCAAGGCGACGGTTCGCACCGCGCTCTCGAACTCGTTTGGCTTCGGAGGTCACAACTGCGTGATCGTCTTCGGCAAACCGCGTTGACGTGGCGGCCGACAGCAGGAAACGGCGACTGCGTGCGCTCATCGCGCTCGCCGGTGTTCGTCTCGCCCCCGATCTCGATGCCATCGATCGAGCCTTCGTGCACGAGAGCTACGCACGCGAGCTCAAGCAGACCTCGAACGAGCGCCTCGAGTTTCTCGGCGACTCCGTGCTCGGCGCAGTCACGGCAGCGTGGCTGTACGAGCGCTTCCCGGACGAGCCCGAAGGAGAGCTGACGCTGCGCAAAGCGTGGATCGTCAACGACGCACAGCTCGCGCGAACGGCGCGCCGCCTCGGCTTCTCGCAGCTCGTGCTGCTCGGCACGGGAATGCGTAATGCCGGGGGCGCGGAAAACACGTCGATTCTCGCAGACGCGTTCGAGGCGGTCGTCGGCGCTCTGTACGTACGCTACGGCGTCGAGCGGGCGCGGCGCTTCGTACTGCGCGAGCACGTCGAGCGACTCGAACACGAGACGGGGGCGCCGCTCGATGCGAAGACGCGCTTACAGCACCACGCGCAAGCGCATATGGGTGCGACGCCGTCCTACGTTGACCAAGAGCGCGGCACGCCGCAGCATCCGTCGTTCATCTCACGCGTCGAGGTCAACGGCCGGCTCTTGGGCACAGGGCACGGCTCTTCGAAGAAAATCGCACAGCAGGCAGCGGCGCAAGATGCCCTGCGCGCGCTTGATGTGAGTGTACGCGCGCGGTGAAGCTCAAGCGCGTGAAGCTCTTCGGCTTCAAAACGTTCGCGGAGCCGACGACGGTCGAGTTCGGTGCCGGTATAACGGCGATCGTCGGTCCGAACGGATCGGGCAAGTCGAATCTCGTCGATGCGATTCGCTGGGTGCTCGGGGAGACGTCGACGCGCTCGCTGCGCTCCGGAAAGCTCGAAGAGGTGATCTTCGCCGGCAACGAAAAGCGCAAGCCGCTTGGGCTCGCGGAGGTCTCGATCACCTTCGACAACACCGACCATGCCTTGCCCATCGAGTACGAAGAAGTAGAAATCACCCGACGCGCCTATCGCGCAGGCGAGAGCGAGTACTTCATCAACCGCGCTCAGGTTCGGCTGCGCGACGTGCACGATCTCTTGATGGGAACCGGCCTCGGCCCCGGTTCATATGCCATCGTTTCGCAAGGTGAGATCGACGCAGTCCTCAAGAGCAAGCCCGCGGAGCGACGCGAGCTCTTCGAAGAAACGGCCGGGATCAGCAAGTTCCTGGCGCGCAAGAACGAGTCACTGCGCCGTCTCGAGCAGACGGAGCAAAACGCGATTCGCATCAGCGATCTCATCGCGGAGACGGAGCGGCGCATTCCGGAGCTGGAGACGCAGCTGCGGCGCGCTCGGCGGTACCGGCGCGTCAACGCGCGCGTACGCGACCTTGAGATTCTCTCGTACGTGCGCGCGAGCGCCTCGCGGCGCGAGGAGCGCGAGCGCTTACGAGAGGAGATGAAAGGCGACGAGGAGCGCCGCGCGGTCGCAGCCGCACGGGTCGCCGCGCTCGGAGCCGATCTTGCGCAAACGCGAACGCAGCTCTACCGGCAAGAACTCCACCTCGAGGAGCTTCGCTCCGAGGGGCAGCAGCGGCGCGGCGAGCTCGCGCACGCTGAGACCGAGTACGCGGCCGCGCTCGCACGGCGCGAAGCGCTCGAGGAATCGCTCGCGAATGCCAGTGAGCAGCTCGCGCAGCGGCGTGACCATCTCACGGCCGTCGAAACGCAGGCGCACGACGCGCGAGGCGCACTCGATGCCGCGGAGCGCAGCGCGCTGGAAGCTCGCGAAGCGTTCCTTCACGCCGAGCGCCTTCACCGAGAGCACGCGGAGACAATGGCTGCCGCGCAGTCGCGGCTCACTACCATTGAGGAGCTCGAGAACGCGCTCGAAGGCCACGTCCCTGGAACTCGCGCCGTCGTCGAAGCGTGGCAGCGCGGCGAGCTCGGCGGTATCGAAGGTATCGTCTCGAACCTCATTACGATCGAGGAGCGCTACGCGCACGCAATGGACGTCGCGTTCGGTGCTCGGCTCTCGCACATCGTGACGCGCACGACCGCCGACGCGCAGCAAGCAATCGCCTTTCTCAACCGCACCGAACAGGGACGTGCGACATTCATGCCGCTCGATCGCGTCCATCCGCATGGCGACGGTGCGGCACGGTCGTCGCTCTCGCGCGAGCCGGGTGTCATTGGGTATGCTTCGCAGCTGATCGCGGCACCGCCGCACTACGCGCCGCTGATCGAGCACCTCGTCGGCGACGTTCTCGTCGTCGAGGATGCAACCATCGCGATGCAGCTGTTCGAACGCGGCGTAGCGCAGACGATCGTGACGCTCGGCGGCGAGATGGTGACGGGTGGCGCGCTCACCGGTGGGCGGTTCCAGCGCGAACGCTCCATTCTCTCCCGCCGCGCGCACGCCGCGCAACTACGCGAACAACTCGTCGAGATGCGCAGCGCGCTCGCCGCCCTCGACACACAAGCACGGGGCGCGCGTACGCACGTTGAGAGCGCCGAGCGAACGCGCGAGCAGGCTCGCGAGACGGCTGCGCGGCGCGAGCTGGCGCTCGCGGAGGCGCGCGCGGAGGCGACGCTTCGCACGAGCGAGATCGAGCGGCTGCGGCGCGACATCGCAGCGGCGGGAGGCGATGCGCCGCTACCGGAGACCCGCGCGTCGCACAAGCACATCGAAGGACTGCGCCGTGGCATGAGCGAGACCGACGCGCAGATCGACACGGCGCGCGAGGAACGCGAGTCGCTCTTGCAACGGCAGAGTGCGCTGGAGGGCGAGGTTCACACCGCAGAGATCGAAGAACGCGAGGTCGCCGGTGCGGGAGAGAGCCGCCGAACGCGAATGACGCAGATTGAGGCGGAGCTCGGGATGATCGTTTCGCAGTTTGCACAGAACCCGGCGAGCGATGATGAGTGCCGCGACGTTGAGGAACGCTATCACAAGGATCCGGACGCCGTCGTCGAGGAGTTGCCGCGTCTGCGTGACGAGCTCACTCGCCTGACCGCAAACGTCAACTTGAACGCCGAGGCGGAGCGCGAAGAACTTGCGGAGCGCGAGCGCTTCCTGCGTACGCAACTCGACGATCTCACGCAGGCGCGTGAGACGTTGCTCGAATCGATCAAGGAAATCGAGCAGCAGACGCAGGCGAAGTTCAACGAGACGTTCGAACGCGTCGTGCGCGAGTTCTCTCACGTCTACGCGCGACTTTTCGAAGGCGGCGTCGCGCACATGTGGCAGACGAACCCCGAGAACCTTGCAGAGACGGGCATCGAGATAGCGGTGCAGCCGCCCGGAAAGAAGCAGATGCCGCTGCCTGCGCTCTCGGGCGGCGAGCAGGCGATGACGGCCGCAGCCCTGATCTTCGCATTGATCCGCGTGCGGCCGGCGCCGTTCTACTTGCTCGACGAGGTCGATGCGGCAATGGACGATGCAAACGTCGGCCGTTTCTCGGAAATGGTGCGCGAGCTATCGAGCGGCGATGCCGAGATGATCATCGTTACGCACAACAAGAAAACGATGGAGCTGGCCAATCAGATGTACGGCGTAACGATGCGCGAGTTGGGTGTCACATCGATCATCTCCGCCGAGCTGACGCCGGAACGTGAACCGGCGCTCACCTGATCGGCGAGACGCCGCCCTTCTCTCGCTCTCGAACACCGACGGCGCGGTGGAACTCGCGCGTGCGTTGCACGAGCGAGCCATGCCGATCTACGCGACCACGGGAACGAAGGCGTTCCTCACGCGCACCGGAGTCGAGGTCCACGACGTCGAGGAGCTTACCGGTTTTCCCGCGCTCTTCGGCGGGCGCGTCAAGACGCTGCACCCGGGGATTCTCGGCGCAATCCTCTACGACCGAAACGTTCCGGGGCACCGAGAGGAAGCCGTACGGCACGGCATCATTCCGATGGCGGTTGTCGCAGTGACGCTCTACCCACCGCCGGAGATTGACATCGGCGGCGTCGCGCTCTTACGCGCCGCGGCAAAGAACTACGAGCACGTCAGCGTGCTCTGTGACCCTTCTCAGTACGAGGCGTTCATCGCATCATTGGCACGCGGCGGAACCGATCTCGAACAGCGTCGCGCGCTCGCGGCGCGAGCACTCGAGCACGTCGCAGCCTACGACACCCAAAACGCCCAGCGGCTCGGCGGCGCCGCCGCACTCTCGCTCGCGCTACCCTTGCATTCGTCGTTGCGTTACGGCGAGAATCCTCACGAAAGCGGCGCGTTCTTTGCCGCCGCCGACGGCTTTGTTCCGGAGCAACTTCACGGCAGGGAGCTCTCGTACAACAACTTGCTCGACCTCGACGCGACGCTTCGCCTCCTCTCGCGATCGTCGCTTGCCCAGAGGAACGATGACGCCGTACGCGCCGTGGTCGTAAAGCACATGATTCCGTGCGGCGTCGCGCAGCGCGCAGACGCCGTCGACGCTGTAAGAGAGGCGCTGGACGCCGATCGCGTCTCCGCCTACGGCGGCATCGTTGCGCTCGATGCGCCGCTGACGCGCAACACGGCGGAGGTTCTCAAAAGCGTCTTCCTCGAGATGGTAGCCGCGCCCACCTTCGATGATGCGGCGCTCGCGCTGCTGCGCCGCAAGCATAATCTGCGCATCATGCGTTTTGCTCGCGAGCTGCCGGATCGGCTCACGCGCGAACGTCGTCTGCGCAGCGCGCTCGGCGGCGTGCTCGTCGAGGAGCCGGACTCAGAGGCGGCGCCGGAGGAGCTTCACGTCGTCTCGCAGCGTCAGCCGACGGAGCGCGAGCGGCGCGACGCGCTCTTTGCTTGGGACGTCGTGCGCCACGTGAAATCGAACGGCATCGTCGTCGCCAGGGACGGCGTCACGCGCGGCATCTGTGCAGGCCAAACCAATCGCGTCAGCGCCGTCGAAATCGCGGCGGCGCGCGCAGGCGCACACGCGGCGGGAGCAGCGTGTGCGAGCGACGGCTTTTTCCCATTTGCGGACGGACTCGAGGCTGCGATCGTTGCCGGTTGCACCGCCGTCATCGCTCCCGGCGGCTCCATTCGCGACGCCGAGGTCATCGCCGCGGCAGATCGTGCCGGAATCGCGCTCGTTTTTTCCTCGCGCCGGCACTTCGCGCACTAGCGCCGTGCGCGCCACTCCGGTTGGCGCTGCGGCGATGCCTGTGTGAGCGCGCGGCGGACACCCTCGGCATCGTCATCCTGTCCGTACACCGGCGTTCCCGGCTGCTGCCTCCAAGACTCGTCAAGGCCGCCGGCGTCGATGGGGTCGAAGCCAAGTTCATCGACGAGCTTCATGACGACGCTTTTGGCCTTCGTGTCATCTCCGGCGATCGGCAGCGCTATGCGTCCGGGAGTTCCCGGCGGCTTCCCCATCTCGAGCAGATGCTGCGCATAGATGGTGTTGAATGCTTTGATGACCGCATGGCGCAGCTGCTTTTCGACCCAGCGGCTCTCCGGCAGACCATCTTCGATTTCAGCGATGCGGCCGTCGCGTTGCTGCGGATAGTAGTTTCCCGTATCGACGACGACGAGATTGCCGTCAGTGCCGCTAAAAAGATCGACGGGGAGATGTGGGATGTTCTTCTCCGGGATCGTCACGATCACGAGATCGGCATCGCGCGGAGCGTCCGCAACGGTCACGGGGATTGCGCCGGTCTCACGGGCGAGATCTGTGAGACTCTGCGGCCCACGCGAGTTCGCGATACGAATGCGATGCCCGAGAGCGCTCAGCCGTCGCGCGAGCGTGCCGCCGATGCGTCCCGCACCGATGATTCCAATCCTCATGCCTTCGGGAATACCCGAAGCTCGACGGGGGTTGCATCCGCGCCGCCGAATCCGGTACGAACGCGCCGAAAGGAGGAGCCATGCCGCGCTTTCTACACACGTCGATCTTCGTCAACGACATGAACGAGTCGATAGCGTTCTATCGCGACAAGCTCGAGCTCAAGCTCCTCGACGGCCCCTTCCACTATCCCGGAAATGCGGACATGGCGTTCGTCGGCAACGATTGGGACGCCTATATCGAGCTCGTTTACGATCTGGAACAGCACCCGCCGTACCAGATCGGGAATCGCTACGAGCACCTTGCCGTTGAAGCCGACGGTGACCTGAAGACCTACGTCGACTCGCTCAAAACAAGAGGTGTGAAGATTCTCAAAGACGTCTACAGCTCACCGAGCGGCACGCGCGCCATCGCGTTCATCGAGGATCCGAACGGCATCCCGGTCGAGCTCCTCGAACCGCGCAGGGGGAAGACGCTGTCGTAACGGCCTTCATCTGTACACGAACGGATCTGCGGGAGGCGTGATGCGTTCGGCCTGCCGCGCGAGGAGGCGCAACTCCTCGTGTGAGCGCACGACGATGCCGTCGGCGCGTAGCCAGGTGCTTGCGCCGTATGGTATCCGCTCCGCAAGGCGCACGGCGACCGGCGCTGCGTCGGCCCGGCAGCACGTGATCGCATAGCGAACGAGCGCATCGGCGTCCTTGCCGTGCACCAGCTGGCCGGTAAAGGTCAGGCGTTCGCCCGGAAAGACGTCTGTCAGCGTCGTCTCGGTCGCGGTGTAGACGGGCGCGGGTGCCGTGATGAATGCGCCCGCGAGCATAAGCGCCGGAGCGATGCGTGCTCTCGCTGATGACGCGCGGCGATGCGTGAGGGCAAGTACGGCGCTCACGATCGCACAACAGGCGAGCGGTACGACGAAGCGCGGATGCACGAGCGCGTCGCCGCCGCGCACCACAACCACGATGAGCGCTGCGCATATCGTCGCATATGCGAGCCCGTCGTGACCGGCAT
>JASHOG010000004.1 GCA_030041225.1 Vulcanimicrobiota bacterium | reverse complement strand
CGCGCGGTCGTAGCTCAATTGGATAGAGCAACAGGCTACGAACTTGTAGGTTGGGGGTTCGAGTCCCTCCGACCGCGCCACTCTGCTCGCTAGAACGTATCGCGCAACGGGTTCATGATGATGATACCTTGCGGGTAATCGAGTACGAGATTGAAGTGCCGTAAGAAGTCAATCCCTACCAGCAAATCCGGCCCCGGCATCCCTATGTCGCAGGCTTGCTCTCCCTCATAGGAGATCTTTCCAATCGAAATCTTGCCGAGAGATCCGCAGTTGTACCAATTACGCATTGCGCTCACATGGTACGTGTACAGGAGCTTGCTACCGTAACCGATTCCCATGGCGTCCCCCGTGTCGAGAAGCGCTTTGACATGAATAGAGTCGTTGAGAGTCATGGGGATCCACGGTTGTCCGCCGCTGAGGTCCGTCGTGACGACGGCGCCGAGCTCGTGCGAAAGGTCGGTCGTGGCAGGATTGAGGATGCTCATCGTGCTTGCACCGAAGTCAAGCTTGACGACGGCGCCGCCGAGCAAGTCGTAACCGAGAACGCCATCGAGATCCTGGGGCCCGTGGCCCGTCCATGCGCCGCCCATGACGCCGTGAGGATAATTCCCGAGCGGCGAGGAGAGCACGAAGACGTGCGAGAGCGTATTTCCGCCGATCGCGATCGAATCAACGACGTCCGTATCGGCCGACTCGCACCAGCCGATCCCACAGAGGCTGGTGTTGGAGGCGCGGCGTACGCGCGCCCTCTTCGCAAAAGTGCTGGTCAGGACGATGGTCGTCGTGCCGGTGTCAACGATGAACGTGCCGGGCACTCCATTAACGGTCGCTGTCACGATGATGAATCCGTCGTAGTTGCGCGTGTTCACTGGAAACGGGTTGGGGTTAGCGAACGTCCAGGTCGCCGTTTGCGGCGGAGGCGTTAGCTCGTTGTCTGCCACCGGAACGTTTGGCACGAACTTGGACCACTCAAACGTGTAGTTGGGGGAATCGTGGTAGCGGTAGTTTGCGATAACGCGCTTTCCGGGCTCCGCCTGCTGATAGGAGACGATGTCGATCGTCGTCTCGTAGTCGCCGCCCGGGTCGATCACGGCTCGAACGTAGGCGCCGGTGTGAGGGTCGACGGCGAGGTCGATTGGGAAGCCGGCCTCCGGCGAGACTCTCACGACCGGGTAGCTCGTACCGTCGATACTTACGGGACTCTGGAGCGCTCCGCTGAGCCCCGCGGTCCCTTCGTTGAAGAGAAACTCATATGAGATATCGGCCTTTTGCGCGTCCCCTATGACAGGATGCTTGAATCCGTTTGCGTCCGACTCCCAGAAAAGGCTGCCGGTGAAACCCCAGTTCAAGGCGCCTCCGGTCTCGGGGTTGAGCTGAGTCTCACGGAAGACAGCGCCTCTGCTCAAGAGCGCCATCGGTTGCGGGGGCTGTGGTGTTGTGCCCGGGCTGGGCTTCGTATTGACGGCGTCACCCCATGCGCGCATCGAGGTAAAGGTTCCGTCGCCGAACTGCCAGCCGACGTACTGAAGATGGAGAGCTAGGAGCGATGCAGCGTCGAACGACTGCGCGGGCGCTGCCGCGGCCGATGCCAGGGCGAGCAAGAACACGCACGCGCAAGGGCGATACACGCCCTACTCTTGCTGGTTTCCGTTCGGCACGATTTGGATAACCGCGCGCGGGTAATCGAAGACGTAGTTGAAGTGCTTGATGAAATCCCAGCCGACGACGATGTTGCGGCCGTGCAGATCGCGTGACTCACACGCCTGCATGAATCGATAGTTAATGGGCCCGAGAGCGACGGAATCCAAATGGCCGCATCGCTCCGCGACGATGCCGCCGATGCCGGAAACGATCGCATACTGCGTGAAAACGTTCTGGCCCGTGTCGTCGTAGGCGATCTTGAGCCCATAGTTCCAGATGAGGTCGCGCGCAAAGAAGACGGAGCCGTCGAACCCGCTATCGAGCGTTGCGTACGCTTCGACGCTACCATCAATCGTCATCGGCACGACGGGAACGCCGTTGGAGAGGTCGACGACGAGCAGCATGCCTGCGTTAGGATCTGGTTGTACGATGGGATCCCGTATGCGCAGCGTGTTATTGCCGAGATTGACGTCAACAAGCGCGCCTGCGAGAAAGTCGAAGCCGAAGAGGCCATCGATATGCTGAAGCGGCTCCGTCGGCGTCTGGAGCTCGGTCATGTCCTTGTTGATCGTTGTAACCGCGACGTTGGAGAGCGTATTTCCGGCAACGGTAATGGTTTGCGCCTGCGTGAAGTGGATCGTTGCCGTACCGCCTATGCCGTACGCCTGACCCGCTTGGGCGGAGCGCGAGGCTGAGACGGCGCCCACCGTCCCGGGCCCGGCTTCGGAAAGGTGCGCCCGTGCCGCAAACGCATCGGTCAAGAGGATCGCGCTGGAGCCCGTATCGAGAACGAACTGACCCGGGACGCCGTTTACCTGTGCGTCGATGATGACCTGATGGTGTGAAATATGAATCGGTACAGGCTGATCGTTCGTGAACGTCCACGTAGCGGTCGGCGTGGGAGGTCGCAGGGAGGTGAGCGTAACGCCCATGTTGATGTGCGCCGAGGGGCACGTATACTGCTCGACTCCGTTGCTTTCGGCGATGTGGTACGCGCTAATAATGCGAATGCCCGGCGCGGCCTCGGCGTACGCGTCGATGTCGAGCGTGATTTGTTGATCGCCGCCGGGCTCAACGACGGCGCGCCGGTAGGCGCCGGTCGCTGGGTCGACGTAGAGGTCGATCGGCTCGTCGTTCATTGACGTTCGAAGGACGTCATACGTCTTTCCGTCGATCTGCGCTGTGCCGGTATCCGTCGCGCTGAGCTCCGTGGTTCCCTCGGCAAAAACGACGTCTAATGCCAAACTGGCCTTATTGTCGATACCGATCGTCGGAGTAGTGAAGCCGCTGCTGCTCGTCCGCCAGAAAAGGCTTCCCGTGAAGCCGTTCGCGTACGTGCCTTGATCGAGGACGATATCGTCGCGAAAAGCCATGCCCATACGTTGCTCGGCGACATGGGCGCTTTCGTTGCCGCCCGAAGTGGTCACGACGCACTCGGTGCGAATGGACGAGACGGTGTTATCGCCAAGCTGCCAGCCGACATAACGGTGGTGAAGGGCCAAAAGGGAGGCAGCGTCGGGCGTCTGAGCGGGCGCCGCTGCGGGCACCGTCAAGGAAAGCACCAGCGCGAGAGAAGCAAAACGATGCATCGGTCACACCTCCGACGAGAAGGCTCTTAGGACGACGCTTCGGCGGGCTCCCGAGGGGCGCCTGGTTGCGACCGCTTGAAGGGAGGCGGCGGTTTTGGTAGACTGCGGCAGCAAAAGCCATGCACTTCCGGCTCGGTAGCTCAGTGGTAGAGCAGGGGACTCATAAGCCCTTGGCCGTAGGTTCAAGTCCTACCCGAGCCAAAAACTTGTAAAAAGGTTACGATCGTCTCATGTCTACGATTCCTTGCGATTTCTGCCCGCATCCCGTCGATCGCGGACAGATGGAAGAGATCGAAATATCGCATTACGTGCCGGATAGCTCCGGCGACGACTTGGCATACGCGCGCACGTATTTCTTTGGGCATCCCGATTGCGTGCGGAAGTTCTACCGAACCCTCGTCGACCACAAGCTCGACCTCTTCAAACATATCCCGATTACCGGTTCGCCGCCCGACGATGCGGCTCGCTGATCGTGCGCTCGTAGCTCAGCTGGATAGAGCATCCCCCTCCGAAGGGGAAGGTCGGACGTTCGAATCGTCTCGAGCGCGCATCTCTCGTACGAAGGGCGGCGGCATCGTTGGTGCCGGGTTGAACGAAACCGACACCATGTACATGCGGCGCGCCATGGAGTTTGCGGAAGCTGCGGCAGAAGCCGGCGACGTTCCCGTCGGCGCCGTGCTCGTGAGCGGCGAGCTTGTCCTGGAGGCGAAAAACGAGAAGGAGGCGCAGCATGACGCGGTCGCGCACGCTGAGATCCTTGTGATTCGCGAAGCCTCGCGTCGCCTGGGAGCGTGGCGGCTCGGCGATGCGACGCTCTACGTGACAAAGGAGCCGTGCGTGATGTGCGCCGGCGCAATCATTGCGGCGCGAGTCAAACGACTTGTTTACGGGGCGCGCGATCCGAAGGGAGGCGCCGACGGCGGCGCGTTCGAGATCCTGCAGTCGCCTAGGACCAATCATCGTCTCGAGGTGTGCAGCGGAGTGCTGGAGGCGGAAACTTCGGAGCAGCTGCAACGTTTCTTTCGCGCAAAGCGCTAATCGCATCCGTCGTCTCTGACGAAGGACCGGCAGCGAGGGGCGCTGTATCTCGCGCGCGGAGAGGTGGTCGAGCGGTTGATGGCACCCGCCTCGAAAGCGGGCAGAGGTGATGAGCCTCTCGAGGGTTCGAATCCCTCCCTCTCCGCCAGCATAGAGTTTTCTCGAACCCGAGAGAGGCTCATCAGCGAAGGCGAGCGTAGCGAGCCGGAGCGGTTCTTAAAACGTGGGGCCCCGCGTGCGCGAAGCGCGCGTGGGACTGCTCTCGAGGGTTCGAATCCCTCCCTCTCCGCCACTCCGCTC
>JASHOG010000095.1 GCA_030041225.1 Vulcanimicrobiota bacterium | reverse complement strand
CCCGCCCTTCCTCAGAAGGCCGGTGGCCTTTCATCGCAAGCACGTCGAGAGCGGCGCCCGCGTCGTGGGCGAGCTGGGCGATAGCGTCGGATTCGTCGGGGGCGTAGGATTCGCCCGAACGCTTCGGGCCGAGCACGAGCACGCCGACGAGCCGCCCTCGCGCGAGCATCGGATAGGCGAACTCGCCGGGAATCGCGCTCTGCACGTCGTGCAGGTCGAGTACCTTCTGCGTCGCGCAGAGGCGGACGATGGCCGGGTCGTTCTCGCTGACGCCTGGACCCAACGTCGGTCCCTCGACTCCGTTCGCTTCGCTCACTACGCTCGGGATGACAAGAGCGGGCGCCTCGCTCGGCATGACAAGGTCGTATCTGCCACGACCGTCAAGCAGAACATGTGCGCTGCTTGCGTCTGCGTGCTCTTCCAACACCGCGACCATCCGCGAGAGCAGCACGCCGGGGTCGGTGATGTACGCGGCCTCGCGCGCGAGCGTACGAATCGCCTGCTCGTCCTCGTGCCGTTTCCTAAAGAAGACGACGTCGAGGACGCGGTCGACGCGCGTGTGAATCGCTCGCACGGATAATCCTAGAGCGAGCGCGAGCACGGCGCTAATCGCGAGGTTCGTCGTGTGGCTTGCCGAGCTGAACCATTCGCTGAACGCCCATTCCATGAGCACGAAGATGCCGACGATCACGACCGAGACGCCGGTAAACACCGCGGCGCGATTGAGGGCGAAGCCGATGTCAAAGACGCGGCGATTGAGCAGCGAGACCCAAAGACCGAAGGGAGCTACAAAAGCCGCGGCGTCGACGGCAGGCGTAACCCAATGTCCAATGCCCGCGATGGCAAAGAGGAGTTGCTGAATGACAACCAGTGCGTAGAACGGTCCGAGTGACGCCGTGACCCACGCGAGCCGCGTGCGCTCCACGCCTGTCGATTGGCGCACGGTAACGAGCGCGCATAGGAGCGAGAAAAGAGTGCCCGCCGTGTAAAGACCGGAGAGGACTTGATCGCGTGCCGGTAACGGGAGCCCCACCCAGATCCGAATATCGGCGAGGATCACGAATGCGGCGGCGGCGATGCCGGCAACGTATGCCAATGCTGCAAGCGTGCGCCGCAGACTCATGTTCGGTAGCTGGAACAGCATCGCATAGGTGGCGAGAAGCGTGGTCGAGAGCAGTGTAAGGCTTCCGAAAACCTCGGCCGCGAGATCAACCCATACCCACGGCGTGTAGAAATACCCGATCTGAAGCTCGACCAGGCCCGGGAAGAGAACGAGCAGCAGGGCCAACGTTCGCGCTTCAGCGTTCTCGCCGCGCCGCCACGCGAGCAGCCCGCCGAAGAGCGCGAACCAGACGAATCCAGCGAGTGCGAACCACAAGAGGGGCCGCACCTCCGCGCGATCCGCGATCACCGGCACGATACGAACACCGGTTCCGCTTTGCAGCGGGACCCAAAAGCGCTCGCCCGCGACCACGTTCTCGTACCACCGGTAACGCGCTGCACTAGGGAGCGCACGCGGGTCGATGGTCTCTCCCGTGCGCAGGCCCGCGCGATACCCGGCAGATCCGGGCTCGACGCTGATCGTCGTCGCACCGCTTGGCGAGTATTGGAATGTTATTCCCGTGCTCCCGAAGTGCGCGCACAGCCATCCATCATATACGTTCGCAGCGATCGAGAGGAGGCAGAGGACGAGCAAGAGCTTACGCATCGTTCAGCTCGTCGTCCGCACGCTCAGCGCCTCGTCGAGGCGCTGCTGCAGCTCGCCCATGCCGCGCAGTAGTGCTTGCGTCGCCGCTCGCACTTCCTCGAGAGCGTCGCTTTGCACGGATTCTCCCGGCCGCGCCGTCGAGAGGACGTCGAGGGCACCCGCAACGCTATGCGCGAGCTGCTCGATCGCCCGCGATTCGTCGGGCGCATACGATTCGCCGGAGCGCGTGGGCCCAAGAACCAGTGCGCCGATCAAGCGGCCGCGCGCGACCATTGGATAGGCGAACTCGCCGGGGATCGCGGTTTTCAGCGTATGGAGGTCGAGGACGGCGTGCCGAGCGCGCAGTGCGACGAGTGCGGGATCGTTCTCATCCACGCCGCCGTACGAGCCTGCGCCGTCATCCAGCAGTATGGCAACGGAGGAGGCATCGGCGTGCTCGGAGAGCACGGATCGCGTTCGTGCGAGGAGCACCGAGCTCTCCGTGATGTAGGGCGCCTCGCGCGCGAGCGCGATGATGGCTTCTTCATCTTGGCGGCGTTTGCGAAAGAAGACGTTATCGACGATGTGCTCCACGCGGGTCTGGACGAAGCGAATCGAGAGTCCGAGTAAGAGCGCGAGGGCTGCAGCAACGGCGAGATTCGCCGAGTGGCTCGCGCGCTGTAGCCAGTCCGAGAGGAGCCACTCGACCAGGATAAATATCCCGACCAAAACGAGCGAGACGCCGGAGAAGATCGCCGCGCGGTTCAGTGCAAAACCGATGTCGAGCAGTCGCCGGTTGAAGAGCGCGTACGTCATGCCGAGCGGGGCGAGGAGTGACGCGACGTTGAACACGCCGTATGCGGCAACAAGAGCCTCGCCGCGCGCGGTCGCGGGGAGAAACATCGGTACGAGAAAACCCGCCCCTTGCACGATGAAAGCGGGGCCGAGCGAGGCCGTCGTCCAGGCGATGCGGCTTCGTTCTTCTCCGCGCGTTGCCGCTATGGCTGCGCACGCGCAGGCGACGCCGAGGAGATACGGGAGTGCGCCCCAGCCGAAATTCCAATCGGGGCCGTACGTCTGCGCAACCCACGGGATGCCGCCGCTCCACGCCAACGCGAGGCGGACGCCCAAGTACACTGCGACACCAACGGCTGATGCATATGCGGCGAACGTCAGCGCACGTCTCCAGTGGGAAAGCGGATGCGCGAAGAGCGCCGCATACGTCGCCAATAACGCCATGCCGATCCAGTTGAGAGCGTTGCCGACGATCCCGGTCAACATGTCCGCGAATGCCGACGAGGTTATCCAACTTCCGGGCTGGAGCCCAGACGCCGCTGCAAAGAGTGCGAGCAGAACGCACAGAATGCGCGCCTCCGCGGAATCGGCGCGCCGCCAGGCGATGAGCACGGCAAAGGC
>JASHOG010000094.1 GCA_030041225.1 Vulcanimicrobiota bacterium | reverse complement strand
CGAGCACTGCGGCCGAGACTGACCTCCGTCACTCCGTTCTCTGCCGCTTCACGGATGGGATGCCAATACAGCAAGTCGGTGGCGCGAACGGGGCACCGCTCGCGGCGCACGATCGTCAACCAGTTCGTCCAGCGCTTTCCGTGCACGAAGTACAGCGCGGCTCCGACTGGCCGGTGCTCGTAGCGCAGCAGGTACACGCGCATCCGGTCGGAGCCGAGATGCTCCCGCATCGCCCTCAGTGCAGCCGCTGAGAAGACCGGCGTGCCGAGTTCGCGCATGCGTAAGGTGTAGAACTCATAGAAGCGCGCCAGTTCGCAGAGACCAACGTCACGAATGACGTCGATCGGCTCCTCTCTCTGCTCGTGCTCGATGTAGGTCCGTGTTCTCGATTGAATCGCCTTCCAGACGCTTGCCGCGCCGCCGGCGGTTCGCACGATCGTCTCGACCTTCGGTATCGCAATCGGCGGGGTTGCAGCCCGCAGCCCGCGCACGAGCACGAATCGCACACCGGGCTCGTCGCGAAGCGTATCAACGGCCTTCAACAACGCCTCGCGTGCCTGCTCCGATTCGGCGAGAATGCCGCCGTCGAGCGTGCAGTAGTGCGGACCGGTGAGAAGACTCCGGCTGTAGTACATCGGCAAGATGCCGCAGATGCGCCCGCTAGGGTCGCGTGCTGCGAGAAACTGCGGACGGACTGCAAAGGCATCGTGCAGGACGCCAAACCACCCGGCGTGATGCATCGGTCCCGCCTCTGCGTGCGAATCGACAAACGCCTGCCATTCCGCGAGCTCGCTCTGGCCCACTGGCGAGACGGAGAGCTGCGACGACGCGAGATTCATGGAGCGCAACTCCCTTACGCGCGGGCGGGCAGTGGGCCCTCCGGGCGGACAGGCGCGACGATGCCGAGAAGGCGCGAGACGCATGCGTGACCGCCGGGAGCTCGTCGTCACATGGCTCGTTGTTCTCCTCGCCGTCGGCATCTTCGTTGGGGTTTGCGCAAGCAACGGCATTCCCGCAATGCGACAAGACTGGCGCATGCCGGTCACGCATGCCGCTGAAGGTCCGCATTTTCAGGCGATGTATGAAGGATGGCTGCCGTACGGTATCGGCTATCCGAACGCCTACCCGACGACATTCTTGCTCGGCTTCGCTGGGCGGCTGCTCGCGCCGCTTCTCTCGCCGTGGTGGCTCTTCGTCCTTTCGCTGTGCGCCGTAGCGCTACTCATCGTGCTCTCGGGACTGCGGCTCGGCGCCGCTGCGGACGCACCGATCGCGCCGAGGATCGCCGTTGCGCTCTTTGCGCTCTTTAATCCATGGGTGTACACAAAGCTCGTCGCCGGACATCTGCCGATGCTTGCGGCGTACGGCGCGATGATCGGCATCGTGGCTGAGGTCCTGCGGAGCCGCCCTCGCCCGCTCGCGCTCGTAGCACTCGCGATCGTCGCGATGTTCCAACTGCAGTTCGCGGTCTTCGTCGGCCCTGCGGTCGCGGTGTGGCTCATCCTTCGCCGGGAGTGGGTCGCGCTCGCGACCTTGGCTCTCGTCGCGATGCCGACGATCGTCGGACTCGTCGCGTACCGCGGCCTCGTTGGGAGCATTCCGTACCTCCTCGTGTGGCAGCGAGATCAATCCATTGCGCCGTTGCAGGCAATCGTCTTCGGCGGTTACTTTGCGCACTACGCCGACGCGATGCTCCGGATCGCAAACATCCCAATGCTCTTCCTCTGCGCGTGCGTGCCGTTCGTAGCGACGCTCGAGTTCAGGGACCGGCGGGTTCGCGCGCTCATCGTGCTGACGTTCATCGCGCTGCTCGTCGCAACTGGGACGAAGAGCGTGCTCGGCCCATTCTACGTTTTTATCGTCGAGCACGTACCGCAGAGCGGCGTCTTCAGAGAGCTCTTCGATCTGCTCGCCTTCGCGGCGGTCGGCTACGTGCTCGCGCTTGCACTCCTGGGCGCACGGATGCGGTTCGTGAGTCTCGTTGCGCTTCCGGCAGCGCTGACGTTGGTCGCGGCGTGGCTCGTCGACCCGCCATCCGCGTACTGGACGAATGCAAGCCGCATTCCGCTCCTCGACATCGCGCCCGTCGGTTATCGGTACGCGCTCTTCCCGGCGTTCGTTCCGCTTGCGTTCGAAGGGCACGGAACGGGCCTCGATCCGGACGCGGCGGTCCGCTTCCTTCCGCCGACGCCTATCAACAAGTACATCCCGTATACGCCGATGTTTCCGGTCGATGTTGCCCTCGCGCAGTATCTCTTGCACGGACGGACGCGAACGCTCGGTGCGCTCGGCGTCAGCACGATCTACGAGCGCCCCTACTTCGAAAGCAACACCTTTGCACTCGGTCTCACGATATCGCATGCCCACACGCGGCTCGCTCTTCTCAATCGCCGCGTCTCCGGCCGGCGGATCGCCGCAATCCCACTTGCAGCGCTTGCGACGCGCCTCTCTGTCGCTTCGGTTGCGAACGACCTCGCGAGTACCGCCGTTTTTGCCGGTGACGTTCCGCCCGCACTTGCGCCGCGCCTCGGGCTCGCGCACGCGGTGACGGTAACGCCGATCGCTCCGCCGAGAGTGCAGACCGATCCGCTGAGCGGTTGGATCGATGCGCGCCTCGCCTTTGCCACCGAGCCCGACCTCGGCCAGGCGTTCGGCGGTGCGTACACGCAAAGCTCGCGCACAACGCTTCAACTCTCGCGCGCCGCTCGAGTGCTCCTATCGATTCGTGGATCGCTCGTCGCGAGCGACGGCGCGTGGCGCGAGCACACGACGGGCGGGTATCGTTGGGTCGATGTGCCGGCACACGTCGACTCCGTGCGTTGCTTCGGCGCGTGCGTCGTCGCTGTAGCCGGCGACGTTCCCACGAGCATTCCCGCGAACGCGCCGCCAAGCCCACTGCTCGCGCTTGCGTCGAAACGTCTCGCGCCGTGGCTCGTGCGCATCGACGTTCCGGCGAGCGCCCACGAACCGCTCCTGCGTTTCAACGAGGCCTTCAGCCCTTACTGGATTGCGTACGCGCCACACCATGGCTTGCTCACGCACGTCCGCATCGATGCAGCGCTCAACGGCTACCTCGATCCGCCTTCAGGTACGATCTACTGCGTGCAAAGCGTCGCGCTCGTGCAACTGCTGCTCGAGCTCGCTGCGGCGCTCTGGTGCCTGATCTGCCTCTCCTACCAAATCGCGGGCCGATTCCGAGGTTAGCTCGGTAAGCTCTCCGCCGTTACCGCATTCGCTCCCACGCGCGCGATCGTACGTGTGCAGGACCTTCAAGCGCCAGAAAATCGCGACCGTATCGGCCAGCTCGGGCCACGCGTCACGCAGTCGCAATCGCCCCGCCTGACGCTTGAACTCCATCGTTACCGGTGCGTCGACGATCTTGTAGCCGAGTGAATGCGCGATCGCGAGGACCTCGATATCGAACGCAAACCGCTTCGCGAGTACCCTGGGAAAGACGTCGCGGAGCAGCGCCATCTTGAAGACCTTGAGGCCCGTCTGCGTGTCGCGAAGCGGAAGGCCGAACAAGAGGCGCACCATTGCGAAGTAGGCCTTGCTGCAAAAGCGCCGGAATCGCGGGTAGGTCAGCACCGACTCGGGATGCCACTTGGCGCCGATCACCGCATCGGCATTGCGCGCCTGCATGATGGCGAAGAATCGCGGTAACTGCTTGGGATGCAGGTCCATATCGGCGTCGAGGAAGACGACGTACTCGCCGCGAGCGATGCCGGTGCCCGCAATAAGCGCATTGCCTTTGCCTTGGTTCGTATCGTAATGCGCCACTCTGACGCGCTCGGGATGAGCCAGGAGTGCGCGCGCCGCGAGGACCCGCGTGCCGTCGGAGCTGCCGTCATCGATGACGATGACTTCGAAGTCGTTGCCGAAGGCCTCGAACGTCTCGACGACTTCGATGAGATTTTTCACGATGTGCTCTGACTCGTTGTATGCCGGCATCACCACCGAAACCGACAGACCCATGCAGTTTCGCGTTCGTTCTTTCCCACGGACGGCCTGCGAGCGGAGCCTGGGGCGACGCCTCGAATATCCGTGGCGGATATGAAGACCGCAGTTCCGCCGGCGCGCTTTGCCCGACGCACCGCCCGCTTGCGTGCCTCCACCATTCGAGAGATGCTGAAGGTGACTCAGCAACCCGACGTCATCTCCTTCGGTGGCGGCCTGCCGGCGCCCGAGCTCTTCCCCACTCACGAGATCGCGCAAGCAACAAAGCGCGTCATGGATGAGTACGGGGCCTCGGCGTTACAGTACAGCGTCACCGAGGGGATCCCGCAGATGCGCGCGTGGGTCGCGCAACGCCTGGGGCCTCGTTTCTGCCGAACTATTGCGGCGGATGACGTCTTGATCGTCAACGGCTCGCAACAAGGGCTCGATTTTCTCGGAAAGATTTTCATCGATCCCGGCGATCACGTCGTTCTCGAGAGCCCGTCGTACCTCGGGGCGATTCAAGCCTTCGACGCCTACGAGGCGCGCTATCTCACGGTCGAAACCGATGAGGACGGCATCATTCCCGAATCGCTCGAGCGCGTGCTCGACCGCGCCGATCCCTTTCCGAAGTTTCTCTACCTCGTTCCCAACTTTCAGAATCCCACGGGGCGAACGCTCGCGGCGAATCGGCGCGAGCGCGTCGTGCGCATCTGCGAGCGCTACGATCTGCCGGTCATAGAAGACGACCCTTACTGCGAGCTACGCTTCGAGGGGGAGGCGCTGCCGCCGCTCTCGTCGTTTCAAACGACGGGAACGGTCATCTACCTCGGTACGGGAAGCAAGATCGTCGCGCCGGGAATGCGTGTCGCATGGCTCGTCATTCCGAACGCCGACGTGCGCGAGAAGATCGTTCTTGCCAAACAAGGCGCCGATCTTCACAGCGGCACGATCACGCAGTACGTTTTCCACGAGTACGTGTGCAGCCCGGCCTTCGAGGAGCACGTGCAAGAGATCATCTCTACGTATCGTCATCGCCGCGACGTTATGTACGAGGCGCTGCGCGAGCACGCTCCGCCGTCGGTCTCCTTCAACCGCCCGCACGGCGGGATGTTTCTTTGGGTCCGTGCCGCCGGAGCCGACACTGCCGAGCTACTCAAGGTGAGCACGAAGGAACGCGTCGTCTTCGTCCCCGGCGAGAGCTTCTATCCTGCGCGGGACGTGCACGACGGCATGCGCCTGAACTTCTCCAACTCCTCAGAGGAGAAGATTCGGATCGGCATCGAGAGGCTCTGCAAAGCCATCGAAGAAGCGTAGGGCCCATGGCAAACCGTATCGTCATCGGCGTCCTTGGTACGTGCGACCCCTCGAGGATAGAGGGCACGATCGCAGCGAGCGGCATCGACCGGGCGCAACTCCGCGTGCTCACGGCCGAAGACCCCACCCAGGCGCATGAAGACTCGCCGATCAGCTTCGTCCACGTCGCCCAGATGGCGAGCGAGAGCCTCGAAGAGGACATCATGCGCGGCACCGGTGTGCTCTCCGATTTCGGCGGCACGTCGGTTCCCGGCATGGACGTCGGCGGCGACGGCTTCAGCGTCTTCGACCATCCCGAGGTCGTCGATTACCTCCGCGGCATCGAGATACCGTCGGGCGACGAGGAGTATTTCAACGAAGCCATCGACGACGGCCGCTGCGTCGTCGTCTGCACGTGTGACGGCTCAGCGTGCGATGCAACAGTGCAAGCACTGCAAAAAGCCGGCCTCGCAAACGTCAGAACGTACTAGGTTGGCTGCGCTTCGCGCGGCCTTCGTTTGTAACGAGCAAAGCATCGCCGTGGTGAGCGAAGCGCTTATGCTTTGTCATGGTAAGCGAAGCGAACATAGCTTTGTCATGGTGAGCGAAGCGCGAGCATAGCGAGCGCGGAGTCGAACCACCGGCGCTCGGTTTTGCGGCGCTCCCTCGACTTCGCTCACTGCGTTCGCTGCGCTCGGGATGACAACAGTTACGAAATGGGGACGTCGCGGTTTTCCGGTGGTGCGATGATGTTGCGCTCGAACTTCGCCATGATCGCCCGCCACGCCATCGAGAGCTCCTCGACGTCGAGCATGCGCGCGACGGCGATGAAGACGAGAGCGCCGATCGCGACCTGACCGAAGAGGAACCACGCGCGAGCCAGGAGCGACGGCTCCGGAGAAGCCCCCAACGAGGCCATGAAGTTGAGCGTAACGACCATGACGGCGGCACAGACCGCAACCTTCAACGCCGAGCCGAGCAACGCGCCCCAATCAATTTCGGCAACGAAGCGCGCGACGAGAACGAGCAGCATGATCGCCTGCACGCTCTGACTGACCGAGTTCGCGAGCAGGAGGCCGCGCGCGCCGAGCGTCGGCAACCAGGTGATCGAGAGCGCGACGTTGAGCACGACGGTCATCACGGAAGCTGCTACTTGCCATCGTATCTGCCGGCACGCAACCAAACACCGCGTGAGCACGACGTTCGCCGCCAGCGCCACCAAGCCCACCGACGCATACGGCATCAGTCCCGCGCAGAGATTGACGGAGCTCGGCCCGAACGAGCCGCGCTCGAACAGCGTCGCAACGATGGGATGCGCGAGCACGATGAGCGCGCAGAGCGAGGGAATGGCGATGAAGTTCACGAGGCGCAGTCCGGTGAGTGCGCTGCGCGCGACGCCTTCGCGGTTCTCCTGCGCGAACTGCATCGCAAGCAACGGGAAGATGACGGTGGCGATTGCGACCGCGAAGATCTGCTGAGGAAAGTTCACGATTTTCGTCGCGTAGCTCATGCCCGCGATGTATCCGGGCGGTAGCGTCGAGGCGAAGTAGCGATCGAAGAATAAGGAGAGCTGCCCGGCCAGAGAACCCAAGGTAATTGCACCGAGCAGCCCCCCCATTTTCTTCAACCCCGGGTGCCGAAGGTCCAGCAAGAACCGGTACCCTCCCAGCGAGAGAAAGGCCGGGAGCTGGACGAGCATCTGGGCGGCCAGGCCAAGCCCCGTCCCGGCGACCAGAGCGAAGATGCCGATCTTCCGGTTCAGCAAGAAGACGCAGCCGATCGTGACCACGTTGAGAGCGATCCCGATGATCGACGTGGAGCGAAAGCGCTGATAGGAGTTGAGGATGCCCGCGAGGACGCCCGAGAGGGCGACCGCGATGATGCTCGGGATGAGCCAGCGGGTCATGTGGATCGCGACGCCCATCTGCGGCTTGGGAAAGCCGTGGGCGATCAGGGGGACATAGAGCGGCGCTGCAAAGTAGCCGACGATCGCGCAGATCGTCAGGATGATCGCGAGTAGGTTGACGACCGTGCTCCCCAGGCGCCACGCCTCCTTCTCCTCTCCCCGGGCGAGGTATTCGGAGAAGGTCGGCACGAGCGCGCTCGTCAGCGCGCCGTTGAAGACGCCGAAGAGAATCGTGGGGATGACGGCGGCGGCGAGGTAGGTGTCCATCTGCCACTCGGTCCCGTAGAACCTGGCGCTGACGACCTCGCGAAGGAAACCGAGGATGGTCGAGCCGAGCGTCGCGCCCATGACGAAGAGCGTCGAGCCCGCGATCGAACGCTTAACGCGCGCCGTCCTTTCGCAGCACGGCCGGGATCGTCTTGACGATGATCGCGAGATCTCCGAGCGGCGTCCACTCGTCGATGTAACGATTGTCGAGCGCCATCCACTCGCGGAAGTTAAGCTTGCTGCGTCCGCCGATCTGCCAGAAGCACGTGATGCCTTGCTGCACGAGCAGGCGCCGGCGCGCGTACGGTTCGTAGTTTGCAACTTCGCTCGGGAGCGCCGGACGCGGGCCGACGAGCGAGATGTCGCCGCGCAGCACGTTCAGCAAGTTTGGAAGCTCGTCGATTGAGGTGCGGCGCAGCACGCGCCCGAGCGGATGGCAGCGCGGATCGTTGCTCATCTTGAAGACGGGGCCGTCAGCCTCGTTCAGATGACTCAAACCATCGCGCATGGCGTGGGCGCCGTTGATCATCGTGCGCAGCTTGTACATTTTGAAGATGCGGCCGTTCATACCGACCCGCTCCTGCAGATAGAACGGCGAGCCGCCTTCGAGCAGGACGAGCGCGAGCGCCGCAACCGCGATCACCGGGAGTGAGATCAGCAAAAAGAGCGTGCCGAGCACGAGATCGATTGCGCGTTTCCACGCGTACCACGAGCGCGGAACCTCGCGCTCGAGTGAAACCGAATCAACGGCGAGCTGCACGATCGCTCTCCAAGGCGTCGCGTACGGTGTTGCCGACGGTATCGAGACCGTCGAGATCGCCGAGCACCGCGCCTTCGCGTTCGCTCACGTGAACGAAAGGCACGTACTCGCGGGTGTGGTCGCTGCCCGGCGCCGTCGGGTCGCAGCCGTGGTCGGCCGTGAAGATTGCCTCGTCGCCCGGGCGCATCAACGATTCCATGTTGGGAATGAGCGCGTCGAGCTCCTGCAGCGCGTCCGCATAGCCGCGCGCGTTACGCCGATGACCGTACTTCGAATCGAAATCATTAAGATTTGTGAAGATGAAACCGTGCTCGACACCGCGCATCAAATCGAACGTGCGCTCCATTGCGTCGCGATTATCTTTGATGCGCACCGACGTCGTGATGCCATGCCCGCAGAAGATGTCCGAGATCTTTCCGACCGCATGCACCGGTACACCGCGTTCGTGGAGCTCGTCGAGCAGGCACGGCGGCGGCTCGATCGCATAGTCGCGGCGGTTCGGCGTGCGCACGAAAGCACCCGGGCGGCCCACAAACGGCCGCGCGATGACTCGGTTGACGGCGTTGGGCGGAACGAGCATCGCCCGCGCGCGCTCGCACCAATCGTAGAGCATTTGGAGCGGCACAACCTCCTCGTGCGCCGCCACTTGGAAAACCGAATCCGCGGAAGTATAGAGGATAGGTCTTCCGGTGGCCATATGCTCGGGGCCGAGCTCGTCGATGATCTCGGTGCCCGAGGCTGTCTTATTACCAAGCGGGGGCTTCCCGGCGATCCGGGTGAACTCCTCGACCACCTCGGGCGGAAACCCCTGCGGATAGGTGGGGAAGGGGACCATGGTGATGATACCGGCCATCTCCCAATGGCCGGTGATCGTGTCCTTGCCGCGGCTCCTCTCCTTCAGCCGCGCGACCCGGGCCCGGGGGCTGGCCTCCCGTGGGACGCCGGCGATGCTCGTGAGGTCGCCGAGGCCCAGGCGCCCGAAGTTCGGCAGCTCGAGACCCCCCACGTAGCGCGCCGTGTTCCCGATCGTGTTGGCTCCCGGCGCATCACCATACTCGGCGGCGTCGGGCAATGCGCCGACTCCGCCTGAATCGAGCACGATGACGATCGCTCTAGGCATAGTGCGAGGAGCCGTGTTCTGCCAGCAGCGTGGAAACCTCTGTAAAGGCCTCTTGCGGTTATGACTTTAGTCGCACGGCTCAACGAAGCGACCTCGCTATAGTAAGGCGAGAACGTTCGTACGGTTTAGGGCCGTACATCCATGGAGCTACGGCAAGATGCAGCCAAAGGAACGCACCGAGCGAGTCGACCTGAGGGTACCCGAATACGTCAAAGCACGCATTCGGCACGCTGCGGCACTCTCGGGACGTGCCATGAGCGATTTCATGATCACCGCTGCCCTCGCGGCGGCCGACGAGCTCGCGGAGTCGGTCGAGCGCTGGACGCTCAACGAGGAGCAAAGTCACGTCGTCCTTCGGCTGCTCACGGACACGCGCAAACGGCCAAAGCTGCGCGAGTTCTTGAAGATCTCCGATCCGGAAGCCACGCACGCATAACCCGTGCTCGACGGGTTTACCTTCCAACCGCTCACGCGTCGTCACGACCGTGGGCGGTTTTCATGCGGCCAACCGGATCTCGATCGCTATCTGCGCGAGCTCGCGCGGAGGCAGGACGAAAACGACACGACGCGTGTGCATGTCTATGCGAATGATGCCGGCGAGATTGCCGGTTACTACGCGCTCTCGGCCTTGGCGTTCGAAGTCACTGGGCTGCCACCCGCATTGCAGCGCGGGCGCTCGCAGTATGTGCAGGTGCCGGGGACTCTCCTGGGGCGACTCGCCGTCGATCAACACTACCGTGGAAGGCGCCTTGGTTCGTTTTTACTCAGCCACGCTATGCGCAGCGCGGTGCAGGGGAGCGAGATCGTCGCCTCCGCTCTACTCGTCGTCGACGCCAAGCCTGAGGCTCTCGACTGGTATCTCAGCCACGGGATCGAGTTCGAGCGGATGCCGGGCATGCCATCACGCCTGCTCCTACCGATGGAGTCGATCCGAGACGAGCTGGATCGCTAAGGCATCGTCGGGCTGTGGCCTACTCCAACAAAGACGCCGAACGTCGCTCCGAACGAGCTGTAGAGGCTCGCCCCGGTAAAGCGGTCGCTCGCATGTCCCGCATCGAGGCCGACGTCGAAACCGAAGCGAGCGTCGATCCAATGCTTGACGGAGAGATTCGCTGCTTCGATGCGCTGCTGCAGTTGCGCGGCGATCGCGGGATTGATCGCCTCGTACGCCGGCACGACGCCGCTCTGCAGCGTCA
>JASHOG010000093.1 GCA_030041225.1 Vulcanimicrobiota bacterium | reverse complement strand
TCCCACGATGCGCCGGAGATTCTGCAGATCGCACTCGAGCGTGGACTGCTCGACGAGAGGACGTCGCACAAGTACGTGTACACTGCGCTGATCGAATACATCGCGCGCGCGAAGGGCAACGGACGCAAACCGAAGATCGTACAGAATCCCGATCGCACGTTTCGCATCAACGAGCCGCAGGATCTGTGGCCCCAGCTGACCGACGAGCAGACACAAGAACTACGCGGTGCCGATGCGGGCGCATCGCCTGCAGTGGAAGCGACCATCGAGCGGCTGCACTCGACGGCAAACGGAAGTGATACGGCGGCATTCGAGCAGGCCGTCTGCGAGGTATTCGAGGCGCTTGGATTCCACGCGACACACTGCGGGGGCTACAAGGCGCCGGATGGGTATGCGGATGCTCCGCTGGGGCCACTGGGCTACCGCGTGATGCTCGAGTGCAAGTCGGCGTCGGAGGGTCAGAACAAGCCGGACGTCTTCGAGGCGGCGAAGTTCAAGGACGCGTACGGCGGGCAATACTGCGCGATGGTTGCACGCGCATACGCCAACGAAGTCGAGTTCATAAACGAGCTGCACAACCATGGCGTGAGTGGGTGGACGGTTGACGATCTCGCCGCGGTGCTGCGCGCGGGTGCGAATCCGCGCGAGCTCGAGCCGCTCTTTGTGCCCGGCTACGCGGCGGACGGAGTCGAGGACTTGCTGTGGGAGCGCGCGCACGGCAAGCGCAAGCGCGTGCTGCTCATTGTAGATGCAATCCTACGATGCGGCTGGGCGACGCAGTCCGCGTACTGCGGATCGGCCGAAGATGCGCCCCGTTTCACCGAGGATGTGGCGATGGTGCTGGTCGATCAGGAGTTAGCAGCGCAGGGCAGCGCCGCTCGCTGTGATCGCAGCGACGTACAAGCCGCAATTTCGTATCTGGCGAGTCCGCTGGTGCAGGAGATAGAGTTACGCGACGAGGGGAGCTTTGTGGTGCTAGGAGCGCCCTAAAATAAGGAGCTACGAGGACCTTCCGAGTTCGCTTGGCGTGACTCTCTGTGGTGGCCGACGAAGGCCTGAAACAGCGCGCTCCGTTGTAGGAGGTGGTGGGCAGGGCTCGGACTTCGGCGGGCTCGTCGCTGCGTAGCCCTCGCGTAACGGTAAGCGCGCATGTGCTGCGGCATGGCCCTTCTTCAGGACAGACTTGTCGATGACGATCTTGTCACTCATTCTGATTTGGCTCCCTCGCCTTGGTGTGGCTCCCTCGGCATCGCATCCGGCCAACGATAGAACTCCAAGAGCAGTATATCATCTTTGTCGATAAGCAGCCCAACTGAGTCTCGGATCCTCCGCTCAAAGCCGCCTTCCTCGCTGATCGACCAGGTTTCCGCTAGGAGCAGTTGCTCCTCGGCTGGGAATGACGACGCGAACGCCGGTGGTCTGTAAACACCTGCGGCTCGGCTCCCGTCTCTTAGCGTCAGGATGATGCCGAACTCCCGGTTCCTGGCGACTCGGGAGAAGAAATGGTCCCATGGCTTCGCAACGGGAGACGGAATGACACCGTTCGCTGCCAAGAGGTTTACGAGCCAGCCGTACGCTACCGTCAGCACGGCGGGGCTAACGAGTACCACAAACAGTGTGAAAGCCCATGCATCGAAGGTACGCGGGAAACCACCGGGCGTTGCGAAGGAGTACCATGGCGACCACAGGACGTCATTCACGATGCTGTACGCGATGATTTCGATGATGGCGTCCATTGCCGACCGTACGACTTGTGGACGCAGTTGCTGGTCGAGCTTGAACGCCACGAAACCTGGCACCAGGAACAGGAGCAGGTTCTGAACTGCCGCGGTATCGGTGATTGTCCTAAAGATGACATCTGGGCTCATCTTGTCGATGGTACTCGCGTACGTGCCATACGTGTGGCATTATTTTGCGCGACGACGGGAGCTTTGTGGTGCTAGGAGCGCCCTAAAAGCGGGGAGGAGAGGCGGTTGGCGATGGCTGCGGTGACGGGCTTGGCATCGCGTGGAGACGCGTCTCCAGCCGTTGAACCCTTGCGGCTGTTTTTGCTGCGAGGCCTTGATCGCCGATCCGCCGAGTTATGGCAAGTGACTGCGCGTACGACCTTAGCGCTTCGGTGTACTGGCCTTCGTCCTCTTGTACGACGCCGATGTCGTTGAGCGCGTATGCCTCACCATCGCGGTCGCCGAGCCCCTGAAAGATCGCGAGCGCTCGTTGAAGGGAGCGTATTGCCTCGGCGTAGCGAGCTTGATGCCCCTGAACCTCGCCGATATCATCGAGCGCATAGCCTTCGCCGTCGCCGTTGCCTGTCCGGAGGAAGACCGCGAACGCCTTTTGGTCGAAGTGCAGCGCGTCGCTGTAGCGGCCCTGGTCCGCCCGGACTTCGCCAATATCGTCGAGCGCGTATGCCTCGCCGATGGGCTCGCCCATTTTCCGGAAAAGCGAGAGCGCCCGCTCGTCGGATCGTAGCGCATCTGCGTACCGGCCCTGGTTCTCTTGGACTTCGCCAACGTCGTCGAGCGCGCTGGCCGTGCCCTCGCGGTCGCCGAGCTGTTCGTACAGCGCAACCGCCTGCCGGTCGTACTGCAACGCGTCGTTGTCGCGTCCCTCCGTTTCCAGAAGTTCGCCAACATCATCGGCGACGTCGGCCTCGCCGTCGCGGTCGCGTAGCTTTCGATAGAGCGCGAGCGCCTCTTGGTACGACTTCAGCGCGTCGGCGTAGTAGTCTTGATCCACCTGCAGTTCGCCAATGTCGTCGAGTGCCTCTGCTTCACCGTCACGGTCGCCGAGCTGCCTGAAGAGCGCGAGCGTCTGCTGCTGTGAGCGCATAGCGTCGGTATACAGTCCTTGCGCCTCTTGAACGCCGCCGATATTATTGAGCGCGTTCGCTTCGCCGTCGCGATCGCCGAGGTGCCGGAAGAGCGTGAGCGCCTGCCGTTCGAACCGCAGCGCGTCGTCGTATTCGCCTCGATCCCATCCGACGACACCAATCTGACTAAGCGCGTTCGCCTCTCCGTCGCGGTCGCTCAGCTTTCGGTAGAGCGCCAGCGCCTGCTGCTGCGACTGGAGCGCGCCGGCGAACTGGCCTTGCTCCTCTTGGACGATGCCGATGTTTCCGAGCGCACCGGCGATTGCGTTAGCGTCGCGCGATCGCCGGGCAGCCGCGAGTTCTCGCCGGTAGTGTGCCTCCGCCTGAGCGAAGGTCGCAAAGCTCCCGAGGTACCACGTTTCCGTTGGGTGGTAGGTTACTGCACCGGTCGCGGGGGAGACCGTATCGACTAACTTGGCCTTGTATCGTCTAAGGCCGATCTTGATGTAACCGGTCTTTGTAACGTTCACGTCGCCCTGCGTGCATCGAACGGTTACGCTGCCGTTGCTCACGGCTACGGAGAAGAGCGTCCCTGCGGCGGCCGCTTCGATCTCTCTACCCACTTCCACGCGGAAATAGTCGAGGGCACCCGGAATGTCGCTAAACGTCGGGTGGCCGGCATTGACCGAGTACTGTTCGCCCAA
>JASHOG010000092.1 GCA_030041225.1 Vulcanimicrobiota bacterium | reverse complement strand
CCGTACTCTGCGAGGACGTAGTTCGTCACCCAAATGGGAACGCGCTCGTGAGAGAGCGGGTTGAGCGCGTACGCGCCGGTGAAGAGGCCGTCTTTCTCCATGAGGCTCGTGCGCTCGAGCTCCGACTTCGAACGCAGCGATTCGGCGAAGGTATCGATGGCCTCCGCGTGCTTCTTTGATATCACGCCCTTGAGCGTTGGAATCACCGGGTGCTCGGGCGCGATCGCGATGAAGGTTGTGCCGAAGAGCGTGTCGGCGCACGTCGTGAAGACCTCGATGCGCTCCCGCGTCCGCTCGACGCCGAAGGCGAGCTCGACGCCTTCGCTCCGGCCGATCCAGTTGCGTTGCATCGTCTTCGTGCGCTCGGGCCAGCCGTCGAGCCGGTCGAGATCGGCGAGCAGGCGATCCGCGTACGCCGTGATCTTCAGGAACCACTGTGCGAGATTGCGCCGCTCGACACGTGTGCCGCAGCGCCAGCAGCACCCGTCGATGACCTGCTCGTTTGCGAGCACGGTTTGATCGTGCGGACACCAGTTGACCGGCGCCTCGTGTTTGTAGGCAAGCCCGCGCTCGTAGAGGCGCAAGAAGAGCCATTGATTCCAGCGGTAGTACTCAGGCTCGCAGGTGGCAAACTCGCGCGACCAATCGTAGCTCGTTCCCATGAGGCGGAGCTGGCGCTCCATGTTTGCGATGTTGGAGCGCGTCCACGTGGCGGGGTCGATGCCGCGCTGAATTGCTGCGTTCTCGGCGGGCAGCCCGAAGGCGTCCCATCCCATCGGGTGGAGTACCTCGCGGCCGAGCATGCGCGTCATGCGCGCGATCGCGTCGCCGAGCGTATAGTTCTTCGCGTGCCCGACGTGCAGATCGCCCGACGGATACGGCAGCATCTCGAGAACGTAGTATTTGTCTCGCGACGCAATGCGCGGCGCGGCGTAGGTGCGGTCGCGCTCCCAGCGCTCCTGCCACTTTCGCTCCACGGATCTGAAGTCGTAGGCCTCGGCCATGCGCCTTCGTACCGCCTCTTGCCGGTCGATGCCTCCGTCGTGATCGGGGAGCATGACGCGCTATCTCCTAGTGCTCGGGGGCGTCGTACTCGCGGCGCTTGCCCTCTTCCATCCGGTGCCGCGCGCGCCGCAGGCGTTCACCCCTTCTTCGGCGCGGCCGCGGCAGCGCTTCCGAATCCACGTTCCGCAGGAGCGGCGAGCGCAAATTGTCGTCTATGTTGCCGGTTCAGTGCGGCGTCCCGGTCTCTACAGCTTGAACGAGGATGCACGCGCTGACGAAGCTGTCATGCGCGCAGGCGGCTTTACACGTGACGCCGACGAGGCGGGCGTCGATCTCGCAGAGCATCTCGAGGACGGCGATGAGGTCGAGGTGCCGGCGATCGGCACGACTCGTCGCAAACGCACGACGCACACGGCCAGTCGCCGCCGCCGGAGCTCGCACCGCCGCAGGAGCTTTACCGGCGTCGTGGATGTCAACGCCGCCGATGCGCAGACGCTCGGTGCCGTTCCGGGAATCGGCGCCACGATCGCGCAGCGCATCGTCGACGTGCGCGAGCAGGAGGGTCCCTATGACTCGCTCGACGAGCTGCTAGACGTCGCCGGGATGACCGACGCGAAACTCGAGCGGGCGAGGCAGTACCTTCGTCTCTAGCGAATGATATTTTTACAATGGCGCTGCCTGCCAAGAAGACGCTGCCGCAGTTGGTGCGGGAGGCGCTCGCTCCTCCTCGCGCCGAGGCGCTCATCGAGCGGGTCGAGGGGGCATGGACGCCGCTTTCGAGCACCGCACTGTTGCAGCGCGCCGAGCACCTTGCAGCGGCGCTGCGCGACGCGGGGCTTGCAGAGGGTGATCGCGTCGCACTGATCTCTCATGACTGCGTCGACTGGGTCGTCTGCGCCTTCGGAACGCTCTTCGCAGGCTGCGTCATCGTGCCGATCTACCCGACACAGGCGATCGATCAAACGCGCTACATCCTCGAGCACTCCGGTGCGAAGCTGCTCTTCGTCGACACGGCGCAGGCGTTCGAGCGACTGCGATCGATCTCGTCGCTTCCGCCCGTCGTGCGCTTCGATGCCGAGGGAGAGGGCTCGCTGCACGACTTTGAGCATCACGGTGCTCAGGCTCCGCGCGCCGTGACACACGCAACACCGGACGACCTCGCGGTGCTCATCTACACCTCGGGAACAACCGGCAATCCGAAGGGTGTTATGCTCAGCCACGACAACGTTGCCTTCGACGCGCAGTCGTCGCTCGCGTACGGCTTCCACGGCATCTCTCCGCGCGAGCACGTTCTCTCGGCTCTTCCCTACTCGCATATCTACGAGCACACCATGATCTACATCTATCTGCTCGCCGGCGTACACTACTATATCTGCCACGACCCGAGCGGGCTGCTTGCCGATATGCAGGACGTTCGTCCCGCGACGATGGCGGCGGTGCCGCGGATCTTCGACCGCGTGCTCGCCGGGACCATCGCCGCGTCGTTGCAGCACGGCGGCTTGCAGGCGAAGCTCGTTCCTTGGGCGCTGCGCGCCGGGCACGACTACATGCACGCAAGAGTGATCGAGCGCGCATGGCACCCGGGGCTTTGGCTGCGCTATCTCGTCGCGCGCGCTCTCGTGTTGAAGAAGATCCGCAAACGCCTCGGGCTCGACCACCTACAGTACTTCGTCAGCGGCAGCGCGCCGCTGCACGTCGATACCGCGATGACGTTCCTTGGACTTGGCCTGCCGATCATGCAAGGGTACGGCTTGACCGAAACCTCGCCCGTGACGACGGTCAGCCGCCTGGCCACGAATCGTTACGGCGCGGTCGGGAAGCCGATTCCCGGAGTCGAGCTGAAGATCGCGGAAGACGGCGAGATTCTCACGCGCGGGCGCCAGGTGATGAAGGGCTATTACCACGATGACGCCGCGACCGCGGCGGTGCTCGTGGACGGGTGGCTTCACACGGGCGATATCGGCACGATCGACAAGAAGGGCTTTCTCTACATTACCGATAGAAAGAGCGAAGTCTTCAAAACCGCCGGCGGAAAGTTTATCGCACCGGCGCGCGTCGAATCGGCGATCAAGCGATCCGTGTACGTAACGCAGGCCATGGTCGTGGGCGAGAGCCGCCCGCACCCTGCGGCCCTGCTCAACGTGAACTGGGAGCTCGTGCGCAATGCGCTCGATGTTCCATCGACGGTGTCTCCCGCGGAGCTCGCGCAGCGCGACGACGTTCTCACCTTTCTAACCAAAGAGGTTGAACACCAGACGAGCGACCTCGCCCCGTACGAGCAGGTGCGGCGCATTGTCGTCATTCCGGACGAGTTCACGGTCGAGAGCGGACATTTGTCGCCCGCTATGAAGATCAAGCGGCGCGTCGTCGAGCGACAGTACGCAGAGCAGATCGATCGTGCCTACGAAGCGGACCTTCACGTTCATGCGCACGCTTGACGGTCGCGCCGCCGGCGCGCATTCGCACGAGCATCCCGTTGACGAGATCCTCAAGGGCCCGATCAAGAGCAAGACGGTCTTCCCGGCGCTGCTCTTACATCTTTTGGAGGAACAATCCGATCACGGCTACGGACTGATGCAGCGCATCGACAAGCTCTGCGGCGATTTGGTCGCGGTCAACACGAACAAGATCTATCCGTTGCTGCGCCGCCTCGAGGAGCGAGGCTTCGTGAGTGCGACGTGGGACCACCCGACGAAGCGCTCCCGCCGCATCTATGCGATCACGCCGGCGGGCGTCGAACGCCTGGAGCGCATCAAGCGCGCGATGAACCCCTACCTCGAGACTATCGAGCGGGCGGTCGCCCGGCTCCGGCACGCCCTATACCCCTAAGCGGCCTTGAAGGGCGGAGCGAGCGCTAGCGACAACCTTGCGCCCCATGCTCCGTACCATTGCGGCTACGCTCGCTGCCGTCTTTATCTTGGGCGTGGGAAGCGCGCCGAGTGCCCCGACACCGCCATACACGCCCGACGCGGTGACCCATCATCGCATCTCACTCGACGGGCACACATACGCGTATACGGCGAGAGCCGGAACGATCACGTTGCGCGACGAGCAGGAGCGGCCGACCTGCCGCGTCTTCTACGTCGCCTACACGCTTGACGGCGCGAACCCGAACACGAGGCCCGTCACCTTCCTCTACAACGGCGGGCCGGGAAGCTCAACGATGTGGCTGCACATGGGATCGGTTGGACCCAAGCGTGTCGTCACGAACTCGAACGGGACCGAGACCGCCGGACCACCCTATCGCATCGTCGACAACCCGTACAGCATTCTCGACAAGAGCGACCTCGTCTTCATCGACATGCCCGATAGCGGCTTCGGCCGCATCTACGGCGCGGGAAAGCCGTCGGACTTCTTCGGCGTCGACGAGGACGTCCAGGCGTTCGGCCAGTTCATCGAGCGCTACATCACGACGTTCAACCGCTGGAACTCACCGAAGTTTCTCTTCGGTGAATCGTACGGAACGACGCGCTCGGCGAATCTCGTGAACTATCTGCAGAACGCCGGTATCACCGTGAACGGCGTCGTGCTGCAGTCGTCGATCCTCAGCTTCGCGCTCGATTGGGAGTTCGATCCGACGGGAATCGGCGGGGGCGACTGGCTCTTCGATCTCTACCTTCCGAGCGAGGCTGCGGCCGCGTGGTACCACCACGCCGTCGGCTATCACGGCAGCTTGGCGTCGTTCACTGCGCAGGCGGCGCACTTCGCTTCGACCGAGTACCTCGACGCGCTTGCGCAGGGATCGGCGCTCTCGCCATCCGCCTACGACGACGCCGTCGCGAAGCTTCATTACTATACCGGTCTCTCGGAGCAGTACATCCGCAACTCGAATCTGCGCGTTCCGTATTGGCGCTTCGAGAGCGAGCTGCTGCGAGAGCGCGGGCAAGTCATCGGCCGGCTCGACGCGCGTTTCGAGACGTGGGCGCTCGACCGAACCGAAGAGTCGCCCGACTGGGATCCGACCGACGCCGGTATCGACGCACCCTACACGACGGCGGTCAATGAGTACCTGCGTGAAGACCTGCGCTACCATACGCCGCTTCTCTACCGCTCGATGGTCTACGACATCATCGGTGCGAACGGCGGGTGGGATTGGAAGCACAACGGGAACGAGGTGACGGACGTCGCCGTCGATCTCGCGCAGGCACTGACGTACAACAAGAATCTGCGTGTTTTCTCGGCCAACGGTTACTACGACTTTGCAACGCCGTTCTACGCGACGGTCTATACGCTCACGCACCTCGGCATCGCGCCGGCGTTGCAGCAGCACATTACGTTCGGCTTCTACCCATCGGGGCACATGATCTACTTGAATATCCCATCGCTTGCGCAATACCACGCCGACCTCGAGCGCTGGTACAGCAGCACGCTGGCGGCCCGCTAGGAGAGGTTCGATGAAAAGGCTTTTCGCAGCAGTCCTTCTCGCCGGCCTGTCGACGTTCTCCGTCGCGTCCGCCGCGCCGCCGCAGAACGCGGCTTCGCCGGAGAGCGCGGCGCCGGGGGGTTCGCCGGCGTTCCCCGACGCCGTGACGAACCACACGATCGTGCTCGGCGACAAGACGCTCGACTACACCGCTCGCGCGGGAACGATCGACGTCGAAAACGATCAAGGTCAGATCGGCTGCAGGATGTTCTACACAGCGTTCACGCTCGACGATGCGAATCCGTCCGAGCGTCCGATTACGTTTTTCTACAACGGCGGACCGGGCAGCTCGACGGTATGGTTGCGCATGGGATCGTTCGGTCCCGTGCGCGTCGACGTCGCGAACGGCGTGATGACGGGGCCACCGCCCTATCGGCTGACCCCAAATCCATACACCCTTCTCGATCGCACCGACGAAGTTTTCATCGACATGTGCGGCAGCGGATACAGCCGGCTCATCGGCGCCGGAAAGCCCAAAGACTTCTTCGGAGCCGACCCTGACGTCCATTCGTTCGCGCGGTTCATCGATCACTACATCACGAAATTCGGGCGGTGGAACTCGCCGAAGTTCCTCTTCGGCGAGTCGTACGGCACGCCGCGCTCGGCGATGCTCGTAAACTACTTACAGAATCAGGGCATCGGCATCAACGGCGTCGTCCTGCTCTCGTCGATCTTGAACTTCGGCCTCTATGCGAACACGTACGGCGACAGCGTTCCGCAGGCCGGCGGCGACTGGTCGTACGTCTTCTATCTGCCGACCGAGACTGCGACGGCGTGGTATCATCATCGCTTGCCGCCCGACGCGCCGAGCGACCTACAGACGGCGGTGCAGGAGTCGCGGAACTTCGCGATGGGCGAGTACGTGAACGCGCTTGCGCAGGGTTCGCGTCTCTCGCGCGGTGAGTACGACGACGTCGTCGCGAAGCTTCACCGCTTCACGGGACTCTCCGAAACGTTCCTTCGCGATGCGAACCTCCGGGTGTCGTATCAGACCTTTCTCGTGCAGCTCGAGCGCAATGAGAGCACGACCGTCGGACGCTACGACTCTCGGTACGAGAGCCAGACGCTCGACGACATCGAGAGTTTCCCGCGTTGGGATCCGACCGACGCCGCCATCGACGCGGCGTTCACCGCGACGAACAACTTCTACATCCAAGACGTGCTCGGGTATCGCCCGCCTGAATCGTATACGCTGCTGGCGTATGCGCTCATCCGAGCGAGCGGCGGTTGGGACTTCACGCACGACCGTAACCCGGTGCTGAATACGGCGCCTGATCTCGCGAACGCGATGACGTTCAATCCCGATCTCCGTGTCTTTTCGGCAAACGGCTACTACGACTTCGCGACGCCGTGGCTCGCGACGGTCTACACGCTCGAGCACCTGAATCTGAAGCCCGACCTCGAGAGCCACATTACGTACGGCTTCTACGAGTCAGGGCATATGGTCTACCTGAATATCGACGCGCTCGCGCAGTTCCACGCCGACCTCGAAAACTGGTACGCGAACACACTCTCAGGCCGCTAGCGTAGCTCTCGGTGTGACTCCTCGATGCGGCGCAGCGTTGCGCTGAGCGTCGCCGAGAGCTCGACGTACGCGCGGCGCATGTCGGCGCTTGGTGCGGCGTCCGCGCTCTCGACCGCGCGCTCGAGCCTGCCGAAAGCCTCGTCGAGCGCATTGAGCGTGGTGAAATCGTGAACCGGGGAAGCGACCGAGTTGTCGGGATTTTCCGGCTGCATGACGCCGAGGATGTGCGGGTCGTTCGTCTCACCGCGCGCGGTTTTGATATCGGCGAGCCGTAGCTCAATAGCTTGCGCAAGCTCGTACTGCGCGCGAAGATCCGCGTCGCTCGCGGCGATGCGCGGATCTTTGAGCACGGTGACGATGCGCGTATATGTTCTGCCGTTGTGCCGCATCCGGATGATGTAGCGACCCGGCGGCGCGAGCGGTCCGCGGTCGTTGCGCACGTGGAAATCCCAAACGAACCGATGTGCGCCGATGCTCGCGTCGGGAACCGGATGCGTCGGCGCCCACGACGGCGGGAAGTCGAGCGGCAGCGGATTGACCGGCGGCGAGGGACGGGCGCTCGACCAGCTGCGTAGCGTATGTCCCTGCGTGTCGAGCACGTCGATCGCGACATCACCGGGCGCGCTCACGATGTAGTCGATCAGCACGCCGATCGGCGCATCCTCCGCTTGAGGCTCGTCGGGCGGGAAGGGCGTGCCCTCTTCATAGTCGATACGGCGCACACTGTACGCGGGCGCGGGAGCAAAGAGATAGGCGCCGCTCGCGGTGCTCACGTTGCTCATCTGCCGCAAGCGAGAGATGTCGTCGAGAATGTAGATGCCACGGCCGTGCGTCGCGACGACGAGATCCTCGCCGTGAACGTCGAGGTCACGCACCGACGATACCGGCAGGTCGAGCTGGAGCGATTGCCAGCGACTGCCGTCGTCGAAGGAAACCATGACGCCCTTCTCGGTCCCCGCGTAAAGGAGGCCGCTAACGAACGGGTCGGCGCGCACGACGTTGACGAAGCTGCCGTACGGAATGCCGCGCACGATGAGATGCCACGTACGGCCGCCGTCGTTCGTGCGGTAGATGTAGGGACGATAGTCATCGAGCCGATGGCGATCGACTGCGATGTACGCCGTCGCCACATCGAAGTGCGAGGCGTCGATGATGCCGATCTTACTCCACGCCGTCACACCCGGCGGCGTGACGTTGTTCCAGTGCGCACCGCCGTCGTGCGTGACCCAGACGTACCCGTCGTCGGTTCCCGCCCAGACCGTTCGCGCATCCCGCGGCGAGGGTGCGATCGCATAGACGACACCGTGACGCGTTAAGCCGTTGTTATCGGCACGCGTCGCCGCGTCGAGGTTGGGAAGCGGTGGTGTGTACGGCCGCGAAAGATCGGGGCTGATGATGTGCCACGTGTCGCCGCCGTCGCGTGAGCGGAAGACGTTCTGCCTGCCGTAGTAGATCGCGTGATCGACAGGCGAGATCGCGAGCGGCAGCGTCCACGTGCTGCGCCAGGTGCGGCCGGGATATGCGAGCGTTGCATCGATGTTCCGCTCCCAGCCGGTCGCGACGTTCTCGTATGAGAGTGTGTCGCCCGAGCCGTAGACCATGCCGGGATGCAGCGGGTCGGGAACGAGGTAGCCGTTCTCGCCGCCGGCGTCGATCGGGCGAAAGTCCATGAGCGTGATCGCATCGTAGCGACCACTGCTCGGCATCGCGACCGCGCCGGAATCCTGCTGCGCCGCGTAGACCCAATACGGGAACTGGTTGTCGGTCGAGACGTGGTAGAGCTGGGCCGTCGGCTGGTTGTACCAAGAGCTCCACGTCTTCGCGCGATCGACGCTCACCGCAACGCCTTGATCGCTGCCGAGGATCATGCGGCGATCGTCGTTCGGATCCATCCAAAGCACGTGAAAGTCATCGCCGGTTGGATCGCCCTTGATCGCATCGAAGTGAACGCCGCCATCGGTCGAACGATAGATGGACGTATCCATCACATAGACCGTGTTCGGATCTTGTGTGTCGGCGGTGATCCCGCCGAAGTACCAGCCGCGCTGCCAGATGCGCACCTCGCCGTTCGTACGATGCCACGTCGTGCCGCCGTCGTCGGAGCGATAGATTCCGCCGTGATGCACGTCGCTGTCCACGACCGCATAGGCCCTGTTTGCATTGGTCGGCGAGAAGCTCAGCCCGATGCGCCCGACGTGAGAGGGCAAGCCGGCAGTCACGTGCGACCAGTGCGCGCCGCCGTCATGCGTGAGGTAGAGTCCGCTCGATGGGCCGTTCGAGGGCGGATAGACGTTCCAGGGAGGACGGCGCGTCTGCCACATCGCCGCGAGAATCGTCTGCGAATCGCTTGGGCTCATCGCGAGATCGATCGCACCGGTGTTCTCATTGACGTAGAGCACTTTCGTCCAATGTAGTCCGCCGTCGGTCGACTCGAAGACGCCGCGCTGCGCGTTCGGACCGTACTGGTGACCGAGCGCCGCGACGTAGAGCACGTTCGCGTCATGCGGGTCGATGACGATGCTGCCGATCTGCCGCGAATCTGCGAGGCCTATGTGGCTCCAGGTGCGGCCGCCGTCGAGGCTCTTGTACATTCCGTCACCGTAGCCGATGTCGGAGCGCATGTCGGCTTCACCGGTGCCGACATAGACGACGCGCGCGTTGCTCGGTGCCACCGCGATCGCGCCGATCGAACCGATGTCTTGCGAATCAAAGATCGGTGTCCACGTGCGTCCTGCGTTCGTCGACTCCCAGACGCCGCCATCGACCGCGCCGAAGTAAAAGTGGTCGGGCTGGCCCGGTACTCCGGCCACGGCGATCGCGCGACCGCCGCGGAACGGGCCGATGAGACGATACTGAAGCCCGCCGAAGTAGGACGACGACGCAGCCGATGCCGTGAGCGTGAAGAGCGGCGCGGCGAATGCGGCCGCGAGCAGAGCGGAGATAAAACGTCGCATGACGCCCTATGAGTTATCGGTGGAGCCCGAAGCGCCTCCCCTTGACGCGCCGCGAATGACGAGATAGGCGAGCACGACCGCAATGAGCCATCCGTAGAGCCCGAATCTGGGTGCCGTATTCGTGACGCTCACGCTCCGCGGTGCATACGTGCGGTAGACGGCGAGAATCGTGTCTGCGGCACCGCGCACTCCGGCGTCATAGGCATGAAGGCGAAACTCTTGCTCCATGAGGGTGCGGACGGCACTCACTTCTTGCGGCGAAAACCACGCGTTCGGACGCGCAACGATCCAGTCACGATGGTCGCCGCGATCGATGAAGATCACCGCATCGGCGCCCCGCTGCAGACGAATACGCTCCGCTTCCTGCGAGATGACATCCGGCGCAGAGGCGCCGGGAACGCTCGGAACCGTGACGACGAGAAGCTCCTCGCCGGTGATCGCGCGAACTGCCGAAGCATTTTGCGAAACCTGCTGTACCACGTGCGCGGAGAACATCCGCGCGCCGTCCTGAACGAAAATCCCCGGAACCGTCAGGGGCCTGCCGGTTGCTGGACGACGAACGCCACGATGCCGCCGGCGACTGAAAACGCGAAGACGAGCAGGAAGAGCCAAATCCCCGCTCGCATGAGCCTCTGACGGCGCGCGCGCTTCGAGCGCGTTTCGTGGCGGATCTTCATGAGCTTTGCGCCGTTCGTTGCGCGAAGCTCGACCAGAGCCGTTCGAGATTGTAAAAGCTGCGCTGCTCGGGCGTGAAGACGTGAACGATCACGCTACCGAGGTCGAGTAACATCCAACCGCCCTCGGCGTGGCCCTCGACACGTGCGGTGCGGAAACCGAAACGTTCGGCGGATTCGACGACTGCATCGGCGATGGAGCGAACCTGAATGCGCGAGCGTCCCGTCACGATGGCGAACGTGTCTGCGAGGATCGTGCGATCGCGCACGTCGATCGCGGTGAAATCTTCGCCCTTCTTGTCGAGTGCGGCGTCCCGCACGATGTCGATGAGCTCTGCCAGTCTTCTCTCTCCCCTGCTAACGTTCTACCCCAAAAGCCCGGGCGGCGGCAAGAGCCCGAGGCGTCATGGGGAGCCCCTTCCTCGAAAGATAGGCGAGCATTTCGCGTAGAGTTTCACGCATCGCGGCGCGCATATCCTTGCGGGCGAGCTCCCAAAGCGCGGCGCGATCGGCGAAGTCGCGACCCGGCTCGAGCGTGTCGGCCAAGTAGACCGCGCAGTCGAGCGGCGACATTGCGCTCGCGCCCTCCGTGTGCTTGGAGATCGCCGAGAGTATCTCCGGGTCGCTAACGCCGAAGTGCTCGCGTGCGAGCGCGGCTCCGACCTCTGCGTGAAGCAGCAGCGGGTGTGCTCGCTCGATGTCGCCGATCGCAATGCCGCGCATCGCGGCTTCGCTGATAAGGCGATCGGGCGAGTAGAGGCGCGCGATGTCGTGGAGCATTCCCGCGATGCGTGCCCTACGCGTGCTCGCGCCATACGCATGTGCGAGGATCTCGGCGCAGCGTGCGACGCGAACGCTATGGGCATAACGATGCTCCTGCCCGATATGCTCGCGAACCCGTCGCGCGAGCATAGGGAAGTCGTTCGCCTCTACGATCGCGCGATCGCCTCGCGCAGAGCGCAGAGCCGGTTGTGGTAGAGCTCGCTTTTGAGATTTCCCGCCCACATCACGAGTGCGTTCTCGTTGTTGTCGCTGTAGTAGGCTTTACGCGAGGTCACGGTCGTGAATCCGTACTTCTTGTAGAGTTGCTGTGCGCCAAGGTTGCTCTCGCGCACCTCGAGCGTCATCCAGGTCGCGTTCTGCGCGAGCGCCTCGTCGATGAGACGCAGCAGCATCAGCTCGCCGAAACGCCGCCCGCGATGGCGCTCGCCGACGGCGAGGGTCGTGATGTGCGCATCTTCGAGGACGACCCAGATGCCGCCGTACGCAACGATGCCTCCGTCGCAGCGTCCCACGAAGTAGTGCGCCAGCTTGTTAGCGTTGAGCTCGTTGTAAAAGGCGTCGGCGGGCCACTGAGTCGGGAAGGCCTCACGCTCGATGCGTAAGACGTCAGGAACGTCGGCCTGCCGCATCGGTTCGATGACGAGCGGCGCACCGGCCGGAGAGGGATCGAGGTGCGCCTTCACCTGAAGCGAGGCACTTTCGCAGCGGGTTGCTCGCCGTAGTCCGGGGTCACGGCGTGTGCGCTGCGTGCAGGATCGCGTGCGCGTGCAAGCAGCGCGACGGCGACGGCGGGAGAGGCGGGCGGGACGGCGCGTTTCACTTGGAATGCGCGTTCGGCGAGGAGTTCGAGCACGTCCTCTCCGTCGCCGAAGAGCGTGAGCTCGCCGGGCTCTCCAAGCAGTCGCGAGAGCACCTCGCCGGGAGCACCGCACGCGGTTGCGCTCGCCCCGCCGGCGTCGCGCAGTCGCGCGCAGATAACGCCGACGCGGCCGCGCACGACCGTGAGCGCGCGCCGCGCACGCGTTTCGCCTTCGAGAAGATCGAACGAGGAGACCGGCACGAGTGGCAGCCGCCACCCGAGCGCGAGCGCCTTCGCATAGGAGAGCGTGATGCGCAAGCCTGTGAAGCTGCCGGGGCCGGTGCCGACCGCGATGCGGTCGAGTTCGGCGGGCGCGAGCCGCGCTTCGCGCAGCGTGCTCTCGACGAGGGCAAGCCCCGCCTCGAGCGCGCGCCGCCCGCTCTCCTCGTTCTTTGCGAGAACGCCGCGATCGCCGGTAACGGCAACGGAGAACGCACCGAGCGCGCCTTCGAGCGCAAGTATCTTCACGGCGGAAGGATCGTGACGCGGCGCGGCGCATCGCCTGCACCTTCGATCTCGACCTCCCAGAGTCGGTCAGGTAGAAGGAACGAAGCGTTGCGCCACCACTCGACGATGACGATCGCGGTGCCGTCGAACGCCTCCTCGAGACCTAGCTCTACGGTCTCCCGCGCGCTTTCGATGCGATAAAAGTCAAGATGCTCGACCGGCGGATCGCCGTCATAGCGATGGCGAAACGTGAAGGACGGGCTGCTCGCCTCATCGCGGCCGTGCAGCATTCGCACGATTGCGCGTGCGAAGGTCGTCTTTCCCGCACCGAGCGCACCGGAGATTGCGACGACCTCGCCCGGGCGCAGCGTCACGGCGAGATCGCCGGCAATTTTCTCCAGCTCACGCTCGTTCGTGCAAGTGCGCACGAGCGCCGCGTCGAAGAGATGAGCCTTACGTTCCATGAATAATGACATCGTACAACAGGTCAACGTCGAAGATGAGATGCGCGAGAGCTACCTCTCGTACGCGATGTCCGTCATCGCAGCACGCGCTCTTCCCGACGTGCGCGACGGGCTGAAGCCCGTGCAGCGGCGCATCCTCTACGCGATGCGCGAGATGGGGCTCGATCCCTCGAAGCAGCATCGCAAGTGCGCCGGCATCATCGGCGAGGTTCTCAAGAGCTACCATCCCCACGGTGACAGCTCCGTCTACGATGCCCTCGTCCGCATGGCGCAGGACTTCACGCTGCGCTACACGCTCGTCGACGGCCACGGCAACTTCGGCTCGCTCGACCCCGACCCGCCCGCCGCCTACCGTTACACCGAAGCGCGACTGGCGCGCGCGGCGCTCGAGATGCTCGCCGATATCGACAAAGAGACCGTCGCTTTCGTTCCGAACTTCGACAACCAAAGCACCGAGCCCGGCGTCCTTCCGGGGCGGCTTCCTCAGCTGCTCGTCAACGGCTCGAGCGGCATCGCCGTCGGCATGGCGACGAACATCCCACCGCATAACCTCGGCGAGATCTGCGACGCGATCGTCGCGTTGCTCGAGGACTCGAAGTTGAGCGACGACGCTCTGCTCGCAATCGTCCAAGGCCCCGACTTCCCGACCGGCGGAACGATCCTCGGACAGGAGGCCATTCGCGAAGCCTACCGTACCGGACGCGGGTCGATTACGATTCGGGGCAAGGCCGAGATCGTCGAGGAACGCGGGAAGCATAAGATCGTCATCACCGAGATTCCCTATCAGATTTACAAGAACCGCATCGTCGAGGCGATCGCGGAGGCACATGCTGAGAAGCGCGTCACCGGTATTGCTCGTCTCGACGACGAGTCGAACCGCAAGGGCATGCGCGTCGTCGTCGAGCTGCAGCGCACCGCGACGCCGAAAGTCGTGTTGAACCAGCTCTTCCGTCACACGCCGCTGCAAGCGAGCTTCGGCTTCAACATGCTCGCGCTCGTGCCGATCGGCGCACCGCGCAGCGACGGCAGCGTCGCGCTCGAGCCGCAGGTCCTGACGCTCAGGCAGCTTCTCGAACGCTTCATCGTCCATCGTAAGGATGTCGTTACCCGTCGCACGACCTTCGACCTCGCGAAGGCCAAAGAGCGCGCGCACCTGCTCGAAGGCTACCGCATCGCGCTCGACAACATCGACGAGGTCATCGAGATCGTGCGTGGCAGCCAGACGACCGATGAAGCGAAAACGCGGCTCTCGAAGCGTTTCAAGCTCTCCGATGTCCAGGCGCAGGCGATCGTCGACATGCGCCTGCGCACGCTCGTCGGCCTCGAGCGTCAGAAGATCGAAGACGAATACGCGCAGCTTATCAAGACGATCGCCGAGCTCGAAGACATCCTACGCAGCCCGCGCAAGATCGCCGGCATCGTCAAGGGCGAGACGGCCGATCTCAAGAAGCGCTACGGCGACGCGCGACGTACGCAGATCGTTCCGGCCGAGGACGAGTTCTCCGTCGAGCAGCTCATCCCGAACATCGACGTCGTCGTGACCTACACGGTCGGAGGCTACATCAAGCGCGTCTCGGTCGATACGTTCCGCACGCAGAATCGCGGCGGTCGAGGCGTCATCGGCATCGCGAACCTCAAGCGCGAAGACATCGTCCGCAATTTCTTCGTCACGAAGACGCACGATCACGTGCTCTTCTTCACGAACAAAGGGCGCGTCTATCGCCTTCGCGCCTACGAGATTCCCGACACGACCCGGCAAGCGCGCGGCACGGCGCTCGTCAATCTTCTCACGCTGCCGCCCGGCGAAGAGGTCACCGCGGTCTTTCCGATCGACAAGTTCGAGGGCGAGAAGTACCTCGTGATGGTGACGCGCCGCGGCGTCATCAAGAAAACGAAGCTCGGCGAGTTCGCAAACGTGCGCCGCAGCGGTCTCATCGCGCTCAATCTCGACGACGGCGACTCCCTGCTCGCGGTCGATCTCTCCGACGGCTCACGTGACATCATCCTCGGAACGCTGCGCGGCATGGCCGTGCACTTCAACGAGAGAGGTGTGCGCCCAATGGGGCGTAACGCGCGCGGCGTCAAGGCGATGACGCTTGAGGGTGACGACGAGGTCGTCGCGATGGACGTCATCGAGGATCACCGTCGCGAAGTGCTGCTCGTCACGACCCAGGCCTTCGGAAAACGAACGCCGATCGAGGACTACCGCCACACGCAGCGTGGTGGAAAGGGCGTCAAGGCCTTTGCAAAGGAGCGGGAAGACATCGGGCACGTCGTCGATCAGATCATGGTCGCCCCCGACGACGAGATCCTCATGATCACGACGGCGAACCAGGTGATCCGTCTCAAGGTCGCAGGAATTCGCAAGACCGGACGCTCTGCGAAAGGCGTGCGCCTGCAGCGCCTCGGTGAAGGGACGGAGGTCATCGCGGTAACCAACCTCGGCAAACAGGCCAAGCAAATCACCGATATCACCGGCGAGCCCGCTCAGACGGAGCTCGTGACATGACGCCGTACGGGTTTGCAGCTTGGGCCACGCCCTCGGGACGCTCGTCGCAATCGTCCATGATTGCTCCTGCTCCTCCGCTTTTTCGCAACACCAAAGGAATACGTCGTCCATGACTTTTGCGAAAAAGTCGGAGGCCCTCGCCCGAAGCACAGGCCGCAACCCGAGGCGCGTTCATGTCACGAGCTCAGTTTGTGCGGGTTCGCCGGTGATATCAGTTATCTGCTTAGCTTGTTTGCCGAGATTCGTCACCGCGATCACCTCGGTGCCCTCGCCGAGGCGCTGCAGGCGCACGCCCTTTGCCGAGCGTCCGGTCTTGCGAATTCCCGCGACCTTCAAGCGAATAACTTGATTCGCCGACGTGATCATGAGGATTTCGTCGTCTGGTGCGACCATGATCTGATCGATGACGTGGCCGATGTCCTCGCGTTCCTTCGCGAACGCTTTGACGCCTTTGCCGCCGCGTTGCGTGTGACGGTAGTCTTCGATCGGCGTACGTTTGCCGAAGGCGAGTGACGTTACGAGCAGCACCTCGCGACGGTTATCCTCGATGACGTCCATCGCGACGATCTCGTCGCCGCTTTCGAGCGTCATCGCCTTCACACCGCGCGCATTGCGTCCCATCGGCCGCACGCCCTTCTCGTTGAAGTGCACCGCCATACCGCGCAACGTACCGAGGATGATGTCGTGCGAACCGTCGGAGAGATCGACCGCGAGCAGCGAGTCTCCCTCGTCGAGGCCCTGTGCGATGAGACCGCTGCGTCGCACGTTCGCGAACTCGCT
>JASHOG010000091.1 GCA_030041225.1 Vulcanimicrobiota bacterium | reverse complement strand
GACCACGCATCGCTATGTCCTCGAACGTCGCGTCGCGCACGCTATATCGCTTCTCAAGAACAGCGAAGCGCCTCTCAAGGAAGTGGCGGTGCGCGCGGGATTCTACGACCAGAGCCACATGACACGCTGGATACAGCGCATTGCGGGGAGTACGCCGACCAAAGTGAGAAACTTGGAAAGAGGAGTTTGATGCAGAGCACGATTGCCGTCGGCACCTTCGCGGTCGTTGTATTGGGCCTTACTATCGCTGCTGCCCCGTATCCGGCCATGGCTCCCCTCGGTCGCTACATGATGCCGGTCGATGCTGAGATCGCGCTCGCGCGCAGCGCCGCCCCAACGTCCGTTTCGGGCGACGCCGAAGTGATGGTGCTTGGCCGGCACGGATACAGGATCGCAGTGAAAGGTAGCAATGGTTTCATGTGCTACGTGGAACGGGGGTGGGCCAAGCCTATCGACGATCCCGATTTTTGGAATCCAAGAATGCGTGGTCCCGTCTGCTACAATGCAGCCGCTACAAAAACGTTCGCGCCTATGTACTTGATGAGGACGAGGCTGTTGTTGGCCGGAGCGTCGAAGGCGCAGATGCTTCGCGCGGTTGAGTCGGCGCTCGGTAGCGGAGAACTACCCGCGCTCGCACCAGGAGCGATGGCGTACATGATGTCGCGGGACCAATATTTGGGCGATCAAGGGAAAAACTGGCATCCACACCTTATGTGGATGCTTCCCGGCGATGTGGCGACGAGCTGGGGGGCCAATCTGGCGCACTCACCGGTGCTCGCCGTCTATGATGCCGAACAGCGAGCGACGACCTTTATGGTCATCGTCAGCAAGTGGTCGGATGGAGCGCCCGGTCCGCGAATTCGGTAAGCCTATGCGCCTGAAGCGATCTTGCGATCGAGCTCCGCGAGCATCTCAGCCAGCAGCGGTTTGTCGACGACGTCGTCGGGCGCATTCTCGAGAATCTTGAGATTCTTTCGCGTCGTTTCGAAATGCCACGCGGGCACGTCGAGCGTTTCCATAATCTCAAGCGCCCGCGTCGCCGTATCGACGTCTTTGCCTGCGACGGCAAGCTCGAAGACGGTCGCCACCTGCCAATAGTCGCGTGACTTCAGCGCACCCAGACGGCTCAGCGCAAAGGCCACGAGCGGCACCGTACGTTTCCACTCGTCGAAGGCTTCGGACGTACCTTTGGCGACGAGCAGGGTGACGAGGTTGATTCCCGGATAATAATCGCGCGGATCCGCGACAAAGCCGGCACGATACTGCTCTATTGCCTGGTTGAGAAAGCCGTTCGCTCGTACGCGCTCTCCGGCATCGAGCGCCTCCTGATACTGGCTCTTGTAGATTCGCCCAAGCAAGGAGGACGTCTCCGGCGAAGGTCCCTTCTCCGCGATGATCGCCGTGAGGATCTCCTCGGCACGCTTGCGATCCGCAGGGTCTTTCTTCGTCTCAAAACGACGATTCAGCGCGAAAGCATGTTGCTCCGAAAGCATCTGCATGGAGGACCGCAGCCACGCCGGGGCGTCCTCGGCGAAACGTATCATCGCATCGTAGTCCTTGATGTCGCGGTACGCGAGGAACACATCAAGGAACAGCTCGGCATTCGCTTGCGTGAGCTCGCCGAGGCTCTTTGTGATCTCCTCGAGTTTTCCGGCAGCTTCCGCGGGATCCTTGATCCTACGGGCGGCGTCTATCTGCCGGCGCATCTCGTCAAACGCTCGCGCTCGGTCGCGAAACGTATCGGTAATCTCGTGCGGCAGCGCCTGCTCCTTGAGGTTCGGAATCATCTCAAAGAGCGGACTGTCGCTCTTGGCCTCCACGTCGCGCAGCGTGTCACCGAGTCTCCGCGCAAGCGATTCGGCCATTTCCTTCGCGTCCTCATCTTCGAGTCTGCCCTCGGTGAGCTTATAGGGCACGGCGCGAATCATCGCGATGTCGAAGGGAAGCGGCCCTTCGTTCGCCGCGAGGATAATCGTCGACCGAGGACGCGCCGCATGGCGTATGCCGAGCTCGTAGAACACGTTTGGGTTAGAGAGCGTCACGTCGACGATGGCGATCTCCGCGAGGAGGAGACGCTCGTACATCGGCAGGTGGATGACGCCACCGCTGCGCTCTTCGTCGGCACGAATGCACTCGACGTCGAAGCGCTCGACAGCGGGTCGTATGCCCCGATCGTAGATATCGTCGAAGTTGATCTTGTACCTCCGCGACGGATCGTCTTTTTCGCCGAAGGGCATCGCGACGAACACGAGCGGCTTCATGGCGGCAATTGCTTTCTGTGTGCAGACGGACTCATGCGGCCCCGCTGCGCCGCCGTGTCACGTCAATGCCCTGACGAACGAGCTTCATCTCGTAGATCGTGTACCCCAGGAGATGGCGCCCAAGCAGTGAGGCGATCACCGCCGCAATCATCAGCGGTAGAATGATGTGGTAGTCGCTCGACATCTCGAAGACGATCATGATTGCAGTGATCGGCGCTTCGGCGGCCGCCGCGAAAACCGCTGCCATTCCGACCAAACCGTACGCGGCTGCGCTCGCCGTCCAGGCGGGAAATGCATGGTGCACGACGCTTCCGTAGGCGTCCCCGAGCATCGCGCCGGTGAAGAGCGAAGGGGCAAAGATCCCCCCGCTGCCGCCGCCGCCGAGCGTGAGAGACGTCGCCACTGGTTTGAGCGCCGCCAGCGCGAAGGCGTGCGCGGGAGCGACGTGCCGCGACAGCACGGCGTCGATACTATTATAGCCGACGCCGAAGATCTGTGGGTACCAGATTCCGATGACGCCGACAAGCGCGAATCCGAGCGCCGCCTTCAACCATACCTTTGCGCGCACGTGCTCGAAGCAATCCTCGATAAAATACAGCATCCGAACGAAGCCGGCCGCCCATACGGCTGCAATAATGCCCAGCAGCGCGTAAAGACCGAGTTCCGCCGGCGAAACGAGGTAGAATGCCGCGGCCGTAAATGACGGGTGATTTCCGAAATAGGCTCTGCCGATCACCGCAGCGACGACACTCGAGACGACGATGGCAGCAAATGACCGCGGCGCGAACTCACCCAGGATGACTTCAGCCGCAAAGAAGACACCGCCGATCGGTGCGTTGAACGTCGCGGAGATTCCCGCGGCAGCACCGCAGCCGACGAGCGTACGCACGAACGCGGTCGGGCATTTCGCAAGCTGGCCTACCACAGAGCCGATCGTCGAGCCGATCTGCACGATCGGCCCCTCGCGGCCACAGCTTCCACCGAATCCGATGCACGTCGCCGAGGCGACCGACTTTACCGCGATGACTCGCGGTCGCATCACGCCGCCGTGTTCGGCGACAGCAGCAATGACCTCCGGAACGCCGTGCCCTTTCGCCTCCTTCGCGAAGCGATTGACGATGAGGCTCGTGACGATGCCGCCGATCACAAGGACGGGAACGACGCTCGCGCGGCCCAAGACGCCGAAACCGCGAACGACCGGACCGAACGCGAATCCGCTCTCGAGCCCGATAAGGCCGCGGAAGAGAACCGCGCCGTATCCGCCGCCGATTCCCACGAGAAACGCCGCGAGCAAGAGAAACGTCGACTGAGAAAGCACAATTCTTCCCAGCTCGACGCGATAGCCGCGCGCCGTCTGAACGTAACGAATCTTCAAGCGCGTAGTGCGTACACGACGTCGGCCTGTGCCAAAGTAT
>JASHOG010000090.1 GCA_030041225.1 Vulcanimicrobiota bacterium | reverse complement strand
CCTTCCAATAAACGCCTTCGACGTCAATGAAAAATCTTCCACCCCTCGGGTGCTTATCAGGTAACTCGATAAAGATTCCAAAAATCCGATCGAGTATCGGTGATTGACTTCGCACCTCTACCCTCAGTTGCTGGGGTGTCAGGCCCAATGTCACAAACCGCCAAGTATCCTCCGAAGGGTTCGTACTGAATGCAGCATGGCAGTCCATGCGCATCCTCTTCGGGTTCTGAAGTTCTCTGAACTTTTCAAACTCAGCTCTGTTGATTCGAATTTTCTCCACGGCAAAATTCCCCCGGGGCTAAAGAAGTCCTTGCTTCAACCTTTGGCTAGGCGCGGCTGCCGAAGGCAGGAATATTTGAAAACCCTCCCAGCAACAGCAACAGCAGCGCCTTCTGCGCGTGCATGCGGTTCTCGGCCTGGTCGAAGACGACGCTGCGCGGCCCATCGATCACCGCCGCAACCGTCTCCTCGCCGCGATGCGCCGGTAAGCAGTGCATGAACACCGCCGTCGGGCGCGCGTATGCGAAGAGCTCCGCGGTAACGGCGTACGGCCGAAGCATTGCATCGTTGCGCTCGCGATAGCGCTCCTCGCCCATCGAGGTCCAGACGTCCGTGTACACGACGTCTGCGCCGCGCACCGCGCGAACGGCGTTCGCGAAAGCGCGCACCGAGCCACCGCTGCGCTCGCCGAGGGCGTCGAGCTTCGCGAGGTACGACTCCGACGGGCGATGCGTCGGGGGGCAGCCGAACTGCACGGTTGCGCCGAGCATCACCGCGGCCTCAGCAAGTGAGGCGGCGACATTGTTGCGCGCGTCACCGACATATGCTATGCGCAAGCCCGTAATCTCGCCGAACTTCTCACGTATCGTCAGCATGTCACTCAGCGCCTGGCACGGGTGCGCGCGCGAGGAGAGCGCGTTGATCACCGGCACGGTCGAAGCACGCGCAAAGCGCTGCAGCGGCTCGTGCTCATGCGTACGGACGACGATGGCGTTCACGTAACGTGACAGAGTGCGCGCCGCGTCCTCCGGCGTCTCGCGCGTGCCCACCATGAACTCTTGCCCCTGCGCGAAAATGACGTCGCCGCCGAGCTGTGCCATCGCAACTTCAAAGGAGACGCGCGTTCGCAGCGACGGCTTCTCGAAGAGCATCGCGAGGGTACAGTCGCGCAATAACGTGCGTTGCTCGCCGCGTCCCTGAACCTTCAGGTACTCTGCCAGACGCAACAGCCGTGCGAGCTGCTCCGCGCTAAAGTCGGTCACTTCCAGGAAGTGCCGCCCGAACAGCCCCTGGGTTGCCGCAGATTCGGCGCGGGGAGCAAGGGAAAGTGCCATCTATTGCATATTTATACAGGGTGCAGCATAACTATGCAAGCCCTTTCGGCGAGGGGCCTTGCTCGTGAAGGGCCCCCTAGTCGTCAAGTACGGCGGCGCCGCCCTAGCGTTGGCTTGTCATGGCGAGCGCGGCTCCTCAGCTTGTCATCCTGAGCGTAGGCGCGAAGCGCCGGAGTCGAAGGACGAGGGACCGCCCTCAGATCCCGTTCTCGCGGAAATCGCCGAGCTCTGGCGCGCCGGCACCCAGATCGTGCTGGTCCACGGCGGGGGGCCCGAGATCGATCGGGCTCTCGAGGCGCGCGGCATCGCAACGGAGCGCATCGCCGGCCAGCGTGTTACCGATGCCGCGACGCTCGAGGTCGCAGAAGCGGTGCTCTGCGGTACGATCAACAAGCGTCTCGTGCGAGCATTCCTCGCGCTGGGCATTCCTGCCGCCGGGATCAGCGGTGAAGACGCATCGCTGCTCGTCGCCGATCGATTGCACAGCAGCGGTGCAAGTCTCGGCTTCGTCGGCGACGTGATTGCCTGCAATCCGCAGCTTCTCGAGGCGTTGCTGCGCTCGAGGATTCTCCCGGTCGTCGCGCCACTGGCCGTGGCCCGCGATGCCCTCCATGCTTACAACGTCAACGCCGACCTCGCTGCGGCGGCAATCGCATCCGGAGTGAAAGCCGAGGCTTTCGTCCTCGTCACCAACGTCGCTCGCGTACTGCGCGATCCCGACGATCCCGCCAGCGGCATCGATCGCATGACGCCTGAGGAGGCACGCGCTTTCGCCGCGACCGACGCATGTCGCTCCTCAATGAAGCCCAAGGTTATCGCCGCAGCGAATGCCGCCCAAGCAGGCGTGGAGGCGGCGTACATCTCGGGCGCCGGCCCAGGCGCGATCGCGGCAGCGCGGGGCGGTGACGCGACGGTCATCTCAGAGCGTGCTTGACGCTCATGGCCATCCGTGGTACCCTGCACGAAATGTCTCGCCCGACCGCCACGATGTGCCCCATGTGCTGTATGCCGATGATGCATGCGCCGAGGGCCGTCGTGCGAAGCGAGACGTAGACGTAAACTACAACTAGCTTTCAAGACGCCCCTCGCCGACGCGAGGGGCTTTCTGCTTCTCGCACTTCCCATCTCACAAGGAGTAACGAGGATGCAACTGACCGCGGGTATAGCGCTGCTCGGACACGGTACCGTCGGAGAGGCCGTGGCGCAGCGCTTGGAACAGGACGCCGAGACGATTGAGCGGCGCACGGGCGTGCGCTGCGTACTACGCGGAATCGCGACGCGGCGAAGCGGCGACGCGCGAGCGCTCATCGACGATCCGCGGGTCGACATCGTCATCGAGGCCGTCGGCGGCACGACCGACGCGGCGGAATACGTCGAGCGCGCTCTCGACCGCGGACGCCATGTCATCACCGCAAACAAAGACCTCATCGCGACGCAAGGGCCGCGCCTCATTGCGCTTGCGGCCTCGCGCGGCGTCTGCCTGCGCTACGAGGCCGCGGCCTGCAGCGCGATTCCCGTCGTGCGCACCCTCCACGAAGCGCTCGCCGGCGACCACATCTACGCCGTCGCGGGCGTTCTCAACGGTACGACGACGGCGATCTTGTCGGCGATGGAGCGCGGCGCGGAATACGACGCGGCGCTCGCCGACGTGCAGCGCGCCGGATACGCTGAAGCCGACCCTTCGAACGACATCGAAAGCGTCGACGCGGCTCACAAGCTCGCGCTGCTCTTGCAACTCGCCTTCGAGTCTGCGATCATCTCGCCGCGCCTTCGGAGATCCGGCATCTCCGCCACGACGCGCGAAGACGCCGAGCGCGCGCTTTCACTCGGCTATCGAATCCGACTCGTCGCGGGGGCGTTACGTACGCCGCATGGTGCATTCGCCGAGATCGCACCGGTCCTCGTTCGGCAGGAGCACGCATTTGCAAAGACCAGCGGTGTCGAGAACGTCGTGCGCATCGACGCGCGCGACGCGGGTACGCTCTGGCTGAGCGGTCTCGGCGCGGGCGGCGCAGCGAGCGCATCGCCGATACTCGGCGACCTTATCACGCTCCTCCACGCGATCGCGCAACACCCCGAGCACGGAACCGCACTGACCCCGCGCTTCGAGCCCGCGATCGAGATCGTGCCGTTCTTCCACCGTCTTTCACGACACGACGCTCTTCCCCAGTACCCTGTTTGGAACGACGCACTCTTCGACGAAAGGAACTTCCGCCATGAGCACTACGCTACAACCTGAAGCACCGCAGCACTTCGACACGCTCGCGATTCACGGGGGCCACGCAGGCGATCCGACGACGAAAGCGCGCGCGGTGCCGATCTATCAGACGACGAGCTACCTCTTCGATTCCACCGAGCACGCCGGAAAACTCTTCGCGCTCGAAGAGTTCGGCAATATCTACACCCGCATCATGAACCCGACAACCGACGTCTTCGAGCAGCGCGTCGCTGCGCTCGAAGGCGGCGCCGGGGCGCTGGCGACGGCGAGCGGTCAGGCCGCGGTGGTCTATTCGATTCTCAACATTGCACGCGCCGGCGATCACGTCGTCAGCGCCGCCTCCCTGTATGGCGGTACCTACAACGCCTTCTCGCACACGCTACCGCGCTTTGGCGTCGATGTGAGCCTCGTCGACTTCGGCGATTTTGCTGCGATCGAGGCTGCGATCAAACCGAACACGAAGGCCCTCTTCGCCGAGACGATCGGCAACCCGAAGATCGACGTGCTCGACCTCGAGCGGGTCGCGCAGATCGCGCATCGCAACGACATTCCCCTCATCGTGGACAACACGCTTGCGACGCCGTATCTGCTGCGGCCGTTCGACTGGGGCGCCGACGTCGTCGTCCATTCCGCAACGAAGTTCATCGGCGGTCACGGTACGGCGATCGGCGGCGTGATCGTCGACGGCGGGCGCTTCGATTGGGCTTCGAACCCGCGCTTCGCAGAGTTTGTGACGCCCGATCCTTCCTATCACGGCCTGCAGTACGCCCCGGTCTTCGGAAACCTCGCGTACATTTTGAAAGCGCGAGTGCAGCTTCTCCGCGATGTCGGCGCCGCGCTCTCACCGTTCAACGCCTGGCTGCTGCTGCAGGGCTTGGAGACGCTCGGCATTCGCGTCGAGCGGCATTCGGCAAATGCGCTCGCGGTCGCCGAGTTTCTCGAGCGGCATCCGCGCGTGCGCGGCGTCTCCTACCCTGGTTTGCCGAACCACCCCTCACACGAGCGGGCGAAGAAGTACCTGCAGGGCGGCTTCGGCGCAATTCTCACTTTCCGTATCGGCGGCGGAGAGCGCGAGGCGAAGGCGATCATCGACAAGCTCAAGCTCTTCTCCCTGCTCGCCAACGTCGGCGACGCAAAGTCGCTCGTCATTCACCCGGCGACGACGACGCACCAGCAACTCGAGCCGGACGAACGGCTGGAGAGCGGCATCGATGATTCGACCATTCGCCTCTCCGTCGGCATCGAGGATCGGCGCGACATCATCGCCGATCTGGAGCAAGCACTACGATAGAGGTGGACGCGCAGGTACGCGAAGAGAGGCTCGGCATCGGCGCGTTCCGGCTCGACGGCGGGCAGTTGATCCCCGCCGTCGAGCAGCAGGTCACGCTCTACGGCAGCGGGGAGCGCGTCGCGCTCGTGGCGCATGCGCTCACCGGCTCGAGCCGCGTTCGCGAGTGGTGGCCCGGCATGTTCGGCGAGAATGCTCTCTTCGATCTCGAGCGCTGGACCGTCGTCGGTATCAACGTACTCGGGGGCTGCTACGGCTCGACGCCCGTGCACGCCGGCCGGGTCAGCGTGCGCGATATGGTGCGTGCGCAAGCGCGTGCGTTTGACCGTCTCGGTGTAGAGCGGCTCGACCTCGTGATCGGCGGCTCACTCGGCGGGATGCAGGCACTGCAATGGGCGCTCGATTTTCCCGAGCGCGTCGAACGCGCCGTGGTTGTCGGCGCCCACGATCACCACAGTCCAATGGGCATCGCACTCAACGCGTTACAGCGCGAGGCGATCGCGATCGATCCGAAGAGCGGACTGCGCCTCGCGCGCAAAATCGCAATGCTCACCTATAAGTCGGAGGAGCTGCTCAACGAGCGTCATGGCCGCCGGCGCGACCGCCACGGCGTCGATCGCTTCGACGTCGAGGGGTACCTCGAACATCAGGCGGAGATCTTCGAGCAGCGTATGGACGCCCACACGTACGCACTTCTCACGCACGCGATGGACAGCTTCGATGTGCGTGACGCTCCGGCGCCGCAAGGGCCCGAGTTGCTCTTCATCGGCATCTCATCGGATTGGCTCTTTCGCCCGCAGGACGTACGCGCCGCCGCCGAACGCTTCGCCGAAAAGGGTGCGCGCTCAGAGTACGCGGAGCTCCGGAGCGACCACGGCCACGACGCATTCCTCGCCGAACCCACCAGCCTGGCGCACATCCTAAAAATCCGTTCGGACGTCAACAGGCAATGCAGCTAACGTAACGCGTCAGTTTCGCGTACTCGAGAAGTCGCCTGTCCCGTGTAAGAAGCGTGGCGCCGTAAGCAGCAGCCGTCGCAATGAGAATGCGGTCCACGGGATCGTTGTGGGGCGCGCCCGGTAGGCACGCCGCTGATACTGCGATGGCCGGCGTCAACGCGGCGAGAACGACACCAGAGCGCCCGAACAGAGCGCGCACATAATCATGCGCCGTTGACGTCAGCGCAAGTCGCCCCTGTTGCACGAGCATTCCGATTTCCCAAGCGCTAAAGGGCGAAAGTAAGAGCTGCTCTCGTCGCGCTGCGTCCCCGATCATCTTCTCGATCCGAGACGCTAGTTTTCCCTCACTCGCCCAGATCGCGGTATGTGTATCAAGCAAGATTGGGTTCATCGGCTTCCCACGTTACGTCAACAGGGCTTATCAGATCTCCCTCGTACGTAACCACCCCCGCGAGCGAGCCACAGAACTTGGAGGGCTGGTCCGCAATGGGAACAAGTCGCGCGACAGGTTTACGGTGACGGGTTATCACGATCTCGGTCCCAAGGCGCTCGACCTCGCCCATAAGCTCCAAGCAGCGCGCCTTGAACTCAGCGGCGCCTATCTCTCTCGGCTGGAGCATCAAGAGAGAGACGCCTTTCTTGCCGGCTCTGCGTTTCTTTTTTATGGCCATATTTTCGGTACAGATACTACCAGGGCCGTGGTAGGGTTGCAAGTGCACATCATCGCTCGTACGCCCAGCGCATGACCGCGCGCGGCACGAGCGCGTGCTCGACCGGCCGCAACCGCACGCGCGCTTCTTCTTCGTTCTCGCCTTCGCGCAAGCACAGCGGCACGCGCATGAGCACGGGCCCTCGATCGGCATCGGCGGTGATGCGGTGGACGCTTGCGCCAATCC
>JASHOG010000089.1 GCA_030041225.1 Vulcanimicrobiota bacterium | reverse complement strand
GGGAAACCGCCCGCCGCGGATACCGCCGCACCGCTATTTCTTAGTGATTCTATTGTATCGATATAGATTATATGCTATGGACACGCCCCGTCGCAACGAGGCCAGGAGCGCCATCTTCCATGCCCTTCCCGACCCCGGCTTCGCGCCAGCGGACAGCCAGCCCGAGAAACATGCCCTCCGGAAACACACCATGACGGATCGATCGGAGCTGCCACCCCCCGCCGAGCGGACCGACATCCGCTGGTTCCTGCCGACCCGCGGCGACGGCCGCTATCTCGGCAGCCAGACCGGCGCCCGCCACATGTCGCTCGGCTATCTGTCGCAGATCGCACGCGCCGCCGACCAGCTCGGCTATTTCGGCGCATTGCTGCCCACCGGACGATCCTGCGAGGATTCCTGGGTGGTCGCCGCGGCCATGGTGCCGCTGACCGAGCGGCTCCGTTTTCTGGTCGCCGTGCGCCCGGGCCTGACCGAGCCCGCCTTCGCCGCCCGCGAGCGAATGTCCGTAAAGCCTGACCACTTGACTTGGTTCTGTATACCATATAGACGCCTTATGTATACAAAACGCGAGGCGAGGCCGGCTCACTCGCATGACGGCCGCAGATACAATCTACGAGGACCTGTTCAACCGCATCATGCGCGGCGCGATCCGGCGCGGGACTTTAATGACGGAAGAACTTTGGGCGAAGCATTTCAATGTGAGCCGAACGCCGGTGCGAGAGGCGTTCCGCCGACTGATCCAGGATGGACTGATCGCACGGGACACGCGGAGTTTGCAAATCGCCCAGCCGTCTCCCGCGAAGATTGACGAGGTCTACCGCATTATGGGTGTCCTCGAGGGGCTTGGTTGCGCGGAAGCAACCGAGCGCTGCTCTAAGGCCTTGTTGCGAAGCCTCAACAGGCTCAACGCGGAAATGCGTAGAGCGGTACAGGAACCCGACGCTGACGAGGCTGTTCGACTCAACGCGCAGTTCCATGATGCGATTATCAGGGGAGCACACAACAGTTCGCTCCTCGACAGCATTAATCGGTACAATGCGCTCATGCTGCACTACCGCAACATCGCGATGCGTATTCCCAACCGGCTTCGCGCATCGGTGATAGAACACGACACGATTCTCCATGCTATCGAAAGCGGAGACGCGCCAGCAGCGGAAAGGGCGATGCGCGATCATTTGGAGCAAGGTAGGCTGACACTTTCGGCAGTATTTGACGCAGCGAGCGTGGTTCAGGGTGTGGACCCGCCCGGCCCCACAATAGATCCCCGTCGGCGTCGCCGGCTAGCTGATACCTCAAAGTACTGCAGCGAGGAGTGTTAGGTCGTGCTGTTCTTCGAAACTGAAACTCCGGATGGTTGGGCAATCCCGGGGCTACATGGTAATTCTGCTGCCGACGAAATGGATGGGTACGTGCAGGGTTCCGTATTTCTGATCAAAAGCGAGGGCGAGGCACTCATTTTTGACACGGGCAATCGGGCCCCGGGAACCGAAAATAGCATGAGTCCGCGGTTGCTGGCGAATCTTGAACGAGATCGCGTGACCCTTCGCTGGATCTTCATCTCCCATTTTCACTATGACCACACCGGCGCGGCGAAAGAGCTTCGCGCTCGGTACGGGGCCAAGGTCGTATGTCATCCTATAGAACGGCCCATTATTGAGGACCCGCTTTTCGTAACGCGGCGGCAGAATGCAGAACGATTTGGTACGACGCCGGAGCAGCTTACCGAGGACTTCAATCTTGCTTCAGGAGAGACGCTGGCCCTGAGTGACCCAAGTGTTATCGAACGTTACTGGAACTTTCCCGTCAAGGTTGACGCCGAAGTCAAAGGAGGTGATGTAATTGAAGTGGGAGCGCTCAAGTTGGAGGTGGTCGACTTGCCCGGCCATAGCCCAGGTCAGATAGGGCTTTGGAACCCGGCGACGCGAAGTTTGTACTCTGCGGACTTGAGCAATTTCCCGTCACCACTCGCTCCTTACCCAATCGGCAACGCCGAGAAACATGTGCAGAGCCTGCTGCACGCCAAGAGCCTTCGACCCGTGTACTATTGGGAGGGGCATTTCTTTGGCACTTACAGCGAAGCCGCCACGCAACGTCGTTTGGATCATTTATTACAGCAACAGCACGACACCAGTGAGCGGATTGTTACCGTACTGGGCCGCGCCGGACGTCCGCAGACGATAGCTGAGATATTGCCGGAACTGTTTCCTGTCAAACTAGATGCCGCATATCCAGTACCAACAGGCGTGACTCGACGCTCGGCCTATGCAGAGGCGTGTATTCAGACGCATCTGCATTGGCTGGTTGCACGCCAAAAAGTGGCACGGATTAAGGACCAGGGTCTCGTCAAGTGGACAGTGGTCGAAACAGCGTGAGGTACGGAGGCCAAGGGCTGCCTCAGTACGTACCGGAAACGTTGAAGCCGTGAGAGCGCTTGGATATTTCCATCAGATAGGGAGAGAGGCATGAACTGGAAGCACGAGGTACCAGCGGAAGTCGAGAACAGCCGAGGTCTCGATGCGGTGCTTGACCGGCTCGACGCACACCGGGTGACCAGACGAGAAGCAGCACAGCTTATCACGAGCGGTCTCGGAATGATGGGTCTTGTGCAAGCTGCAGGCGTGGGCCGCGCCTGGGCCGCCGGCGGTTCTGCTGGGTTGCTTTCCGACAATGGAAGGCTGGGCTTTTTGATCATGACTAACCAGCTTCAGTACGATGTTCTGATGAACGAAGCGGGAGAACACATCGCAAAGGAGCTCGGGTTTTCGTACGTT
>JASHOG010000088.1 GCA_030041225.1 Vulcanimicrobiota bacterium | reverse complement strand
GCGGCTCGCGGAACCGTAAGGATCGCAATGGGGTCGTCGGCCGCTCGGCCGGCGACCTCTTCCATTGCGAGTGCGATCGCCTGCTCCGCATTCGCTAATCCGCTGAAGTCGGCGATGCGGGCACCGTGGACGACGTAGAGCTCCGGCAGCGCGCGCCCAACGTCGCCGAAGCTCGTCGCCGATTCGATCGCATCGCGCAAGACCGGCTCGAGCTCGCCGCAGCGCGTGCGCGTGAGCGTTGCGTCGCGTAGCGCGAGCCGAATGACGCCGCGCTCATCAAGCACGCGCACGTCGCGATCGCGCGTGTAACTCGTCAACAGCGGCGTCAGAGGAACTCGCTCCAGCGCCTCGGGCTGCGTTCGCAGCGAGCGCGCCGCGACGCTACGGGAATCTCCCTCGCTTGTTGCCTCACCGGCGCCACCCTCAACCAATGCGGTCGCACCGGAGGCGGTCGCGCGGACGCGGTTGCGCTGCACGTCGATCTCGACCGAAACCTCGACTCGCTCGGGAGCGGCACCGGCCGCGATGACGCGATCGCTCGCCTCTCGGCGCAGTCGTGCAATCTCCTCAGGCGTCGGATCGACGATCGTGCGCTCGACGGAGTCCCGCACCAGGGCGAGCGCGACGCCGATCGGCGATATCACCTCCGCGTCACGCGCGATACGGTGTGGGAGCCGCATTCGCTGCGCGAGGAACGGTACGAGTGCGGCGGATCCGCCTCCGCCTCCAACGAGCAGCACGAGCCCGCGGTCGAGAGCGTACTCGCGCACGAGACCTTCAACGCACTGCGAAAGCTTCTCGGCGGTGAGCTCGAGCACACGCAGCGCGAGAGAATGCGGCTGCGTACCAAGCTCCTCGGCGATAATCGCGAATGCCGCCCGCGCCGACTCGGCGTTGCCGCGCGCAAACGCGTCGTCAGGCACGTTACCGAGGAGATTTGCGGCACACGTGGGCGTGACGGTGACGCGTGTGCCGTCGCGCGTGACGAGCACCGCGTAGTCGGCCGGATCGCGCGGCGTCGGCGCGACGCGTTCGAGACGCGCGCCTTCGAGAAGCTGCGGCGCAACGAAGCTTGCGTAGAGGCAGCCGGCAATGTGCGCAGAGCGCGGACCGACGTCGACGATGCTTCGGGCGTCGAGGCGGAGCATGCTTCCGCCTGCAACGCCGAGCGTTCGCACGTCGAGCGTGCGCAGCATCATTCGGCGCCCTCCGATGCGCGCCGGGCGCATCTGCGGACGACCCGCGCGAATCGCCGAGCAGTCGGTGCTGGTTCCTCCGACCTCGAGGAAGACACCGTCGCTCACCTGCTCGTGGAGCAGCGCACCCGCAACACCGGCCGCCGGGCCTGAAAGGAGCGTTTGAATCGGACGCCTCTCGATCTCACGTACCTCCATGACGCCGCCGTCACTTCGCATCACCATGAGCGGGGCACGTATCCCAGCGCGCTCGACGGCGCTTGTCGTCATTGCTGCCGTTTCCACCATGCGCGGGAGAATCGCGGCGTTGACGGCGGCAGTGCGCGTGCGGGCACGCAGGCCGTAGGTCGCGCTCACGTCGTGCCCGCTCGTCGCGAAGAGACCGCACTCGCGCGCGAGCGTCACTGCACGTTCCTCCCCATCGCGGCGATCGACGCCGAAGGCTTGCGTCGCGGCGATTGCTTCGATGCCGCCCTCGCGGAACGACTCGATCGCGCCACGAACCGACGCGTCATCTGCGGCACGAGCGAAGCGTGTCGGCGGAGCACATCGAATACCAGCCGTGAGATCGAATGGCGGCACGCGCATCTGGGCGCGCGCGAAGAAGTTCGGGCCGTCGAGCAGTCCTACGATGCCGACGCGGGCGACGTCTCCCTCCAGCAGCGCGTTCGTCGCCTGCGTCGTCGAGTGCGCGATGAACGCAACGTCGCCGGAAGAGACGTCCGCGCGCTGCAGCAACTGGTCGATCGATGCGACGATTCCGGCGGCAACGCCCTCACGAGCCGCGTGCGTCGTCGGCACTTTGATGGAGGCAACGAGCCTGCGCGTCGCGGCATCGATTGCCACGACGTCGGTGAAGGTGCCGCCGACGTCAACGCCGACTCTGAGGACTCTGCGCACTGCTCATGTCGAACGGTGAAACGAGCTGAACGTCGAGCGTCGCGCCGCCGCGCCGAATCTGAAAGGCGTGCGGTTTGCCGTCATAAGCCATCGCCTGCGTCGGAAACGTGCCGTACATCCACCACGGCTTTCCGTCGATCTGCTCGACGATGTCGCCGGTGCGCAGGCCTGCTGCGTATGCCGGCCCACCCGCCCGCACGTAGATGCGCATGTCGCCGTCAGCCGTCTTGAAGAGCGAGTAGAAATAGCTCGGCGCGCTCGACGGCGAGAACGCAACGCCGCGGGTGAAGAGCCCTTCCGAAACGGCGGGCGCTGCGGCGAGCCACGCCTGCATGCGCACCGCCCCCTGCTGCCCGAGCGCCCGCGCGTCAGTCCGCGGATCTCCGGCCTCGATCTCGTGGTCGTGCCATTCGTTCACGATCCAACCGCCGCAGTCTTCGAGAACGAGACCGACGTCGAGATCGGTCCCCTCGACAAGCACGAACGTGCTCGTCGAGGCCTTGACGTATGCGGCGTAGCGCTTGCGCGAGCAGTCGCTCGCGTCGGGATCGCCCCGAAAGCGAAAGATGGTGAGGCGCGGATCGGTGCGCAGCTGTTGCGCAATTGCGTCGGCCGCTGCGCGTCCGAGCGGCGTGCCGTCATCGTCGACGGCGATGTGATAGGCTGCACTCGGCGGCGACTCCATCCCCGCCGGAACGCCCTGTGCGAGCACCCGCTGCGGCGCGAGAACGACAACGATGGTTGCGGCAACGGCAACGGCAACTTGAAACGGCAGCGTCCGCTTTGTGATCGCGGTAATCGGCACGCCCGTGAAGTTCGCGACCCAGACGTTCTGCGTGTTCGTCGGGTCGCACACGTTCTGCACCTGAACGACCGCCATCACCGCCGCGACGAGCGCGAGCGGCGGCAGCGCGTGCGCGCTGAGCAATGCCGTAAAGATCGCAATACCGACACCGAACGGATTCAGCGGACCGCGGTAGAGCACGAGCGGGCTCAAGAGGCCGAAGATCGCGACGTAGGCGAGCGGATTGCGAAGCCAGCCGCCGGACACCAGCGGGTGGAGCGCCGCCTCGAACTGCGGTTGCGCGGTTGCAACGAGCAGCATTCCGATACCGATGAAGAGCACGACCGCAGGTGCAACGTCTTCGACGCCGCGGATGGCCGAGGCGACGAGCGTCGCGATCGCCTTGCGCGGCCGTGTCGCGAGCACGCCGTAGATTGCCGAGAGCGCGAAGGCGGGCGTCGCCGGAATGTGCAGTGCGAAGTAGAGAACGATCGGCAACAGCGGCGTCACGAGCGACCACCACGGAACCCCACGCTCCTGCGAACGCTGACCGGCAGCCCACGCCGCGTACTCGCGCTCTCGCGCAAAGGCGATCACTGCAAAGAGGAGCAGCGCGACGGTGTCGATGACCGCGAGCACGATCGCGTATCGTATGAGCTCCTGCTCGCTCACGTGGAAGAGCGTCGTGTAAAAGGTCCAGTTCGCAATGTTGAAGATGAAACCGAGCGCGAAGGCCATGAGGAAGAGCGGCGCGGCGATCGTGCGAGGGACGCCGGTCGTCATCATAATCGGTAAAACGATCGAGCCGACCATGATGATCGCACCGAGCCCGTTCAACGACGTAAAGAGCAGTGCAACGATCGCGCAGAGCACGAGCGAGAAGGCAAACGGGCTCTCGCCGCCATACTCCGCTGCGAGATTGACGAGTGCCCGCGCAATGCCGGTGTCGAGCGTCACGCGCCCGAGCAGCGCGCCGAAGATCACCGCAACGTACGCCGGCGAGAGCGCGCTTGCACCGTTCGTGACGATGGCTCCGAGCGAGTTCGCGGGCACCCCGGCGCAGAGCGCCATCACGATCGCCATCACGGGCACCGCGAGAATTGCCGGGATGAGCCGCGCGTACATCAGCGCCGCGAAGAGCAGGAAGACGGCGAGGATGAGCGCCGCGCTCACGGCTGCGCCGGACGAATCACGCTATCGAGCGGCGGTAAGGGCTGATGCTGCTGAAGGTTCTCGCGCGCGACGCGCGCGAAGGCATCGGCACGCTCGATCGCCTCCGTCGCGCTAAGGTGGTAGCGCTCGATATTGCTTGCGAGGTGTCCGAGGCGGCTCTCGTAGAGCCACGCGCGTTCGTAGAGCGGTGAGAGCTCCTCGAAGTCATCCCGCAGCTCCCACATCCAGTACGTGCACCAGACCAAATCCCGATAGCTGGGACGATAGTAATCGTCGCGTATCTCCTGTGCGATCTGATACTCTCGCCCGAGGACGTCATACCGCCGCGCCGCGAGCAGCATGACCGCAGCGGCGTTTGCGTGGAGCGGCGGACGGTGCTCCAAAAGGTGCGTCTCGACGCCCTCGGCTTCCAGTCGTACCGCGCGCACGTCGACGTTCGCCATCGCGGCTGCCGCTGTTGGATCGAATGGATCGCCCCAGAAGAGCGCGTCGGTCCCCTGATACCCGGCGTCGAGCCGCGTCAAGATGTTCGCGAGGTTCGCGATATCATCGCCGTATCGCGAGTCACCGGCCCCGAAGAACGCTTGGGGGAAGTCCGAGCGAAAGCGCGCGGGATCGACGTCACGCTCCTCCCATGCGGCACTCGCCGCGTAGAGCACCGGATACCACGTCGCCTCGTAGAGGGTCTCGCCGTCGTCGTGCCAGGTCGTCTCGAAGAGCCCAAGGACATGCGCCGTCTTCCCTTCGTCGATGAACCGGCGCTCGTTCTCGATCGCGGTTGTCACGTCGGGGAAAATCTCGTTCCAATTGTTCGCACCCGGCGCAACCATCTGTGCGAACCCTCCGCGTGCGATCAAGCGGATGTACTTCTCAAAAGACGGCTCCGCGCCATAGTGCCAGTTCACGACGACCGCACTGCGTGGAATCATGCGCATGATCGACGGGTCGTTCTCGATTCCGTCGTCCCACAGCATGAGGCGCGCACCGGAGGGCGCGATCAGGCGTGCCATCGCGTTCACGTGCTCGGCATAGACCCGCGAGCGGCCGCCGTGCGCGGCGACGTAGGCCGTTGTTGCGCCTTCGCCGAGTGTCGACGTCTCGTCGGAGCCGATGTGAAAGAAGGGCGGATGGGGAACAGCGGCGATCTCCTCGCGAATGAGACGCGCGAGGTACGGCTGCGTGATCGGCGAGGCGGGTGAGAGCAGGAAGCCGTGCGGAAACGCCGCCGCAGGCGCGTACTCTTCGATCTTCAGCGTGTTGTGCATGTGCGCAAACGTCTGCTGCTCCGGGATGAGTGCGACGTGGAAGCGGCGCGCGTAGAGCGCGAGCGCGCGGAGCTGTGCCGGCGTGATGCCGTCGAGCGGCGCGGGAAGCGGGTCGCTTGGTGAGAGAAAAACGTGTTCCATGTACGGCGAGTAGCCGTTCATCTTGAATGCCGCGATCGTGCGGATTCGCTCCTCGAAGTAGCGCATCGTCGGAAGCGGGCCGCGCGAGACGTCATCGGAGAGGATGCGCCAGCGCAGCGCGGGATGATCTTCAATCGTGACACACGGCATGCGCCACACGTTCCCGATGCGCTGCGGAAGCTGCGCGAGCGTCATCGCTGCGTAGAAGACGCCGTCGTCGCTCGAGCTCCACACCGTCGTTCCGCCACGATCGACACGCAAGCGATAGGCCTGAGGCGCGAGCCGAGCATCGTGGCGAACGATGACGTCGGGCGAGGCGCTCGCGGCGAGCTTCCCGATGCTGAGCGCCGCCCAGCGCTCGTTGATTTCCTCGAGCGCGCCCTCGTCGAACCCGGGAGCGACGCCGCGAGGTACCGCGGCGCTGCAAGACGACGCGATCGCAACGCTCACTGGTTTGGGCAAGAGGTGCAGCGCCGCGAAAAACGCGCCGGTCGCAAGGAGCATCTTCCTGCCTACGACGAGCGGTTGCTCGGGAACCTTTGTTTGCTCGAAGAGAGGCCGCGCGCGCCCGGGGCGAACGAGAAGGTGTGCGCCCCCGCCCTCCCTATGCACGCCCGCCCGTCTGGCCTGCCTATCTCGTGGCCGCCGTCTGCTTTGCGCTCGCGATCGCGACGACGCTCAACAGCCTCGCGCTGACCTCACAGCTGCGGCAACTCCAATCGGACGTCTCGCGCAGCGACGATCGCGTGATGATGTACGCGCGTGCGCTCGCAATCGCGCGCACGACGCTCGCCGATCTGCAGAGCCCACAAGCGCAGCGTTTTGGTTCCGGAGACGATCAGGTCATAGCGAGCAACGGCCGCCTCTACTTGTTGATGCGCAACCTCGCGATGCCGCCGCGCGGGCGGGTCTATCAGGCCTGGACGCTCAGGCGAGACACAACGAGCATGACGCCCTCGGTCACCTTCATACCGGATCCGCACGGCGTCGCGGTCGTTGCGCTCGCAGATGCCGATGCGGCGCGGACGCGCGACGTCGCGGTGAGCACGGAGCCCGAAGGCGGGAGCAGAGCACCGACGAGCCGCCTCGTTCTCAATGTCTCATTGCTCTAGCGAACCTCTTTCCAGCGCGTCCCTCACAGCCGCGCTCGAGTACCTCTCGCGCTCACCGTACGAGCACGTGCTGCTCACGTACCTCGCGATCGAAGGCGGCTCGATGCGGCGCGACCTCTATGTTGCGCTCGACGACGCCGAGCGTGTCAGCGGCGTCGCCTTCTTCGGGCGTCAAACGGTGCTCGCATCGGAGCCCGAGGCGCTTCCTGCATTTGCCGCCCTCGGCGCGTACGCGCTCGAGCGCGCGATCGTCGGGCCGCGCGAGACCGTTCGCATCTACTGGGAGCTGATTCGACGCGCGCACGCGCCGCCAAGGCTCGTCCGCGACCGCCAGCCGCTGATGGCCCTCGACGCATCCTCTTTGGACGCCTCGCGCGATTCGGTCCTCGTGCGTCGCGCGCGCGAAGACGAGTGGGAAGTGGTTGCGGAGAACTCAGCCGCGATGATCGCCGGCGAGATCGAAAGCGATCCGCAGCGTGAGATGGGCGATTTCGGCTCCGGGATACGCCGCATGATTCGCCTCGGCTTATGGTGGGTCGGCGAGAGCGACGGCGAGCTCTGCTTCTTCTGCAACGTCGGCGCGTGGAGCGCCCAGACGGCACAGCTTCAAGGTATCTGGACGCCGCCGCGCTTTCGCCGGCGCGGTATGGCGACCGCGGCGCTCGGCGCGATCTGCCGCACGTTGCTGTGTATGACTCCGACGCTCTCGCTCTACGTCAATGATTTCAACGCGCCTGCAATAGCTCTCTACCGCCGCCTCGGCTTCCGCGACGTCGGTGAACTCCAAACGATCTTCTTCTAGAATCTACAGCCCGGCGTTGAGAAGGTCGGCGAGGCGTGACGCATTGCGAGCCGTGATTCCGTAGATCGAAAGCTGTGGATTGGTTCCGAGGCTCGTCGGAAAGACCGATCCGTCGAAGACGTAGAGATTCGTAAGCTCGTGATGGCGGCCGTCGCCGTCCACGACACCGTCTTTCGGGTCGGAGCTCATCGTGCAGCCGCCCATGACGTGCGCGCTGAGGACGCGTGTCCGTAAAATCTCCATCGGAAGAGTGTCGATCGCGGCGTGCGCCTGTTCGAGCGTCGGATACGGCTGCGCGGATTCGTGCAACGGAAAAACCGTTGTCGCGCCGGCGGCGAACTGAATCTCCGCCATGGCGTGTAGCGCACGGCGAGCACCCTCCCAGAGATACGGTGTCATCGGGTAGTCGAGCACGGGTGTGCCGTCACCGAGGAGCGAGACGTTGCCGCCGGGGCTCTCGGGATGGAATCCGTCGCGCAGGAGCGCAATGATGACCTGCGTGTATGGCATCGCTGCGGTGAGTGCGGCGTGCGTTTCGCCGAAACCGGGAAGCGTCGTCGCCATCAGTACCGGGTGTACCGGCGGTACTTCGAGCTTGAAGCCGACCGGGCCGTCGAGCGGTGTCGCGAGATAGTGATCGCTGTAGACCGACTGCGGCGCGCCGGCATACGCATCGACTCGAAAGGGCATGCGCGCCGCCGAGACGAGCGTCGGATGCAGAAACGTACGCTTCCCGAGCGCCCCGCCGGCGTTGCCCACCCCACTGCGTAGCAGCAGCGCGGGCGTACCGATCCCGCCTGCCGCGCAGATAAACGCGCGAGCGCGAACGCGGACGCGATAGGGGCCCGGCGCCACACCCGCCGTGTCGAGCGCGCTGCACTCGAGTCCGGTAACAACGCTGCCGCTCTGTGTGAGCCGCTCGGCTCTCGCACGAACGATCAGCGTCGCGCCGTGCTCGAGCGCGCGTGGAATCGTCGTGACGAGCATCGACTGCTTCGCATCGAGCGGACAACCCATCCCGCAGTAGCCGAGATTCGCGCAGCCTTTCACGTTGCGTGGAACGACGCCCGTCGCAACGCCGATGCGCGCCGCGCCTCGCCGCAAGACTGCGTTGTTCTCGTTCGGCTCCACATCCCATGGGCGGATCGAGAGCCGCTGCTCTGCTCGCTCGAACCACGGCGCGAGGTTCTCGGTTGTGTACTCGTTCAACCCGTAACGCTCGCGCCAAAAGGCGAGCGTTTCCGGCGGCGTTCGAAAGCTCGCCGTCCAGTTCACCGTCGTCGAGCCGCCGACGGTACGCCCTTGGAGAACGGTGATGCCTTTGTCTTTGGTGAGCCGGCCCGCCGAGTCTTGGTACATCTGCGGATACGCCTCACGCTCGAGCATATGGAAGTCGCGTGAGGTGCGCAGCGGTCCTTCCTCGATCATCGCGACACGCAGTCCTTGCGTCGCGAGAATTTCCGCGGCGGTGCCGCCGCCCGCGCCGGTCCCGACGATCGCAACATCGGTATCAATGTCGAGGTCTCGCCTCGCCTTCGATGCGTCGACGATCATCGCTCGGGAACCTCGATCTCCGGTGGACCGGGATAGCCGATGCGCGCCCAGGACGCAGCATTGCCGTACCAACCAGCCATCACGAGTCGGTGCAGCGCGTCGTAACCGCTGCGTAGGAGCGTAAAGCGACTGAAGCGCCAGCGCGAGAGAAAAGCCTGCACCTCGCTGCGCGTCGCCGCGCTCCACGGTGGGAGACCGGCGATCATTCGCCGCGTCGGCGCAAACGTGAGCAAGCTGAGGAGTTGCTGCACATCGTGCTGTAGATGCGGCGGCAGCCCTTCGACGGCGGTCGTAAATCCGTCAACGGCGACCTCGAGCGCGCCTGCGCGCCCGGACGCGCTTGAAGGAATCGCACCGTCGAGCATTGCGTCCGCGATCTTTATGACCGCTGCGCGATCCGTCGCGCTGATAGCGCCGACGTGGCGTGCGCAATCGGCGAGCGTCAGCAGTGCGACGCCCGCAGCACCGGTCTTCAAGAGCTCCCGGCGCGACAGCATCAGGCGAGTGGGCTTGGCGCATCGAGGGCCGTACCCCTCGTCTCGGGGAGCGCGAGTGCAGCGAGAATCGCAATTGCGTACGCGCTCACGGCGATCGCAATCATTGAGGCTCCTATCGGAGCGCGTGAAGAGAGGAGACCCACGAGATACGGCGCCGCGCCTGCGACGCCGCGCCCGACGTTATAGCAGAAACCGAGCGCTGTTGCACGGACGCCGCTCGAGAACAGCTCGCTGAAATAGGGGCCGAAGCCGCTGAAGATCCCGAGCGCAAAGTAGCCGAGGAGAAAGCCTGCCGGCACGAGCTCCCAGTCTTCTTTGAGAAGCGTCAGATAGAGCGGCACGATGAGTGCGGAACACACCGAGAAGAGCACAAAGCCTCTGCGGCGCCCGAGTGCATCGTTGATCGCGCCAGCCGTCACGTAGCCGGTAAACGAGCCGGCGATGAGCGCATAGAGATACCCGCCGGTCGCGAGTGAGGAAAGATGACGCTGTGCGCTAAGGTACGACGGCATCCAGGTGAAGAGCGCGTAGTAGCCGCTCTGAACCCCGACCGCGAGCAGCGTCGCTAACGTCGTGCGCGCGAGCATCCTGCCGCCGAAGAGCTGCTCGATGCATGCGCGGAACGGCAAGCGCTTCGTGGCAACATAGACCGGCGGATCCTCGACGGCACGGCGGATGTAGAGCACGGCGAGCGCCGGAAGAGCGCCGAGAAAGAAGAGCACGCGCCATGTTGACGCTCCGTGCATGGTAACGGCCACAAGCTGGAACGCGATGTTCGCGGCGAGCCATCCCACGGCCCACGCGCTCTGTACCCAGCCGAGATCGCGGCCGCGCCGAGCGCTCGAAACCCACTCGGATGCAAGAACTGCGCCGATGGCCCACTCGCCGCCGAAGCCAAAGCCTTCGAGCGTGCGAAGCGCCGAGAGCTGCACGTAGCTCTGCGCGAATCCGCAGAGAAACGTGAAGAGTGCGTACCACGCGATCGAGATCATCATCGCGCGCCTGCGGCCGATGCGATCGGCGAGCGCGCCCATGACGATGCCGCCGATCGCGCTCGCAACGAGCGTTTCGGTCGCGAGCAGCCCTCCTGCGGCTCTCGATAGCGCGAAGCTCGCGATGATTCCCGGCAGCGCGTACACATAGAGGTAGAAGTCGAATCCGTCGAGGCCCCACCCGAGCGCCGCCGCCCAAAGCGCGCGCCGCGCCGAAGAGGGACTCCGCGCCGCCCTCGGCAAGATGTTCGACTGCATGCCCCGGACGCTTCGCTATCGCGTCGTCGACGTCTTCACCGAAGTTCCACTCGAAGGCAATCCGCTCGCGGTTTTCTATGAGGGCGTCCAGCTCGAGGCACCGCTCATGCAGCGCATTGCGCGCGAGCTGAACCTCTCCGAAACGGCGTTTTTGCTCCCTGCGACGAGGAGTGACTGTGCCGCGCGAGCGAGAATTTTCACGCCCGCGCGGGAGTTACGCTTTGCTGGGCATCCGACGATCGGCTCCGCGTACGTTGCCCGTCAGAACGGGATCGTCTCTCCCGATGCAGGACGGTTCGCGCTCGAAGAGGGCGTCGGCCCGGTGTCGATACGCGTCGAAGAACAGCGCCTCTGGCTTGCGACGCCGCCGATCGAGCGGGTCGGCGAGTGCGACCGTGCCGCCTGCGCACGCGTGCTCGATGTGCGCGAATGGGACCTGCTGCCGGAGATTCCGCCGCACGTCTACAGCGCAGGGAATCCGCACCTCTTCGTCGCCGTGACGGATCGCGAAACCGTCGACCGCGCGAGCCTCGATACCGCAGCGTTTGCCGCCCTTGAAGAGGCTGTCGGCGAGTCGATCGCGGTTTTCGTTTTCACACCGACGAAAGAAGGAGCATACTCGCGTATGTTCGCGCCGGAGCTGGGCGTCGTCGAGGACCCCGCAACCGGAAGCGCGACCGGACCGCTTGCGCTCTATATGATGGAGCACGGCTTGTGCTCAACGAGCGACGGCACGACGTTCGTGAGCGAACAAGGGACGAAGATGGGGCGCCGCAGTCTCTTGTACGTCCACATCCGCGGCGAGCGAGGACGCGACGGGATCGAGGTCGGCGGCAGCGTCGCGCCGATCATCGACGCCGTAATGACGCTACCTGATTAGCCGAGTCCCGCCCGCTGGTAGTCGCGGTGGAGGCGATGAAGCGAGCGCGGCAGCCACGGATCTTGCGGATACTTGTGCTTCCAGTCGTGGATCGCGTCTTGAAGATTGTCGAGCGCGCGGCGTGTCCCGGGCGCACGCATCTCCGCATTGCTGCGGCGATCGAAAGCATCGAGCCTATTGCGAATCTCGAGGATGCTCTCCTTGAATCGGCCGAAGTATTCGTCGGCCGGCGCCATTCGATGGAACATCGCCCTGTACGCTTCAGCGCTCAGGTGGTTCGTACGAGCGGAGTGCCGGTGCAGGTACGCGACGTGGTGGCGCTCAGAGGCCGAGCCGGCCTGCGGCGATGCGGCAAACATGATGAGCGTCGCGGACATTGCAAAAGCCGTTCGCATACGTGCGATCCTCCGTATAGAGGTCATCGGCCGCGCCGCTGCATGCTTACAGGTCCTTCCCGTTGCTCGGTTGCCGGCCCCAGACTTTCGCACCGTGACACGGCAGCCGTCCGGTAATTTTCTCCGGAGGCTTTACAGACTCTTTACAGGAAGGGCCCGCGCGTCGTCTGGACCAAGCAAGCGCCGTGAGAACCCGCTCGGATATTCGTAACGTCGCGATCATCGCGCACGTCGATCACGGCAAGACAACCCTCGTCGACGCCATGCTAAAACAGAGCGGTGTCTTTCGCGAAGGACAGGCCGTCGAGACGAGAGTGCTCGACTCGAACCCGCTCGAGCGCGAGCGCGGTATCACGATCCTCGCGAAGAATACCGCGATTCGGCACGGCGGTGTGAAGTTCAACATCGTTGACACGCCCGGACATTCCGACTTCGGCGGTGAGGTCGAGCGCGTGCTGCAGATGGTGCAGGGCGTGCTTCTGCTCGTCGACGCGGCCGAAAGCGTGATGCCGCAAACGCGGTTCGTGCTGCGGAAGGCGCTCGAGCTGGACCTGCGGGCGATCGTCGTCGTCAACAAGATCGACCGCAAAGACGCGCGTCCGGTCGAGGTCGTGAACGACGTCTTCGATCTGTTCATCGAGCTCGGTGCCGAGGATGAGCAGGCCGAGTTTCCCGTGGTGTACACGAATGCGAAGGCGGGCGTCGCAAAGCGCGCGCTCGACGATGCGAGCACAAACCTCGAGCCGCTCTTCACAACGATGCTCGACCGTATTCCGGAGGCGCCCGCGCAAGACGGGCCCTTCCAACTCCTCATCTCGGCAATCGATCACAATCGCTACGTTGGGCGGATCGGCGTCGGGCGCATCTTCCGCGGGAGCTCGCACGTGAACATGCCGATTGCGAAGGTCGCGAGGGACGGCGGCGTGACGACGGGATTGCGCCTCACGAAGCTTCTCACGTTCGCCGGCCTCGAGCGCGAGGAGATCGAGGAGGCATCTGCGGGCGACATCGTCTGCATCTCCGGCATCGAGGACTTGAACATCGGTGATACGATCGCCGATGCGGAGGCACCGGAGGCGCTGCATGCCGTTGCGGTCGACGAGCCGACGGTCTCGATGTTTTTCAGCGTCAACACGTCGCCATTCGCAGGCCGTGAAGGAAAGTTCCTGACGTCGCGCCAGATTCGCGAGCGCCTCACGCGCGAGCTCGAGTCGAATGTCGCCTTGCGCGTCCTCGATACCGGCTCGCCTGACACGTTCGAGGTGCGCGGCCGTGGCGAGCTCCATCTCTCTATTCTCATCGAGACGATGCGCCGAGAAGGCTACGAGCTCGCCGTATCCAAGCCGCAAGTGATCCTGAGCGAACGCGGCGGAAAGCGCTACGAGCCCGTTGAGTACGTGGTCATCGACGTACCGGAGAGTTACGCCGGCGCCGTCATCGAGGCGCTCGGCCGGCGCAAGGCGACGATGTCGAACCTCGTGCCGCTCGCCGACACGCGTCGTCTTGAGTACACGATGCCGACGCGCGCGATCTTCGGCTTACGCGGCGAGTTGCTCACACTCAGCCGCGGAACCGCGGTGATGTCGCATACGTATTACGACCACGAACCATGGCAGGGAGAGCTCCCCGGGCGTAGCGTCGGCGCACTCGTCGCGAGCGAAACCGGCACTGCAACGGGATACGCGCTGATGGGCCTCGAGCAGCGTGGCCGCTTCTTCATCGGCCCCGGCGCCGCCGTTTACGAAGGCATGATCGTCGGTCGCGCGGGCGACGCTTACGATGTCGCGGTCAACGTCGTGCGCGAGAAGAAACTCACGAACATGCGCGCCGCCGGTTCCGACGAGAACATCAAGCTCGCTCCTCCCGAGGACCTCTCACTCGAACGCGCGATCGAGTTTATCGATGACGACGAGCTCGTCGAAGTCACGCCCGCGTCGATTCGTCTGCGCAAGCGCATCCTGAACGAGAGCGATCGCCTCAAAGCGCGCCGCCGCGACGCTACAGCGTCGGCAGCTGAGCGATGACAAAGCACGGATTTTCTGTTTAGCGAAGCTCTCTTTCCAGGAACTCCGCGGTCGCAGTGTCGGCGCGGATCCACGTCGCATAGCGCAGAAAGCCGTGAATCTCATTCGGGAAGACGATCTGCTCGTAGTGGATCTGCGTCCGGCGTAACCGCTCGACGAGATCGACCATCTGGTGGAAGCGCACGTTACGGTCGTCGTCGCCCTGGATCAAGAGCACCGGCGAACGCCATGTCGCGATCGAGGCATCGGGAGAGGAGAGCCAGGCGAGACGCATCATCGCCTTCGTGTCGTACTGTTCGTATCGTTTCAGCTGCGCGCTTGCCCAGTCTGCGAGGTCCATCGACCAGTCGTGCACGCCGTGGAAGTCGACACCCGCTTTGAAGATGTCGGAGTTGCGAGCGAGCGCGAGCGCGGTGAGGTAGCCGCCGTACGAGCCTCCCCAGATGCCGATCTCGTTCGGGTTCACGCTCGGGAGCTGTTGGAGGTAACGGGCGCCCGCGACGACGTCCTGATACTCCGATGCGCCCGTCGGGCCCCAGTGCGGTGGGAAGTTGAAATCGTGGCCGTAGCCGATGCCGAGGCGATAGTTCACCGAGAGCACGATGAAGCCGCGGCTTGCGAGGTACTGATTCACCGCATACGCGTTCGAGTAGTAGTCCATGTAGCTCCAGTTGAGGAGCATCTGTCGCGGCGGCCCGCCATGTACGAAGATAACTGCCGGATGTTTTCCGCCGCTGCTCGGCGTGAAAAGCTGCCCGTAGATCTTCCAACCATCCGCCGCGCGGAACGAAACCTCTTGCGGCGTGACGAGCTGCGCCGCCGGGAAATCGGAGGGAAGCTGATCGGCGTCGATCGCTCGAGGAGCATCGCCGTTGTGTACCATGACCAGCGGCGGCTGCTGCGCCGTCGTTCGGATGTAGGCGAGTCCGCTTGCAAGAGGAGAGGGAGCCCACTCGCTGGTTGCACCGCTCGTAAGCTCGCTCACGTGAGCCGTTGCAACGTCAACGCGGAAGAGATGACGCCGGTCGTCGTCGCCGGGTGTCGAGCCGGTATTTGCGTTGTAGATGACGGCACTGCCGTCGGGCGTCATCGCCGAGTCTTCGACCATGTACGCACCGGGCGTCAGCAAGACCGGAGCGCCGCCGCTGATCGAGACATCGTACAGATGCGGCCAGTTGTCGCGCTCGCTCACGAAGACGATGCGCCCGCCCGAAGCCCAGTCAAGTACCGGGCCGCCGCCGGTTCCGGGAAGTGAATCGCGGCTACGATCACCGCTCGCCCATACGTCGTGCGTCGTGCCCGTGCGCACGTCGGTGTACATGATCTTCCACGGAGTTGGATTCCAGTTGAGCGGATTTTGCGGAGGTCCACCGTTACCGTGCAAACGAATGAAGGCGATCAAAGCACCGTCAGGCGACCAGCGCGGCATGACGTCTTGCGACGTTGTCGGATCGAGGTACTCCATCGGCGTCGCATCGTTGCGATAGATCGAAATGAAGCTATGATCGCCGCGGTCGGAGACGAACGCCAGCGCGGCACCATCGGGCGACCACTGCAGATCGGAATCTTGTCCGCGATCGAAGAACATGCGCTTCGCGTCCGCGCTTCCGTCGATCGGCGCAAGCAGGACGGAGCCACCGCTCGTGAAGGCGACGCGCGTGCCGTCGGGCGAGATCGCCGGGGCATCGCCGTTGCCGAGCAGCTTCGGCGTACCGCTACCCGTCGCGATCGACCACACCTGCATCTGCGGCTGGACCGGGCTCGAATCGGGATCGGGCTGCAGCGCCTCGGGCCAGTTGGAATCGTGGTCGCCGCCACGTACGTACACGACGTGCGTATCATCATTCGAAATCGCAATGTCGCTCAGCTCCTGTCCGTCGTCACCGCTCGAAACGAACAGCTCCCTCGGCGCAAAATCCGGCGCCTGCGCGAACCAGAGGCTACGCACACCGCGTGTGTCGAGCACGTACGCGATCGCGTGCCCGCCT
>JASHOG010000087.1 GCA_030041225.1 Vulcanimicrobiota bacterium | reverse complement strand
TGGAGCGGGCGGCGGGAATCGAACCCGCGACATCAGCTTGGAAGGCTAAGGCATTACCACTATGCAACGCCCGCATCGCTCGCCATCGGTAGCTCGCCCCTGCTGCTGCGCCTTTCTCCTCTCGACGTCCTGCTTGCGATCGCTCGAAGGTGTGGCAGCCGAGCGCCTAAAAATCGTTGGCGATGGGGACGCTGAAGGTACTCTGGCGCGCCGCGCTCGTCGTTCTTCTTCTTGGATCCATCCCGCTCTACGTGCTGCAGTACACTCTCGTTCCACGGCAGGGCGATTTCGGGTTCCTCTCCCCCGGTGTGATCGCCGATGCTCCCGGAACGCGCATTGCCGTCGCGGCGGTTGAGCCCGGATCGAGCGCGTGGCGCGCAGGAATGCGCGCCGGAGACGCTATTATCGTGAGCAGCCACGAGAACGGCGCCACGCTGGACTATCCGCTGACAGGCGATCACGTTACGGTGCCATACGTGCATGCGGGCACGCGTCGTACGGCACACCTTACCGCCACCGCGAACACGGTAACATTCGGCGTTCCCGAGTACGTCCGTGCCGCCGTCGTAGCATTTTTGTTGCTCTTTGGGCTCCTTGTGATCGTGCGCGCTTGGCAGACGGAATACGGACCGCTCATCGCGACGCTGCTCACCGCAGATGTCGTCAACCCGGCAACAGACGCCATTCCGTACGTCTTCCACGCCGGGATCGGCCCGACACTTTACGTGCTCAACGGGTGGCTCTCATGGATCTCGGGCACCGTCGACATCTTCATCCTGCTCGTTCTCGCCGCGCGCCTTATGCGCCGCCCTCCTCATGGCATCAGAGCGATCGTGGCAATCGCAGGGCTCAATGCGGGCGTCGTGGCGCTAACGGCGCCCATCATCGCGGGGTTTTCCATCGCCGGTGAGGCGCCGGTTTTCCTCGCTACGCTGTGGTTGGCGACGTACATGACGACTAGCCTCGTCCTACCGGTGCTCGCGCTGCCCTATGCGTACGCCGTCTCGCGCGACGAGGGCCGGGCGCGCATCGGCTGGCTCTTTTGGGGCTTCTACCCGTACTGTGTCGGCGTTCTGATCGTCAACCTGCCTGTGGTCGTTCCGCAAACCGCCACGTTCCTTGCCGGCAACGCCGATCGCTGGCTCGCCATCAGCATCGTTGCGCGGCTTCTCGAGCTCTCACTCCCTATCGCACTCTTCTACGGTCTATTGCTACGCCGCACGGTCGACATCGGCTTCGTCGTCAACCGTGTCGCGGTCTACGGGCTCATCTCCGTGACGGTGCTGGCCATTTTCGTCTTACTCGAGTACGTCGTCGGGCACTTCTTCTTCGAAACCGGGCGAGCGGCATCGCTCGCCGTGCAGTTGGGCGTGGCACTTGTCATCGGACTCTCCGTGCGCTACCTCCACACGGCCTTCGATCGCTTCGTGGATCACGTACTCTTTGCGAAACGACACCATGATGAGACCGCTCTACGGCGCTTCGCACAAGAGGCCGAGGCATTTACATCTGCTCAAACGCTGCTCGATCGCGCGCTTGAAACCGTCTGCGATCATAGCGAAGCGCGAGGAGCGGCGATCTATCTCTGCGGCGATGCCGGCGTCACCGCCGTGCGCGCAAGCGGCGACGACTTTCCGCGCTCGCTCGATCGCGACGACCCGTTGCTCGTCGCGTTGCGCCGCTGGAAGGAGCCGGTCGACACCCATACCGTAAAGACGGTGCTCCCAGATGGTATGGCGTTTCCGATGATCGCACGCGGCAATCTGGTCGGCGTTCTTGCTTGCCGCACGAAGCGCGATTCGACAGCCTTTGCTCCCGACGAACGGGAACCGCTTGCCGAAGTCGCAAGCAGCGTCGCTCGCGCACTCGACGCGCTGTCTCGCGAACGCGAGAGCTCGCTCGATACAATCGAGCGCTCGATCCAAGCGCTGGCGGGCACAATGGTCGCGATCGAAGACGCGGTGTCGGCGGTCAAAGACGCCGTCGTCGGAAATACCGCACCTCAAGCACGCTGATCGGTTACGAAACTTTGGGCAGGGCTGGATTCGAACCAGCGTAACGCTTTCGCGTGCCAGATTTACAGTCTGGTGCCATTAACCACTCGGCCACCTACCCGCAATCGTCAAAGCGACTACCTGGGGTACGATGCCCTCACGCGTTGGTCCTCGTCGCCCGCCTCGCCATGCATGGAGCCGACGGAGGGATTCGAACCCCCGATGCCTTTCGGTCTACATTACAAGTGTAGTGCCTTCAACCAGCTCGGCCACGTCGGCGTGGTTGCGATACTTGCACGTGCCGGGTTTTGGCTTCCTTCATCTCGAACCCGACGGCCGATGAAAACCGTTACGCCGCAGTGGACGGAGTCCGGAGCCGTGCTCGTTTGCGAGAAATGCTATAAGACGCGCATTCCCGATGAGACGCCGGAGCTCGCGGAGCGCATCGGCGACTTTCAGCTGCGAGAATGGCTCAAGGCCCGCTGCAAAGAGGCGGGCCTCGGAAAACGCGTCCGCGTGATCGCCACCGGATGCCAAGACATCTGCGGCATCGGTACCGTCACCGTGACGATTTGGCCTCGCGATGCCGGTGGCGACCCGGAAACCTTCACCGTCGATCCCGTGGAAGACCGCGAAACGATCTTCCAACGCGTCGTCGCTCTGCTGGGCACTCCTCGAGCAGATACGTCTGGTTCGGAGGAGGCTCCGACCGACGAGCGGAGCTAGGACGGCGGGAGCGAGGAGGCCGAGCAGCAGGAGCGAGTTAGGACGACGAGCGACGAGCGTCTCCGACGTGAACCAGATGTATCTGCGAGCTACTGGAACTCGAACTCGGCGAGGTTCTTCTCGATCTTCCTCTTGACACGCTGGAGCGCGTTGTCGATCGACTTGACGTGACGGCCGAGGTCGCGCGCCATCTCTTGGTAGCTCTTGCCCTCCAGGTACGACTCGAGCACCTGTGACTCGAGCTCCGAGAGATTTTGCCGAATCCGCTGACGGATGTCGTCGGAGACCTCTTGCGTCACGACGAGTTCCTCGGGATCCGATGTCTTCTGCGACGCCATCACGTCGAGAAGCGTTCGCTCACTGTCCTCGTCGTAGATCGGCTTGTTCAGCGAGATGTACTGGTTGAGAGGGATGTGCTTCTGCCGGGTCGCCGTCTTGATCGCAGTGATGATCTGACGCGTAATGCAGAGCTCGGCAAAGGCGCGGAAGCTCGAGAGCTTGTCGGCCTTGAAGTCGCGCACCGCCTTGTAGAGGCCGATCATCCCTTCCTGGATGATGTCCTCACGATCGGCGCCGATCAAAAAGTAGCTCTTCGCCTTGATGCGGACGAAGTTCTTATACTTGTTCAGCAGGTATTCCATCGCGAGGTTGTCGCCGGTCTTCGCGATGGCGACGAGGTCCTCGTCGACCCTCTGCTGGTAGTCGAGTCCATCCGTCACGGGATGGGTCATTGCCATGGTTGTCTGTTGCCTCGTGGGAGGACTTGCCGCAAAAACCCCAGCCGAAGCCATAAGGGACGCGGCACGTCCTCCTCAGTATAGGAGGAGGTCCCTCCCTGCGTCAAGGATTTGCAACGCTGCTCCGCTCGACCGCTTCACGCTGCCGTAGCGCTTCGTAGAGGAGAATGGCCGTTGCAACCGAGGCGTTGAGCGAGGCCAAGCTTCCTCGCATGGGGATACGAACGAGCGCATCGCACTCTCGCTTGACGAGCTGGGCGAGGCCGCTTCCCTCAGCTCCGATCACCAAGGCAAGCTCGCGACGAAAGTCCGCCTCGCTCATGAGTACTGCCTGCGCGCTCGAGTCTGCGCCGTAGACGGCGACGCCCCGATCCTTCAGCCGCGTAATCGTCTGCGCGATGTTTGCGACGCGAACGACCGGGATGCGGCCCGCGGCTCCGGCGGAAGCCTTGCGAACGGTCGCGTTGACGCCTGCCGAACGACGCTCCGGCAAGACGACTGCGCTCGCGCCGGCAGATTCGGCGCTTCGAATGATCGCACCGACGTTATGCGGGTCGGTGAGATGATCGAGCAGCACGAAGAGGTGCGGCTCCGGGCGTGGCGCGCGTAGCACCTCGTCGAGGCTCGCGTACTCAAAAGGCGGTGCGATGCCGATGACACCCTGATGCGCTTTGAAAGGAAGACGCGCGAAGAAGGCGCGCTCCTCGAAACGCAAAGGAATCTTCCGTTCCTGCGCTCGCTGCAGGAGCCGGCGTAGCTGCGGGTCGCGTTTGCGATCGCGCGCGACGTGGACCATCCGAAGGGCCTCGCCGGCATCGAGCGCCTCCTCGACGGCATGGATCCCATAGATAACGTCGTCAAAGTCCAACGTCGGCTCCCGACGACGGAATCTCACGCCACCACGGACCATGTGGTGCCGCCGCTGGTATCGTGGAGAGCGACACCGCACGAGGCCAAGGCATCGCGTAGCTGATCGGACTTCGCCCAGTCCTTGTTCGTTCTCGCCTCATTGCGCAACGCGATGATGCGCTCTAGCAATGCCTCTGGGCTGACGCTCTTGTCATCCTGAGCGAAGGCGCGAAGTGCCGGCGTCGAAGGACCGAGGGCAGATTTTAGCCTTTCGACAAAATCAGCCGGCAGCGTTACGGCAGTTTCTTCAAGCCACGACGCATGGGGCTCTATGCCGAGCAGCGTGAGGACGCGCTCGAACTCATCGAGCGACGGAGTCTCTTCCTGCAGAAGATGCGAGAGCGCGACCGCCGTGTTCATGTCATCGGCGAGCGCCTCGTCGACACGCTGCAACAAGCCCTTGTCTCCTCCGGACTTCGACGCCCTCAATAGCCGGTACGTCTTCTTCAGCCGGTCGAGCACGGAGCCGGCGGCGCCGATAGACTCCTCGGTGAAGTTCATGACTTTGCGATAGCCGGTCTGCAAGAAGAGCAGGCGGATCGCTTGCGGGTCATGGCGGTCGAGAAGCTGCGAGAGCGGCTCGAAGTTTCCGAGCGATTTCGACATCTTGCGACTATCGAAGAGTAAGAGCCCGCCGTGAATCCACGTGTTTGCCATCGGCGGACGCCGCATCAGCGGTTCGCTCTGCGCAACCTCGTTCTCGTGGTGCGGAAAGATGAGGTCCGCGCCGCCGCCGTGCATATCGAAGCCGACGCCCTGCGGATCCAGTAGCTCGCGTGACATCGCGGAGCACTCGATGTGCCATCCAGGTCGTCCCGCCCGGTACGGCTCGAATGGCCACGACGGCTCGCCCTCCTTTGCAAACTTCCACAGGGCGAAGTCGAGTGGATCGTGCTTATACTCGCCCACCTCGATCCGCGCGCCGGCCTCGAGCTCCTCGATGTTCCGCCGGCTAAGCTCGCCGTAACGCGGAAACGCGCGCACGGAGTAATAGACGCCGTCCTCGACGACGTAGGCGTACTGCTTCCCGATGAGCATGCGGATCATCGCTTGAATCTGCGGGATGTAGGCGGTCGCGTACGGCTCTTCGTCCGGCTCGCGCACACCCAGACGGCGCATCGACGCTTTGAACGAGGCGTAGTTCTCCGCCATGACGACGTCGAACGTCGTGCCTCGCTCGCGAGCCGTTGCGATGCTTCGATCGTCGATATCGGTAACGTTCTGAACGTACGTTACTCTGTAACCGCGAAACTCGAGGTAGCGCCGAAGAACGTCGAAAAAGAGAAAGGAGCGCGCGTGGCCGAGATGTGCCTGTGCGGAGGGCGTGAGCCCGCAGACGTAGATGCGCACCTCGTCGCCGCGTAGCGGTGCGAACTGCTCGACGGTACGTGTGCGCGTGTTATAGAGACGCAGTGAACTCAGATGACCCAAGACCAGGCTTCGCCCTCGTCCGCATCTGGTTCGAGCGCCTGGACACGGCGCGCCAGCTCCTCGATCTTGCGCTGGAGATTCGCGATCGCGTCGCCGTGAGGATCGGGCATCTCGACGTGCTGCAGGTCGGGGACCACTCGCACGGGCTTTCCATCCTGCATCACGATGCGCGCCGGAACGCCGACGACGGTCGCCTTCGCAGGCACGTCCTTGACGACAACGGAGCCGCCGCCGATGCGCGCTCCGTCGCCGACGTGAATGGCGCCGAGGACGACCGCCCCTACGCCGACGACGACGTTGCGGCCGAGGGTCGGATGGCGTTTCCCGCGGACGGCGCTTGTCCCACCGAGCGTGACACCTTGATAGAGCGTGCAGCCGTCGCCGATCTCTGCGGTCTCGCCGATCACGACGCCCATCCCGTGATCGATGAAGACGCCGCTCCCGATGCGCGCCGCCGGATGGATTTCAATACCCGTGAGAAAGCGCATCCACGTCGAGAGCAGTCGCGGAAGCAGCGGCAACCTCGTTCGGTACAGCGCATGAACGACGCGATGACCGACGAGCGCGTGAAAGCCCGGATACGAGAGCATGACGTCGAGCAAGCCTCGCGCGGCAGGGTCGCGCTCGCGTGCCGCCCGAAGGTCCGCGCCAATCACGGCAAATGCGTTCATACGCTCTCGATGAGTGCGACGGCGTAGGCTGCGATTCCGCTGCCGTCACCGGTGTAGCCCATCCGATCGCTCGTCTTCGCCTTCAGGCCCACCCGTTCGAGCGCGATGCCGAGAACATTCGCGACGTTACGGCGCATCGTATCGATATGAGCGGCGAGCCGTGGCTCTTGAACGACGACGGTCACATCGACGTTGGATATCGCGTAGCCGTTCTCTCGCACCTCGCGGGCGCACGCTTCGAGCAGACGCATCGAGTCGGCGCCTTTCCAGCGTGGATCGCCGTCGGGAAAACGTGACCCGAGGTCGCCGAGCGCAGCTGCGCCGAGGAGAGCATCGGCGAGCGCATGAGCGAGCACGTCACCATCCGAGTGTCCGAGCGGACCCCGCTCGTACGGGATGACGCTGCCCGCGAGTATGAAGCGCCGCCCCTCGACGAGCCGGTGGGCGTCGAAGCCGTGACCGATGCGCGTCACGCGACGCCGCCGACATCGTGCACTGTAATCGTCGCGCTTCCGTCGGCAAGCGACGCGAAGGAACTCTCGAAGTCGTGCAACTGCTCTGCCCTGATATACGCTCGCACGACCCCGCCGCGCGGAAGCTCACGCTCCACCGCATCGACACGCCCCCCGTGTGCCTCGACCGCGCGGCAGATCGCGTCGATCTGTTCTGCGCCCGCGAAGACCTCCACGAGCAACGCGCCTGCGTCAGCGTCGCCGTGCTCAAACCGACGGCGCAGGATGATTTCCGCCGGCTCGACGTCTTCCGGCACCGTGATCTTGAAGTTTGCGTGGCGCGAAGGCACGACGACGACCTCGATGCCGGCGCGCTCGAGCAGCGCGGTATCGTCGGTCATCACGTCGGCATGTACGTACGCCTTGCGAAGATCCGAGAGCATCGCGAACTGCGGCGTCTGCGCGGCCCACAGCTTCGATCGATCCAGCGTTCGCTCGACACGCAGCAGCTTCGGATCGACTTCTTTGATGGTATCGACGACCTGCGCGGCGAGAACCGCGGCTCGTCCCGGACGAACCGCGCGCATACCTGCGCGCACGTTCTGCGCTCGGACGAGCGGACGCGCTCCATCGTGAATGAGAACCGCCTCCACACGATCTGCGAGCGCTGCGACGCCGCGTTGTACCGACTCCTGGCGCGTCTGACCGCCAACCACGACCGACGACGGGCGATCGGCGGCGTACAGCACCAGCAGCTCCTGCGCCTCTGCGACGAGGGCGGCGTCAATCGCGATCGCGATCTCATCGATCTCGCGCATCTCCGCGAAGGCGCGAATCGACCATGCGAGCATCGGCAGACCGGCGATTTCCACGAGCTGCTTCGGTGCTCCGAAACGCTCGCCCCGGCCGCCGGCGGCAATCACGGCCCCCCAACGCATCTACGGAGCCTCCCGCTTCGGGCGAGCGAAGATCATTCTCCCGGCGACTGTCTGCAGCACCGATGTCACCACGACGTCCGTGCTCTCACCCAAAAGATGACGCCCATGCTCGACGACGATCATCGTGCCGTCGTCCAGATAGGCAACGCCTTGGTGCGGCTCCTTTCCTTCCCGGATCACCGTGACGCGCAGCTCTTCGCCGGGTAGCACGACTGCTTTGACCGCATTGGCCAGCTCGTTGACGTTCAAAACCGCAACGCCTTCCAGGTGCGCGACACGATTGAGATTGTAATCGTTGGTGAGCAGGCGCGCGCCGAGCTCGCGCGCGCACCGCACGAGCTTCGCATCAACGCTCCCTGCGGGCATGTCGTCGTAATCGCGCTCTCCGATCTCGATCGCCGAAAGCTCCTGCAGGCGTCCCAGCACCTCAAGCCCTCGCCGTCCGCGCGTCCGTTTCAGGGGATCGTTGGAGTCGGCGATCGCCTGCAACTCGCGCAACACGAAACGCGGCACCACGAGCGTTCCTTCCAGGAACCCGCTCTCGACGACCTCGACGATACGCCCGTCGACGATCACGGATGTGTCGACCACCTTCGCGAGCGTCGAACCCGTCGCCGCTGCGAGCGGAACCGGGAGGATTCGCATCTTTGCGCCGACCCGGGCACCGAGATACGTCGTGAAGATCGCGACGAGCAAGTACAGCAGAATCGCGACGTACGTGCCGGTCCGGCCGCCGAACGTGATAAAGTCGAAGACGATCGACTTCAAGAGAAAGACGATGACGAGCCCTGCGATGAGGCCGATCGCGCCGCCTGCGATCTCTGAGGGCGCAAGACGTTCGATCGCGTCCTCCACGGCAGCGAGCTGCTCTTCGAAGAGACTCTGCACGAGCGGTGCGACGAAGATGCCAAGCAGCGCGCCCGCGACCGGAGCGAGCACGAGAAGCGCGACCTGCGTCCATTCGCTCGCGACGTGGAGCGAGAAGATGTTGAGATATGCCTCGCGACCGATGAGGAAGCCCGCGGCGGCGAAGAGCAAGCCGAAGAGCGCGCGCAAGACGATGTGCGGACGCTCTCCTATGCGAATGACGGAGCCTCTAAGAACGCTGCGCATATTTCATTAGCCACCAAGCGCCCACTGCGGGTCAGGCGCACGAAGCCCTCTGTGGACTCCATGAGACCGAGCGCCGTGTACTCGCCGATGCTGCCGCTGTACTTTGTCCTGACATCGATGCCGTACCGCTCCTTGAAGGAAGCCAATCTTACCCCCTGCGACGTACGCAGGGCAAGCATGATTGCCTCACCGACGCGCGCAGCGCCCTCCAACCGCTCGCTCTCGCCGGGAATCGGCCGGCCCGTGAGGCTCGCCTCGGTGTATGCTTCGAGCGAGCGCGTGTGCGTGGAGCGAACCCCTTCGAGATAGGAGGCCGCGCCGACACCGATACCGATGTACTCTCCGTTTGCCCAGTAGTTTTCATTATGCGCGCAACGGTGTCCCGGCCTGGCAAAGTTGCTGATCTCGTACTGCTCGTACCCTGCCGCCTCGAGACGTTCCATCGCGATCTCGTAGAGCTCCGCCTCCGCGGAGTCATTGAGAAAACGCTCCGGCTCTTTTTCCCGCATCGCAGCGTATGGCGTCCCCTCTTCCACCGTAAGGGCGTACGCCGAGATGTGGTCGACGCCGAGGGTGGTCGCTCGATCGAGCGTGCGCCGCCACGTCGCCGCGTTCTGCCCGGGTACCGCGAAGATAAGATCGATCGAAACCGAGGGTATCTTCGCGCGGCGCGCGGAGTGCACGGCATCCTCGATGTCGCGTGGCGTGTGGCGACGCCCGAGCATACGAATCTCCATGCGGTCAAAGGACTGCACACCGATCGAGAGACGCGTGACACCCGCCTTGCGGTATGCCGCAAGGTCCTCGAAACGGACCAGCTCCGGATTTACTTCGATCGAGACTTCGGGTTCCGCGGTGAGCGCGGGAAAGTGCTCGCGCAGGCGGCCGATCAGCGCTACAAGCCGCGCAGCGTCGTAAGTATTCGGCGTTCCCCCACCGAGAAAGATCGTCGCGGCTTGGCGACGCGGGCACGAATCGAGCTCCGCCGCCAGTGCGCCCAGGTAGTGCTCTGCCGCGCTCGCGCGATACGGCCACTTCGCAAAGTCACAGTAGGGGCACAGATATGGACAAAACGGCAGATGCACGTAAACCCCGAGCGCCAATGTCTTCGGAGCCTCCCTACCCGACGCAGATGCCGACGGCGCCCGGTCCTCCGTGCGTCGCAATTACCGGTCCGGCCTCCCATGTCTCGAGGAGCTGCGGGCGGACACCGTTCAAACGCCGCATGAGGCGCTCTGTATTCGCGGCGGCGAGCTCAGGTGCATTGGTGTGCATGATGATGAAGCGCGCCCGCGCAGCATCGAGCCCCTCGAGGGCGAGGTCAAGCATCGTCTCCTGCGCACGGCTAAACGTGCGAACCTGCTCCCGCGCTACGACCTGCCCGTCGTCGAGCCCGAGGACCGGAACGATGCGCATCAAGGTTCCGAGCGCCGCCTGCGCGCGACCGATTCGCCCCGTTCGCTGAAGGTGCGAAAGATCGGGAATGCATGCGAAGAGGCGCTGCGCGCTCCGGCGCCGTTCGAGCTCGGAGAGCAGCGTCTGCATCGTTGCGCCTTCTCCAGCGAGTTTCGCCGCCTGCAGAACGAGCAGCCCCAGACCGCCTGAGGCGCTACGCGAGTCGAAGACCTCAACGTGCTTGCGTTCCAGGCGACCCGCGGCTGTACGCGCCGAGTTGATGGTCCCGGAGAGATGCGAGGAGATGGTTATGCAGAGAATCTCTTCCTCCGGCTGCGAGGCAAACGCTTCCTCGAACATCTCGGGTGAGGGCTGCGACGTGCTCGGCAGGTCTCTGCCTTTGCGTAGTCTCGCGTAGAACTCGGCACGCGAGAGATCGATGTTGTCGCGATAGCTGCTCGAGCCGAAGGTCACAAAGAGCGGCACGATCGTAATGCCGAGGCGGCGCGCGCGCTCCGGATCGATGTCGGACGTGCTGTCCGTAACGATGTGAATCGTTATTCGCCCTTGACGTACGCCGTCATGAGGTCGCCGATCTTCCCAACGACGTCGTGCTGCACTTCTTCTACCGCCGCTGGGATCGCGTGCTCGATCGAACGACGGCTCGCGCGCCCGTGGGTCACGAGACAATTGCCGCGCAGACCCAGCAGCGGCATGGCGCCGTAGGTTTCGAAGTCGTACTTGCGGCGCAAGCGCCTCAGCACGGGCGCGAGCATGACGGTTCCCAACTTCGTCACGAGACTTCCGCCCAGGAGTGCGTCGCGCAAAACCTTTCCGAGCCCGGAAGCGACACCCTCTCCCGCCTTGAGGACGACGTTCCCCACGAATCCGTCGGTGACGACGACATCAGCAACGTTATGAAAGAGGTCCGATCCTTCGATGTTGCCGATGAAGCGAATCGGTGCTTCGTCGAGAAGCTTCGCTGCTTCGAGCGTCTGCTGATTCCCTTTGGTGCGTTCCTCTCCGACCGAGAGAATGCCGACGCGGGGGCTCGTGATGCCGAGAACTTCCCTCGCGTAGGCAGAGCCCATGATACCGAACTGGACAAGCCATTCGGGACGGCAGTCGACGTTCGCACCGGAATCGAGTAGGACGATCGGGCCGTTGAGCGCGGGCCAGACCGTCGCAATAGCGGGGCGGGCGATACCTTCTATCGTGCGCAGCTTGATGAGAGCGATCGCGAGAAAGGCGCCGCTGTTTCCGGCCGAGACGACGGCGTCGGCGCGCCCTTCTTTCACCATTGAAATCGCAATGCCGAGCGAGGTGCGGTCTGCAGAGCGCAGCGCATGAGAGGCGTGTTGCTCCATCGGCACGGTCTCCGGTGCATGCTGAACGGCGATCCGCTTCGCCGCCTCGCCGTGCAACAATGCTCGCACTCGCGGCTCGTCTCCGACGAGAGTAATCTCGGCGTCGGTATTCGCCGCTGCGAGGAGCACGCCGGCGACGATCTCCTCGGGCGCGTGGTCGCCGCCCATCGCATCGACCGCGATGCGCGGCTTATTCATCGAAAGCGATCCAATACTCAGCGTTCTTCATCCCACCGTAGTAGTACTCGACCTCTAGCCCGCCATCGGCCGCGCGAAGCTCCTCGCTCAGATGCTGCGCGTCCTTCTCGCGTTGGCCGCCGCCGTAGTACAGGGTGACGAGCCCCCGCCCTCCGTTGCGCATTCCCGCGACCACCGCCTGCGCCGTCTGCGCGATGGTCACGCCCGTAAAGCTCCTGCCGTTGTATGACGCCGTCGGCACGCCGTCTGCAAGCGATAGGCGCGCTCCGCGGCTACGCGATGCGGCCTCCCGTAACCGCTCCTCGCTCGGCTGCGTTTCGTTGCGCATTGCCAAGAGCACGCTGATTCCTTCGACGATGTCCTTCGTCTGCACGATGTGGACCTCTCTGGACGTTTGCGATGCCGCCTCTTTCGCTGCGGGAACGACCTCGCCATCGTTCACGAGGAGGTACACGCGGTCACTCATGCACGTGTTGATCGCGAGCAGGAGATCGCCGGCGCTCGGGCGTTCAACGTTCACCACCGCCTCCGCGCCGAGCTCGCGCACGATACGCTCGAAACCCGGCCCGGGGACAACGGCGACGATCGAGCGCTGAACCTGCGGCGGCTCGACCACCAGCATGCGATGCTGATGGGCCATGTCGTCGACTTTGAGACGTGTCGCAACTCCATAGCGTGCGGCAACGGCCTTCACGCGCTCGGGCTCATCGGTGTGCACGTGCACTTTGATCGTGGGCTTTTCACCGACGACGAGAAGGGAGTCGCCGTGCGGTTCAAGGGTACGACGCAGTTCGCTCACGCTGCACGTCGCCCGCTCGAGAAGAAGCTCCGTGCAGTAGCGCATCGCACCGACGGATTGTGTCGGCTTGAAGACGCGTTCGCCGGTGGGGCGTCGCGGAAAGGATGTTGTGCGTACCCGTGCATCGGGTAAGAATGCGAGCACACCCTCGAGCAGATAGACGAAACCAGCGCCGCCTGCATCGACGACGCCGGCCTCCGCGAGCGAGGCAAGCTGCTCCGGCGTTCGATCGAGCGCCTCGTTCGCCGCGCGCACGACACCCGCGAGAAAGCGTACGAGGTCGGGTTCATGCAACGCGATACGATAGGCAGCCTCCGCCGCAGCCTCTGCGACCGTGATAATCGTCCCATCTGCCGGCTTCAGCAGCGCTTGACGTGCAGCAAGCGCCGCCTCGCGTAGTCCCGTCGCGGCGACGAAGGCGTCGATCTCCGAGCGGTGACGCACGTGGTGCGCGAAGCCGCGGACCATCTGCGAGAGGATGACGCCGGAGTTGCCGCGTGCTCCCATGAGCGCACCCTGCGCGGCGGCAGCGGCGACCTCAAAAAAAGGCGCAACGCCCGCTGCGTACGCCGAACGGGCCGCGGAACGCAGGGTCAGATACATATTCGTTCCCGTGTCGCCGTCGGGGACAGGATAAACGTTGAGATCGTTGAGGACCCCACGATACTTCTTCAAGAAGTAGGCCCCGGCCGCGAGAAAGCGCGCATAGCCGCGGCCGTCGAGGGCCGTTGCATCCACGAACGCCGGTCTTTTGGGGGAGCCTCATGAATCCTGGTCGCCGGTTGCATGGCGCCTCTCCGCCGTGATAAAATGCCGACGTTGTCCGGCTCCGCGGAGCCGGCCGACGCTTTTTAGGGAGGTTTCGGCGTGGCAAAATTTTGCGAGATCTGCGGCAAGGGGCCGAAGGCGGGCAACCGCGTCAGCCATGCGATGAACAAGACGAGGCGCCGCTGGCTGCCCAATCTTCAGTCCGTAAAGATCGACGACAAGGGCAGACACCGCACCGCGCGCGTTTGCACGGCGTGCCTGCGCGCCAAGCGCGTCACCCGCGCGGCCTAAGCGCTCCGCTTCTCGAGACGCCGTAGCACGATCGGCTCCCCGATCGGTAGATCCAAGTGTACAGCAACCGCCTCTTGCAGCCGGCGCTCAAGGTCGACGATGTCACGTCCCGTCGAGACACATCCAGGCACAGCCGGAAGATACGCTGAGTATCCCGTGCTCGTCGGCTCGGCAATGTATTCGTAACAATTCATTTCTGCTTCAACCCCGCTTGACGTAGTATACTCCTCCACGTGCCCACGGCAAGGCTGAGGGAGCTCGTACCAGCCGTCACGGAAAAGCATCCGAAACGTATAGCCTCCCACTATTCCGAGAAGTGGTCCCAGCCGGTGCGCGGCACCGGCCTTTCTTTTCCGTCCTCGGCGATGACGACGCCCTGCCCGGCGCGCATGACGCCGACGCGATGGAGCGAATGGCCAAACGTTGCTCGGAAGCGTCGGTCGAGATGCGCGTACGCGCGCGATGCGCACGTGAAGATGAGTTCGTACTCCTCCCCGCCCGCGAGCGCGTACGCACAGGGATCCTCGTGCACTGCCTGCGCAGCGGCGCGCGCGCTCGCTGCGACGGGAACGCTGTCGATGCGCGCACCGAGAGCACTTGCGGCGCAGAGCCTGGCAAGATCGGTTGAAAGGCCGTCTGAGCAATCCATCATGGCGTGAACGTTCGCACTTGCCGCGAGCCAGCGCCCTTCCCGTACACGCGCGTGCGGACGTCGGTGAGCGAGCAGTGCTTCTTCGCGCAGTTGCTCTGAACGCAGGCTGACGCGACCGTGGAGGATATCGAGACCGGCGCGGCTCGCGCCGAGCGTCCCCGTCACGGCGACGACATCGCCCGCATGCGCGCTCGAGCGCCGCTTCACGTGTGAGGCTCGAACCTCGCCGACCGCCGTCATCGTGATCGTGAGGACGGGTGCGCGCGTGAGGTCGCCGCCGGCGATTGCGAGATTTTCTTCCGATGCGCAGGCCGTGACGCCGCGGTACAGCGCGAGTAGCTCTTCGACGTGCATCGCCTCCGGAACACCGAGCGCGATCGTCGCCAGCACGGGGCGCGCACCCATGGCAGCCAGGTCGCTGAGGTTCGCCGTCGTCGTGCGCCAGCCCACGTCCTCGAGGGACATCGTCGTACGGGTGAAGTGCACGCCTTCGACGAGCGCATCGGTCGTGAGGACGCTGCGATGCGAGCGCGACGGCTGCCAGAGCGCCGCGTCATCGCCGATGCCGAGCAACACGCGTGCGCCGCCGCTCTGCTCGACCAACTCGCAAAGGCGTGCAATGACGTCGTCCTCGGTGAGCGAGCGTACGCTCACAGCAGCGCGCGCAGCCGCCGCAGCTTTCCTCCGGGATCACCGCCGTTGAACACCGCGGAACCCATGACGATCACGTCGGCGCCTGCGGCCACGACCTCGCGCACGTTCTGCTCGCCGACGCCGCCGTCGACCTCGAGCTCGCAGCGAGAGTTGCGGCGGTCGATGAGCGCACGTGCCTCTCGCAGCTTCTCCATTGCGCGCGGAATGAAGGCCTGCCCTCCGCGTCCCGGGTTCACCGACATCACGAGGACGAGGTCGCAGTCATCGATCAGATCCTCCAGCATCGCGACGGGTGTTTGCGGGCAAAGCGCGACGCCGGCCTTAGCCCCGCTTTCACGAATGTGCGTCAGCAAGCCCTGCGCGTGCGACGTCGCTTCAACGTGAAACGTGATGATCGCAGCGCCCGCTTGGCGAAATGCGTCAACCTGTTCCTCCGGGTGCGCGATCATGAGATGGCAATCGAGCGGAAGCCGCGAGAGGTGCCGCAGGTCGGCAACCACCTTCGGTCCCCACGTTATCGCCGGAACAAAGTGCCCGTCCATCACGTCAACGTGGAGATACTCTGCGCCGGCTTCCTCGACTGCGGCGATCTGCTCGCCGATGCGCGCGAAATCCGCAGAAAGGAGCGATGGTGCGAGCTTGATCACAACTCTTCGGCGCTCGGGGAGGGCGCGGGCCGCTTACCATAGACGTCAGCCGGCTCGACGCCCAGGCGCGCCTCACCCACGAGAACGTCGTTGGCGTAGAGATCGACGAACGACGTACCCACCGCCGTCACAACGAAATCGAGCTTCTGACCCGGCGCCGCGTATGCATCGTAGAGATCGTAGCTTCCCGTCGCGTCGTGCACGACGAGCTTCACTCGAATCTGCTGACCCGGTATGACTTGATCGGGGATCGGAACGGAGGCGAGAAGGTGGACTTGGTGCAGGATGTATCCCGACTCCTCCGGCCCCGCACTGATCTGCAAGGAGACAGGAGAGAACGCTGCGACCATCGTCCCGGGGTCAGGTTTCTGCCGTGCAACGTCGCCGTGAGGTGGGCCGCCCGCACCGAGCGGCGTCCATACGAGCTGCCCGAGCGCAACACCGTCGCGACGCGCGAGGGCGCGGGCATCATCGACGCTCATGCCGATGAAGTTCGGAACGCGAAGTGTCATTTTGCCGCCGCGGCTGACCACGAGGTTGACGACCTCGCCCTCGACGATGTTTGCAAGAGGCTGCGGAAACTGCGTGATGACATGGCCGTCTGGAACAATGTCGCTACTCTGCCACGTCACCTTCCCAAGCTGTAAACGCATGCGCGCAAGATCGAGGCCGACCTCGCGCATCGACTGGTAACGCAAGTCGGGCATCGAGCGCGCGATGATCCCCGAGCTGACGACGAACGATATCTGCCGCCCTTGTCGCACCTGCGCCCCCGAGATCGGTTGCTGTGTGATGATCGTTCCGGCGGGATAACGATCGCTGCTGATGTGTTCGACGACGAGCGAGCCGAGCCCCAAGCGTAGGAGATCCTCGTTTGCATCGCTCAAGGCGCTGCCCACGAAGTTTGGAACCGTGACGGTGCTCGCCGGCGGGACGAGAAACTCATGAATGGCGTGACCGAACCACACGATGACGCCGACGAAGCACGCGAGAACGATCGGAAAGATCCAGTCGCGCGGAACGTACTCGTGGAAGAGCTCGCGCCAGCCGCGCCGCTGCTCGCCCTCCGGTCCGCGCGGAGCGATCACGCAAGCGCCTCGGCCATTGCGGCCTCGGAGAGCTCCAGGTTGCTGAAGATGCGTTGCACGTCCTCATGGTCGTCGAGCGCTTCGAGAAAGGCGACGGCTTGCGAGAGCTGCGCTCCATGCAGCTCGAGCTTGGTCTTTGCACGCATGCCGAGGTAGGCGTCGGTGACGTGGAGGCCACGATCGCGCAACGCGTCGCGCACGGCCGCGAGTGCCGCAGGCTGCGTATAGACCGAGGAGCCGGCAGCGTCGTATTCGAGATCCTCGACGCCGTCGACGAGAATGTCCTCGGTGAGCGTTTCTTCGCTGCGCCCTTTCGGATCGATGTCGACGATGCCCACAGGCTCGAACATCCACGCCACGCTCCCGCTCTCGCCGAGCGTTCCGCCGTGTTTCGTGAAGAGAAAGCGCAGGTCGCCCGCGGTACGATTGCGATTGTCCGTAGCGGCATCCACGACGACCGCAACGCCATGGGGCCCGTACCCTTCGTAGCGCGGCTCCTCGATGTCGGCTGCACCGGTTTGTCCCGACCCACGAGCAATAGCGCGCTTGATGTTCTCCTGCGGCATATTGCTCTCGCGTGCTTTCTCCACGGCTACCTTCAGCCGATAGTTCGCTTCCGGCTCGGGCGAGCCTGAACGCGCGGCGATGATGATCTCTTTGCTCAGCTTCGAGAAGAGCGCGCCGCGCTGCGCGTCGGCCTTTCCCTTGCGTAGCCGGATATTGTGGAACTTCGAGTGGCCCGACATACGAGGTGCGCCTTCGCCCCGGCCGCGTGCTTTACCCTGGGCCCATTATCCACTTTGCGAACCACATGCGCGAGTCCCACGCGTCCCAGGAGAGCGGCCACCCCGAGAGCACGGGTAAGAAAAAGATGAATGCGATCACGATCAGGCCGATCACACACGGGACCCCGGCATAAGCGATGAGGCGAGAGGTGACGAACCACGACCACAGCGCCGACCAAAAGCGAGGTTTCACGAGGTCGACGGGGAGCCGAGCTTTCGGTAGTGCACCAATCTTCGCGTCTCGCGCCCATCGCCACATGCGCTGCAAGATAATCGTGTTGCAGAGGCAAATCAACGGGATGTCGACGTAAAAATGGTATTCCCACGCGAGGCGAGGCGTTCTCATCCATGGCAGCCATTGCAGCAGATAGGTAACGATGAGGAGCGCATAGCCCTTGTTACGCTGCCGCCACGCGAGCACACCGACGAGCGGGACGCAGATGAGCCCGAACCATAGATTGAGCGGATTCGGCATCGACGTGACCTCGTAGAGACAACACTTTTGATCTTCTGCGAGCTGCCGGTGGTCGCTGCTCCTCTTATCCACGTAGGAATAGGCGACGGGCACTTCGTCGAACGGCCATTCGAACCACTTCGACGCATAGGGATGCGTTGCGACGAGGTGATCGTGGTAGTCAAACATCGAGTACTGCCGGACGACGACATCATTGATATTGTGGATCTCATTCGGATCGGGTGACCGCCGGACGAGATCGGGGAGCCAGATGAGTCCATAGACGGTCATCGAGACGAAGAGGATCGTCACGAGCGCGCCGTCGAGATGGAAGCCGTGCGAATTCCCCCAGAGCGCCGGGCGCAGGTTAACGCCACCCTCGACACCGTCCGCCGTCGGCGCAAGTACCACGTACCGCTGCAACCAAATGAGAATCAACAACAGGAAGCTAACGCCGAAGCCCATCACGCCGTACCACTTCGAGCTCACGAGCGCACCGAGGGCAAGCGTGAAGAGGAGGAGCCACAGCTTCGCGTGCCGTCCCTCCTCTTTCCCACTCTCGGTCGTGGTCTGTGCATCGGCGTATGTCGCCGAGCCCGGCGGCGCCGTGTACGTCACGCTGTTGCTCGCGTACGTGATCTCGAGGCCGTCCTCTTTGTATGTCAACCCCGAACCCTTGCTCGTCGTCAGAGCTCCTCGTTGCGTCTTCCCCTTGCCGATGTTACCGCCGTCGACGACGTGCATTTCGCTGCCCCCCGCTCGCGCAAGCGCGTAGGAGCCCTCGGCAAACGTTTCTTCGTGCGCTCCATCGGCGAAGTAGCGCGGAAGGACCACGTTGCGAAACAGAAGATAGAAGCCGCAGGCGAAGTAGAAAGCACAGATGTACTGGGCTCCGGGGCCCTGCGTGCGTCCGCCCGCTACCGAATCCCATGTATCGAACCACGGCCAGCCGAAGATCCAGTGCTGCAATCCGTCGAGGATTTTCATTGAAACGATGCCACAGAGGATCGCGCCGAGCGCGCCTGTAGTATAGACCCAGTACGGCGCGATGACGTGCGTTCGCTCCTCCGCTTGCGACGCGATCCAAAATCTGTAGAACGCGTACACCGCAGCGAGCGAAAAGAAGACGACGAAACCCTCCGGCGTGGCGATGCGCGACTGCACGTAATGCATCCCGTCACAGATGAAGAGGATCGCTGCAACGGCGGCCCATGCGGTCGAGCCGGTGATCCGCCGAGCGAACGCGTAGAGCAGCATGATGACGAGAGCGCCGAACACGACGTCGAGGAAACGCCATCCCATCGGGTCGTCGCCGTGCCGGAGACCGCCGAAGAGGAGCGTCGAGAGCGCGATGAGGAGCTTTGTGAGCGGCGGGTGTGTGTTCTCGTAGATGCGGTAGTTCTTCAGATACTCTTCGGCGGCGCGCGCGAAGTAGAGCTCGTCGAATATGCCGCAACGCGTCGGAAGACCCGCGATGCTCCAGCACATCTCGGCGGGCATTTTCCAATACCACTTCGGTATGCCCAGCGACAGGACGAAGCTCGCCGCGCCGAGCGCCCACATGACCACGTAGTCGAGCGGTTTGCGAAAGGCCGAAAGGCCTTCGCGCGGATCGAACCAGTTGCGAACCTTCCCGAAAAGGTCCGCTTGGCCCGTCGTTTCACCGAGAAACGTGTATCCGAGGTAGAAGAACATGATGACGTTCGCGAGAGCAAACGTCGACGACCAGACTCCCCAAAGCTCGGCCGCATTGATGCCGGGCGTCGAGCTCTGGCCGTTCATGACCGCAATGTACTGATACGAATACGTGAGATTCGACCAGAAGATGATCGAGAGGCCGAAGGCGATCCACATGTAACGCCGCGCGATGGGCAGGCATGCGATCGTGAACACGACACCGTCAAAAATGTAGCGCTCGTGCATCCTCGTCGCAAGCGTGAAGAATCCGAGGAGCGCGATGGCCGCCGCTTGCAGCAGCGCCTGCGGTGTTTGAACCTGCACGTAACGCCACACGACGAGAGCCACGGCAACGCACACGAGGATGATGCCCCACACCCACTGCGCGATGGGTCCGATGAACGTGCTGTCTTGTTGCCAGAAGAGGCCGTTCGAGCCCCAGAAGTGGAGCGCCCAGAGGTTGAACGCGTTGACCGAGTTGTAGGCGTAGACGTTCGTCCCAAAGGAGAGCCGCTGCAACAACCAGACGATCGCGGCAATGGGGTTCGACGGATAGAACGGCTCGACGAGAACGATCGTGAAGACGATCGCAGCGATGATCCCGTACGCCGTCGCCCACAGCCGCAGCTCGCGTCGCTCACGACGTGCACATGCAAAGGCGATAAAAAGCGGCAGCAACACCGCGGCTTGCGGCTTGATGAGCAGCGAGTACGCAAGTGCAATCCAGCCGCCGACGATCCAGAGCCTCGCTCGCGGTAGCTCGAAGTCGTCACTGCGCAAGAGCGCGTAGATGCCGAGCAACGCGAAGAAGCACGCAACGGAGTCGACCTGCCCCCAGAGCGCGGAGACGAAGATGATGGCCGGATTCAAGAGGTAGAGCGCAGCGGCGCCGAGCGCGAGCTTCTCCGATCCGAAGCGCCGTGCGATCGCATAGATTAGAGCACCCAACCCGAGGTCAAAGAGAATCGCCGGCAGCTTGACGAGGATCGCGAGGACGCCGTACCCGACGTCGTGCCCACTAAAGAGAAGCGACCAGATCTTGCCGACGATGCCGAGGATGTAGAAGTACCCCGGCGGGTAGTCGATGAAGTTCGTCGACGCGTAGAATCCCGCTGGGCCGTGTGCAACCAGTGCCAAGGCCCATCCCTCGAAACTCGAGATGTCGTTCGGAAAACCTTGCGCTCGCACGTAGGCAAGGCGCCATACGAGACCGAGGAAGAGCATGATTGCGAGAATCAACCATCCCGGCAGCGCGAAACGGCGTGCATAGACGTACGCCGGCGCCGTCGTCGAAGGGGACGTCACGCCGGCCGGGCCACGCTCGACGCGAGCGCGCGAATCTCTGCCATAACGCTCCGCGTGAAGTTCGTTAGCTCATCGCGCGTCGCTCTCTTGTTCGCGTCGAGCTGCAACGGCTCACCGAAGACGACGTGAATGGGAGCGAGGCGCATCGCGGCCGCGCTGCCGACTATTGCCGCCGGCACGACGGGAGCCTGCGCAATCGAAGCGAGGAGCGCCACGCCGCTACGAGCCTGTGCCTCTCCGCTCGGGTTTCGTCCCCCTTCCGGGAAAATGCCGACCGTCTCACCCGCGCGCAAGACCTCGATCGAGCGCCTTATCGCCCCTGTTGCGCTGCCCTCGCGATCGACCGGATACGCGCCGAGGGCACGAATCATCGGTCCAAACAGCGGTATGCCGAAGAGCTCGCGTTTTGCCATGTAGTGAATCTTTCTTGGACAGAAGCCGCCGAGAATCGGCGGGTCGAGGAGCGAGACGTGATTGCAGGCGATAATGAGCGGTCCGCTCGCCGGAACCCTCTCGCTTCCATACACGCGCACCCGCCACAGAACGCGCCCCGCGGCATGCACGACAACCTTGGCACATGCATAGAAACTCATCTCCGCGGCGCGGCGCGCTCTATGATTTCTGCAATTGCGTCGACGACCTGCTCGGCCGTCATTGCGCTCGAATCCACGATGTACGCTCCCGCAGCCGGAACGAGCGGGGCAACGGCGCGATCGTGGTCGAGCCGATCGCGCTCCTCGATCTCGTGCGCGAGCTGACTCGCGGGGACGCCCGCATGCTCGAGCTGCGCGCGCCGCCGCTCGACCCGCGCTGCGACGGATGCCGTGAGAAAGACCTTCACCTGGGCGCTCGGCAGCACGACGGTTCCGATGTCACGCCCGGCCATGACGATTCCGCGGTCGTCGGCGATCGCCCGCTGTTCCGCGACCATCATCTCGCGAACGCCTGCGTGCGCTGCGATCCGCGAGACAATCGAGGTGACCCTCGTCGAATGCAGCGTCGCTTCATCGAGCTCGGTGCCGTCCGCAAAGATGCGAAAGCCGAGTGGAGCTCCGGCGTCAAGATCCACGCGTATGCGCAGAATTTCGTCGCGCAGCGCCCCAACATCGTCCACGTGCACCTTGTCCCGTTGCGCGAGGTAGGCGAGGGAGCGATACATCGCGCCCGTATCAAAATATCTCAGGTTGAACCGTTGTGCGAGCCTTCGACCGACGGTACTTTTACCACCGGCAGCCGGACCGTCGATCGCGATGTGAAGAGGCCGCGCACCGCTCATGCGAGCGCCGCATTCGCGCCGCTCAAGGGAGCGACCTTGAGCTCGGACGAACACGCCGATGATGGCGAAGCCGCGCACGATCTTCCTCTGCTCCTCCTGCGGCTTCGAATCACCTCGTTGGCTCGGGCGCTGTCCGCAGTGCGAGACGTGGAACTCATTCGGCGAGCGTGCATTCACCGTCGCGCCCGCACGTGGCGTACATGCCGCACTGAACGAGGGCCCGATCCCGCTGCACGACATCGACGACCGCCACGCCGAGCGCATCTGCACCGGCCTCTCTGAGTTCGACGCAATGCTCGGTGGCGGCATCGTCCCAGGAAGCGTGACACTCCTTGGTGGTGCACCCGGAGCGGGCAAGTCGACCCTCGCCCTCCAAGTTGCGGCACGCTTAGCACAGCAAGGCAACGTCGTCTATCTCTGCGGTGAGGAATCCGCCGCGCAGGTCAAGGTGCGGGCTCGCCGCCTCGACATCGACGCGCCGATCCTCATCGCCGCCGAGACGAACCTGCGTAGCGTGCTCGATCAGCTCGAGCGATCGCGTCCGCTCGCGCTCATCGTTGACTCCATTCAAACCGTCTGGATGCCGGAAGCGGAGTCCTATGCGGGAAGCGTCACACAGATACGCGATTGCACGCAGGCGCTCATGGAGTTTGCCAAGCGCGGTGGCTGCGCGACGCTCATCGTCGGCCACGTGACGAAAGACGGCGCAATCGCAGGACCGCGATTGCTCGAGCACCTCGTCGATACGGTGCTCTACTTCGAAGGCGAGCACAGTGGTGAGCATCGCATCCTGAGAGCGTATAAGAACCGCTTCGGATCGATAGACGAGATCTGCGTCTTCGAGATGGGCGAGCACGGTCTCAGCGAGGTCGCGAATCCTTCCGAGCTCTTCGTCACGCGTGCGATGCGACGCGCGAGCGGCTCCTGCGTCGTCGCTTCGATCCTCGGCTCGCGCCCGGTGCTCGTCGAAGTACAGGCGCTCGTCGGTGAGACGAGCCTCGGTACGCCACGCCGCCTTGCAAACAACGTCGATCAGCAACGCCTCGCCATGATCGTCGCCGTGCTCGAGCGGCGCGCGGGATTGCACCTCGGAACGCACGATATCTACGTCTCGGTTGCGGGTGGGCTGCGCGTCACCGAGCCCGCGGCCGATCTCGGGATCGCGCTTGCAATTACTTCGTCATTCCGCAATCGGCCGGTGCCGAGCGACTCGGCCGCTTTCGGCGAGCTCGGCCTCTCCGGCGAGTTGCGTCGCGTCAACGGCGCGGCGCGGCGCGCAGCTGAGGCGCAGAAACTCGGCTACCACCGGCTCTGGTCGCCGCAGCGTTTGCACGACATCGACGACGCGATCGCCCATGTCTTTGCCTGAGCCGGTTTTCGAGCTCGTCCCGAATCTCTCCGAGGGCAGGAACGTGGCGACGATTGCGCTCGCAGTCGAGGCGGCCGAGCGTGCCGGCGCACACGTTCTGCACCGTACGAGCGATGCGATACACCATCGCAGCGTTATCACGATTGCCGGATATGCTCGTAACGTCCTCGACGCGGCGGTGGCGCTCGCCGGCGTCGCCGTCGAGCGCATCGATCTTGCAAACCACAGCGGCGTCCACCCTAGAATGGGAGCTCTCGACGTTCTTCCGTTCGTCCCGCTCGGGGGTGCGACGATGCCGCAGGCGGTCGCGTTGGCGCACGAGGCGGGCGAGCGCATCTGGGACGAGTATCGTGTGCCTTCATTCTATTATGGGCAAGCGGCGAGGACTCCCGAGCGCGTGCCGCTCCCGAACGTCCGACCGCATCCAAAGGGGGCGCCGGATGCTGGGAGCTTGCCGTTCCACCCGACGGCGGGTGCCATTGCAATTGGGGCGCGCGGCGTGCTCGTCGCCTTCAATATCGAGCTCGAGACGGGTGACCTCGAGATTGCGCGTCGTATCGCTCGCTTGATTCGCGAACGCGACGGAGGGTTCAAGACTCTGCGCGCACTCGCGTTTCGCCTCGACGATGACCTCGTACAGCTCTCGCTCAACGTCACCGACGAGCGAGCGACACCGCTCTATCGACTCGTCGAGGTCGTGTGCGCCCTTGCGAAGGAGCACGGCACCTTCGTACGACGAAGCGAGTTGATCGGCTGCATTCCGCGTTCCGCGGTGGTCTCGGCAGCGCTCTATGCGCTCGGCGTCGAAGACTCGACGCTATGAAGCTCCTACGAGCTGTCGTGTTCTCGGTCTCGCTCGTCGCCGTCTCGGTCCCGCTTGGTAGCGCGCGGGCCCAAGAGACCGGCGACCCGGGCATCTATGTGACGCACCTGAGCAACGGGCTGCAGGTCGTCGTCGTCGAGGATCATGCCGCGCCGGTCGTCGAGTGCGCGATGTGGTATCGTTTTGGTTCGCTCGACGAAGTACCCGGGCGAACTGGGCTCGCGCACGCGCTCGAGCATATGATGTTCCGCGGCTCCGAGCATATCTCCGCAGGCGGACTCGATGATATCACCGAGCGGCTCGGCGCGCAGATGAACGGGCAGACGGATTACGATTATACCGAGTTTTACTTCCTGCTCCCGGCCGACAAGCTCGACGTTGCGCTTGACATCGAGGCCGACCGCATGCAACATGCGCTGCTGCGTCAATCGGATTGGGATATCGAGCGCGGTCCGGTGCTTTCCGAGCTCGATAGCGACGCTGCGTCACCCTTCTTCGACCTGCTGGCGCGCGTGCGGGCCGCCGCCTACCCCGGGCAACCCAACGGCCGCGTTCCGACGGGGATACGCAGCGACGTTGCGCGTGCGACGGCCTCGGATATTCGCGCTTACTACGCCGAGTGGTACGCGCCGAACAACGCGACCCTCGTCGTCGCAGGCGACGCGAACCATGAGACGGTCTTTCAAGAAGCGCAGCGTTTCTTCGGCAAGATTCCCGGACGCCAGGTTCCGCCGCACCACTATATCGATCCCAAGCCTGCAAGCGGCGCCGTCGTCGAAGCAGAGTTTCCGTTTCCATTCGAGGTACTCGATCTCGCGTATGCCGTCCCGGGCGACACCGAGCCGGACGAGCCGGCGGTCAGCACGCTCGCGACGCTCATTGAAAACGAGGATTCGCCTTTCCACCAAGCGCTGGTCGATTCGAGTGTTGCGCTGACGATCGAAGCGGAGAGCGACACGCAGCTCAAGGGTGGGATCCTCAACGTTTTCATCGTACTCAACCCGGGTCATACCAGCGACGAAGCGCAAGAGCTCTTCCAGAGCACGATGCAGGAGGTGCTTGCGAACGGCTTCTCTCCAGCCCTCGTCGAAGAGGCGCGTGCAGAGACGATCTCCGATCGTCTCTTCTCCGAGGATTCGATCGACGGATATGGCGACCTCGCGGGATACACGTACGGCGTCGTCGGCGAGCAGATTCACGACGAAGACGAGCGTCTCGCCGCGATCACGCCGGAGACGCTGCTTGCGGCAGCGCGCCGTTATCTTCGCACGCCCACCGTCGTCGGACACTTGCGCCCCAACGCGATGCCGCAACGTCAGAACTCCGAAAAGAGTTCGGCAACGATCAGCGACAACTTCTCCTCTCGTATCCCGAACGGGCCGATCATCGAACCGGAGCTCATTCGCGAGGCTCTTCGGACGCCGACGACCGTACACAGCACGCTCTCGCCGACGATGTTCACGCTTCCCAACGGTCTGCGCGTCATCGTCCAGGAGAAGAGCGATCGCCCAACCTTCACGATGATGGGACACATAGAAAGCTCGCCGGCCTTCGAGCCGCTGGGAGAGGAGGGCATCTCGCGCCTCGTCTCCGACGTCGCCGATTACGGAAGTGAAAGCTATCCTTACGAGGCGCGGCTGCGGGCGATCGACGACATGGGTGCGCAGGTCGAGTTCGGCCAGGATTTCAGCGCGAAAGGGCGAGCGGATGACTTCGAGCGCATCGCCGGCATCGTCGCCGACGGTGAGGAGCACCCAACGTTTCCGGAGCCGTGGTTCTCGCGCGACCGAGGGCAGATTGCGAACAGCATCGACGCGGAGCAGCAGATCTCGGGCGAGGCGATCGATCGCCTCTATCAGGAGTACTTGCTCGCGCCCGACGATCCCGCGCTGCGGCGCCCCAGCTCCTCGACGATCTTGGCGGTGACCCGCGACGATGCGCTCGCGTACACCGCGCGCTACTGGCGTCCCGACCTCACGACGATCGCCGTCGTCGGCGATGTGACACCGGACCAAGTGCGCAGCGTTCTCGAGAGCGCCTTTGGCGGTTGGGAGGGAAGCGGCCCGACACCGGACGTGCAGCAGCCCGCTCTTCCCCCGGCACATCGAGCCGCTGGATACATCGGAACGGCCGCAACCGAGGTCTACGTACGCCTCGGACAGCCGGCCGTTGCGCGAACATCGCCGGATTACGACACGTTTCTCGTCTTGAATCAGATTCTTGGTGCGCCCGGAGCCTTTGGATCGCGCCTCTGGCAAGAGCTGCGACAGAAGCGCGGGCTTGTGTACTCGGCGCAGAGCCGGCTCGTGGCCGATCGAGATCGCGGTGACTTCGAGATCGAGCTGGAGGCTGAGCCCGCGCACGTAGTGGCAGCGGTTTCGATTATCCGCTCTCAGTTGCGCCGCTTGCAGGAAGAGCCGGTCAGCGAGACCGAGCTGCGCGAGGCGAAGTTGCGTCTCGTCGGCGACGCGCTCATCTCCGAGGACTCCGCCGACGGACAGGCACAGCAACTGCTCGACATCGTCGAGAACCATCTTCCGCTCTCGTACTACGGCGATCTCAACGAGCAGCTTGCACGAATCACCGCCGCCGACGTGCAGCGGGTCGCGCGTGAGTATCTCGATCCAGATCGCTTGATTGCCATCTACGCAGGGCCATCGGGTCCGTGGGCGGTCGGCGGAGAGTGATTGAGACGGTCAACCCTACGACGGGGAGACCGCTCGAGCAGATTCCCTACGCGACGCCGGACGATATCGCGCTGCGTCTCGATCGAGCGCAGCGCGTGCGAGGTGTTTGGGCCGCGACCCCCGTTGCTCGACGCGTCGAGGTGCTCGCGCACATAGCGCAGCGGGCACGCGAACGGCGCGATGCCCTCGCCGAGATCGCGGTGCGCGAGATGGGCAAGCCGATCACACAGGCGCGAGCTGAGGTCGAGAAGTGCGCCACGACCTGCGACTACTTCGCCGAGCATGCGCCTGCGATGCTTGTCGACGAGCCGGCCCCGACGAACGCGCAGCGTAGCTACGTTGCGTTTCGTCCGCTTGGAACGCTGCTCGCGATCATGCCGTGGAACTTTCCTTTTTGGCAGACGTTTCGCGCGGGCATTCCGGCGCTCGTCGCGGGTAACGTTCTTCTTCTCAAGCACGCACCGCGAACGACGCGCTGCGCGCTCGAGACGGAGCGGCTCTTCGACGGAGTTTTTGAGGCCGGCCCGCTTTTGCAGACGCTGCTCGTCAACGACGAGACTGCGGACGAGCTCATCGGAGATCCCCGCATCGACGCGGTGACGCTGACCGGGAGCGGTCGCGCCGGCATCGCCGTCGCATCGGCGGCCGGAAGAAGCTTGAAGAAATGCGTGCTCGAGCTTGGTGGTTCCGACGCCTTCATCGTCCTGCGTGATACTGAGATGGAGCAAGCAGTCGAGACTGCAGTGACGGCACGATTTCAGAACAACGGCCAGAGCTGCATCGCCGCGAAGCGCTTCATCGTGGAGGAGAGCGCATACCGCGAGTTTCTCGAGCGGTTCACGGCCGCCACGAAGGCGCTGCGCATCGGCGATCCAATGGACGAGGCGACGCAGCTCGGTCCGTGCGCCCGAGACGATCTGCGCGAAACGTTACATCGACAAGTGCGTAGCACGATCGATCGCGGTGCGCGCTTGCTCTGCGGCGGACATTTCGTCGAGCGCGCGGGATTCTTTTACGAGCCGACCGTCGTCGCCGACGTTGCGCCCGGTACGCCGATGTTCGATGAGGAGGTTTTCGGTCCGGCTGCAGCCGTGCTGCCCGCGCACGACGCCGACGATGCCGTGCGCCTCGCGAACGCTTCGCAGTACGGTCTTGGCTGCACTATTTGGACGCGCGACGTCGAGCGCGCGCAGCGCCTCGCGCAAGGCATCGAAGCTGGGAGCGTCTTCATTAACGGCATGGTCGCAAGCGATCCGCGCCTGCCGTTCGGTGGTGTGAAGGCGAGCGGCTTCGGCCGCGAGCTCTCACACTTCGGCGTCCACGAGTTCACCAACGTGCAAAGCATCTGGCTCGCCCCCGCGCAAAGATAGGCAATCGCCTTTGTCATCCTGAGCGTAGCGATTCCGAGGGAATCGCGGAGTCGAAGGACCCGGCGCCTCACAGTGGGACAACCCTTATCACACATGCGTGCAAACAGCCTGAGCCGCGAGCAGGCCGCACGCGAGTTTCAACTTCCGATCGCTATGCCGCCAAGGCAGCCGACGACCTCGAACGCATACGGCAGCATCACGTGTACGAGTCCGGTACCCAAATCGCCGACGACGCGGTTATAGAGATCCTGCGCGTTCTGCACGGTAAGCGCGACATCCGGGAACCTTTGATGTCGCTTCTGCTCGCGAGCTGAATGCTACTTGTGGGGTGTGCCTGCTGCTGATTGCGCGCGATGAGCGTCGCAAAACTTCACAATGCGTGCGAGTCCTTCACGTAGCGACTCCATCGGAGCGACCCACGAGAGGCGGAGCCATCCCTCGAAGCACTCGCCGAACGCGATGCCGGGAATCGCGACGACGTCCTGCTCATCGATGAGTTTGAGAGCCGCATCGAGCGAGCTCGTTCCGTCGGGTAACTTCACGCAGCAGTAGAACGCGCCGTCGGGCTCGATGAAGCGCAAGCCGCTCTCGCGCAGCGCCGCAATCACCGCTTGCACCCGCTCGCGATACCACGCCGCGTACTCGCCGACCGCGTTACCCTCGAAGATGTGAAGCGCGACGCGCTGCGCGAACGTGTCGGCGCACGAGGTCGCCCACGCATGCACCTTTGTCGCCTGCTCGATGAACTCTGCGCTTCCGAGGATCCAGCCGAGGCGGAGGCCCGTGAGCGCGTTGCTCTTCGAGAGGGAGTTTACGGCGATCGTGTTCGCGTACAGCTGCGCGAGGTCGGCTCGCTCCCGAAAGTTCTGCTCGCGGTAGATCTCGTCGTGAATCAACGTTATCGTGCCGCCGCGCCGTTCGAGCGCGCGGACGAGCACGTGCGCTTGCGCTGTCGAGATCGCGCGTCCCGTCGGGTTGCAGGGCGAGCAGAGCACGATCGCGCGCGTGCGCTCGCCGATCCCGGCAATAATTCGCTCGGCGTCGATCGCGAAGTCTTCTTCCTCCGCCATTGCGACCGTACGAGCGGCAACGCCGTCCAGCGCGGCCATCTTCACGTACGAGGGGAACGCGGGCTCGACGACCAGCAACTCGTCGCGCGCGGGATCGAGCAGCGCGAGGAGTGTCGCGTACATCGCCTCCTGGGAGCCCACGGTCACGCAGACGTTCTCCGCTTGTTCCAGTCCCGGATACCGATAGTGTGACGCGATCGCAGCGCGCAACTGCGGGTCGCCGGCATTCTGGGTGTAGCGCACGCCGTGCTTGCGAACGTACTCGATCGCCGCATCGAGGTGCGCGACGTTCGGTGTGAGCAATGGCTCGCCGAGACCGAGGTCGATGGAGCTCTCGCGCTTACGCGAAGCGACATTGCGGATAAGCGAAGAGGAGATCCCGACGACTTTAGGGTTCACGGCGATCCCTCGACTTCGCTCACTTCTTTCGCCACGCTCGGGATGACAACGCAGTAAAGCGTCATACGGCTACATCATACTCGCGGAGGGTTTTCTCGAGTGACACCTTGCGATCCGTCGATGCAGTGCGCGTTCCGATGACGAGCGCACAGGGCGTGCCGAACTCGCCGGCGGGAAAGCGTTTGGGAACCGTTCCTGGAATGACGACGGCGCGCTCGGGAACTGAACCTTTTGAAATCGCGGGCGTTTCGCCGCGAACGTCGACGACCGCCGTCGATCCCGTGAGGACAACGCCGGCGCCGAGCACCGCTTCGCGCCCGATGCGAACACCCTCGACGACGATGCAGCGAGAACCGACGAATGCACCGTCCTCGACGATCACCGGCGTTGCCTGCGGCGGCTCGAGAACGCCGCCGATTCCAACGCCGCCGGAAAGGTGAACGCCCTTACCGATCTGTGCGCAGGAACCGACGGTCGCCCACGTGTCGATCATCGTTTCGTCATCGATGTAGGCGCCGACGTTCACGTATCCCGGCATGAGAATGACGCCGCGCCCGAGGTAGCTGCCGTAGCGGGCGACGCCGGGCGGCACACAGCGTGCACCGGTGCGGTCGTAGTTGCGCTTCAGTGGAAGCTTGTCGTAGAAGGCTAGAGCCTCGCCGGCCGTCATCCATTCGACGTCACGGCGGCGAAAGTAGAGGAGAATCGCCTGCTTTACCCAGGCGTGGACGCGCCATCCGCCGGCTCCGTCCGGTTCCGCCGCGCGCAGTTGACCTTCGTCGAGTGCTGCGATGACTGCATCCACCGCGACGCCTGCCTCCCCACGAACGTCGCCCTCCCCCTTCACAAGCCGATCGATCGCCTGGCGAAGCCGCAGGGCGGTATGCTCTTCCATCCCCCGCCTGCTACGGTTGTCGAACGGGAGGCCCCTACGTCGAGCGCGTAGTCGTGGGTTGGTTGGGGAAAGGAGGTCATGTGGCGAACTCGCCGGCCGACGAGCTGCGCATCAACACCATTCGCTTTCTTGCGGTTGACGCCGTGCAAAAGGCCAACTCCGGTCATCCCGGAATGCCGCTCGGCGCCGCAGCCTTTACCTACGCGCTCTGGACGCGTAAGCTGCGTTTCGACCCTGCCGATCCGCAGTGGCCGAATCGCGATCGCTTCATTCTCTCCGCAGGGCATGCCTCGATGCTCCTGTACGCACTGCTCTACCTCACGGGTTATGGTGTCTCGCTCGACGACATCAAGGCCTTTCGACAGCTCGGCAGCAAGACGCCCGGGCATTCCGAGGCGACGCACACGCCCGGTGTTGAGGCGACAACGGGTCCGCTCGGGCAGGGAATCGGCAACGCCGTTGGGTTCGCGGTAGCCGAGGCGCACCTCGCTGCCATCTACAATCGCCCGGGCCACGAGATCGTCAATCACCGCACGTACTGCATCGCCAGCGACGGCGATTTGATGGAGGGCGTCAGTCAAGAGGTCATCTCGCTCGCCGGGCACTGGCGGCTCGGCAAGCTCACGGTCCTCTATGATTCAAATCATACCTCGCTCGCCGGTCCTACAGACGTCACGTTCACGGACGATCAGATCGCGCGCTTCGACGCCTGCGGTTGGCACACGCAGTTCGTCGACATCGCGCACGGCAACGATGTCGAGCGCATCGACGAGGCGCTTTCGATCGCGGAGAACATCTCCGATAGGCCGTCCTTTATTCTGGTTCGCACGCACATTGGCTATGGATCGCCGCGCCAGGACTCGTTTCAGGCGCACGGCGAGCCGTTGGGCCCCGACAACGTCAAGAAGACGAAGGAAAACCTCGGCTGGCCGCTCGAGCCGGATTTTCTCGTCCCGCCCGACGTCCTTGAGTACTTCCGCGATGTCGGACGCAAGGGTGGTGCCCTGCGTACACAGTGGCAGGAGACGTACGACGGTTGGAAGCGCGCCTATCCGGATCTCGCGGCGCAGTACGAGCGCACGTTGCGTCGGGATCTCCCGCCGAATCTCCCGTGGCCGTCGTTCACCGCCGAGAACGGTGCGGTTGCAACACGCGACTCAGGCGGCGCGGTGATGAACGCAATCGCCGGAGCGTTGCCCGAGCTCTTCGGCGGCTCCGCCGATCTCGATCCATCGACGAAAACCTATCTCAAAGGCTTCGGTGATTTCCAGCCTGGCAGCTACGAGGGGCGCAACGTTCACTACGGCGTGCGCGAGCACGGTATGGCGGCGATCTCGAACGGGCTCGCGCTGCATGGCGGCCTGCTGCCGTACTGCTCGACGTTCTTCAACTTTCTCGACTACCTGAAGCCGTCGCTCCGCCTTGCGGCATTGACGAAGTTGCACCTCATCTACGTCTTCACGCACGACTCCATCTTTCTCGGCGAGGATGGGCCGACGCACGAGCCGATCGAGCACCTCGCGCACCTGCGCGCGACGCCGAATGTTGTGGTCGTACGCCCCGCGGACGCGCTCGAGGTTCTCGAAACGTGGAAGCTCTGCGTTGCGCCGTCGGAGGCGCCGTGGGTGCTCGTTCTCTCACGTCAGAAGCTGCCGTTCCTGGGGCAACGAGACGCAGCCGTGGCGCGTGGGGCGTACGTCATCTCCGACAGCGAAAAGTCGCCTGAGCTCATTCTCATAGCGACCGGATCGGAAGTCGCACTCGCACTCGCAGCGAAGAAGTTGATCGAGCAGCAGGGCGTCCCGACACGCGTCGTCTCGATGCCTTGCTGGGAGCTCTTCGAGCGCCAATCGCAGGAGTATAAGGAAAGCGTGCTTCCCCCAGACGTCCACGCGCGTATGTCGATCGAGGCGGGCGCGACGCTTGGTTGGGAACGCTACGTCGGTGACCGCGGCTACGCCTTCGGCGTCGATCGCTACGGGGCGTCGGCGCCTCTCGCCGAGATCGCACAAGCATACGGCTTTACGCCGGAGAATATCGCAAGGCTCGCGCTCGAGCGCTTCGCGCCCGCACGACGCTAGGCAAGTAAGGAGATCACGTGAAAAACCAACTGGAACAGCTCGCCGACTTCGGGCAGAGCGTGTGGCTCGACAACCTTCGGCGCAGTATGTTTCCATCGGGCGAGCTCAAGCGCCTCATCGAGCAAGGGCTGCGCGGTATGACGAGCAATCCGTCGATCTTCGAAAAGGCGATCGGCACGAGCAGTGATTACGACGATCAGCTGCGGACGTTGATCGGGAGCCAACGCAGCCCCGATGCGCTCTTTTGGGACCTCGCGATAGAAGATATCCGCAACGCCTGCGATGCCTTCGCGCCGGTCTTCATGGCCTCGGGGGGGCGCGACGGCTTCGTCAGCCTCGAGGTCTCACCTCTCCTGGCGCACGACACCACGGGAACGATCGCCGCGGCAAAGGAGCTGTGGGCGCGCGTCGATCGGCCGAATCTCATGGTGAAGATCCCCGGCACGACCGAAGGGCTTCCCGCAATCGAAGAGGCGATCTACGCGGGCGTCAATATCAACGTCACGCTGATTTTTTCCGTCGAGATGTACGAGAAAGCCGCACGGGCCTACATTCGCGGCCTCGAGCGTCGTATCGCGGAGGGCCGTGCCGTCGAGTCGATCGCTTCGGTCAACTCCGTCTTCGTCAGCCGGATCGACACGCTCGTCGATAAGATGCTACAAGCTCGCATCGACAAAGGCGAGCACGCTCTCGAACCGCTGCTCGGCAAGGCGGGTATCGCGGGGTTGAAGCTCACCTATGAGAAGTTCCGCGAGATCTTTCACGGCGAAGCCTTCGCGAAATGCCGTGCTGCCGGCGCCGGCGCACAGCGCCCCCTCTGGGCCTCAACCTCGACGAAGAACCCGCGATATCCCGACCTGATGTACGTCGAGAGCGTCGTTGGACCGGAGACGGTGAACACGATGCCTGAGAACACTCTCGCGGCGCTGCTCGATCATGGGAAAATCGTGGCGAACAGCGTCGAGCAGGACGTCGAAGGCGCACACGCGGTCTTCCGCGCGCTACAGGATGCTAAAGTCTCGATGTTCGATGTGACGCAGCAGTTGCAGGTCGAGGGCGTCAAACTCTTCGCCGACGCCTATACCGCGTTGCTCGGCGCGATCGTCTACAAACAGAAGCAGCTCGCCTCAGGTGCCCAGCGCGTGACGTTCTCACTCGGCGCCGTACAGCCCCATGCCGACGAAGCGCTTGCGCGCCTCGCCTCGGAAGACTTTCTCAAGCGCATGTGGGCGAAGGACGCTGCACTATGGTCCGACGATCCGAAGGCGGCGGCGATCATAGCGCACGCGCTCGGATGGCTCGACATTCCGCAGCGATCGTTCGAAGGTTCCGCGGAGTTCCTTTCCTGTGCCGATGACGTGCGCAGCGCCTTCGACTATGCAGTTGTCTGCGGCATGGGCGGCTCCTCGCTCGCGCCGGATATTCTCTCCGAAACCTTCAGAAAGGTCGATCGCTATCCGCAGCTCCTCGTTCTCGACTCGACGGATCCCGCGCAGATTGCCGAGCTGGAGTCGAAGATCGACCTCGCTCACACGCTCTTCTTCATCTCGAGCAAGAGCGGCACGACAACCGAGCCGAACGCCTTCTACGCGTACTTCCATGCGAAGGTTGCAAAGGCGGTCGGCTCCGCGAATGCCGGACGCCACTTCATTGCGATCACCGACCCGGGAACATCGCTCTTCGAAGAGGCAAGGCGTAACAACTTCCGCACGACGTTCGAGGGCGACCCCGACATCGGAGGGCGGTACTCTGCCCTCTCGGCCTTCGGCATGGCGCCCGCAGCGATCGCAGGCTACGACGTCAAACTTCTGCTCGATCGCGGCCTGGGCGCGATGCACGCAAACGACAAGAACATCGATCCGCGTAGCGTCCCAGGCGTTCGCTTCGGTGCCGCGATCGGTGGGCTCGCGGTGCACGGACGCGACAAGCTCACGATCGTTACACATCCGGCAGTGCGCGCCTTCGGCGCATGGGCGGAGCAGCTCGTCGCGGAGTCGACGGGGAAGCTCGGCAAAGGCATCATCCCTATCGAGGGTGAGGCACTGGGCACGCCGCAACAGTACGGCGACGATCGCCTATTCGTCTACGTCGGCGCGACGCTTGCGAACCCCGATCGCACCACCGAGGAGCGCCTCGCGGCGCTCGAATCTGCTGGGCACCCTGTGATTCGCCTCGCGATGAACGACGCGTACGATCTTGGCGAGCAGTTCTATCTCTGGGAAGTGGCGATTGCGACCGCTGGGTCGGTGCTACGGATCGACGCGTTCGACCAGCCCAACGTTCAGGAATCGAAGGACAACACGAAGGCGTTGCTCGAGGAGTATGCGCACACCGGACACCTCGAAGAGCCGCCTGCCGCCGTTACAGGTGATGCGTACGATCTCTCGTTCCTATCGGGAAGCAGCAGCGCAGGAGGGCTGCGCGACGTGCTCGCGCAGGTGCGAGCCGGCGACTACGTCGCGATCACGGCGTACATCGCCCGCAACGAGCCCCACGCCGCGCGACTCGACGAGCTGCGGTTGGAGATCCGTGACGCGCTCCGCGTTGCGACGACTGTCGGCTTCGGCCCGCGGTTTCTCCACTCGACGGGGCAGCTTCATAAGGGCGGCCCGGCGAGCGTCGTGATGATGCAGATCGTCGCCGACGAGGCTAGCGACCCGCCGATCCCCTCGATGAACGTCGGCTTTCGCACGCTGCTCGCGGCGCAGGCGCTCGGTGACTGGCAGTCGCTGGACCGGCGTAAACGTCGCGGCGTTCGCGTTCATGTGAAGGGCGATATCGCTGCAGGGTTACAGAGCCTGCTTGGTGCGGTCGGCGACGCGCTTTCGGTGAAGATGTAGATGAGACTCGCAATGATCGGCCTCGGCCGAATGGGCGCAAATATGGTGACGCGTCTGCTGCGCAACGGCCACGAAGTCGTCGCCTACGCGCGTACGAAGAAATCGGTGGAGCAAGCCGCCGCACAAGGAGCGATCGCCTCGACCGGCCTCGAAGATCTCGTTTCGAAGCTCACGCCTCCGCGCATCGTCTGGGTGATGGTTCCGGCAGGCAAGCCGACCGATGATGTGATCGACCGGCTCGCGGAACTTCTCAAGCCCGGCGACATCGTCATCGACGGCGGCAACACGAACTACAAAGACGGACTGCACCTCTACGAGCGCTGCAAGAAGCACGGCGTGGAGCTCATCGACGCTGGAACGAGCGGCGGCGTCTGGGGCCTGCAAGAAGGCTACTGTCTCATGGTCGGCGGCGAGGAGAACGCCGTGAAGACGTGCGAACCGATCTTCTTGACGCTCGCCCCCGAAGGCGGGTACGCGCACGTCGGCGCGCCGGGTGCCGGGCACTTCTCGAAGATGGTGCACAATGGTGTCGAGTACGGCATGCTGCAAGCGTATGGTGAAGGCTTCGAGATTCTGACGCAGTCGGGTTTCAACTACGACCTCAGGCAGATCGCAGAGCTCTGGCGTCACGGTAGCGTCGTGCGATCTTGGTTGCTCGATCTCGCAGTGCGCGCCTTTGCTGAAGACCCGCAGCTCAAGAACATCGCCGGGTACGTCGACGACACCGGCGAGGGGCGATGGACCGTGCAGGCGGCAATCGACGAGAACGTTCCGGCGCCGGTCATCACGCTCTCGCTCCTCGCGCGGCTCGCGTCGCGCCAGAACGAATCGTTCAGCGCAAAGGTCATCGCGGCGCTACGCAATCAGTTCGGTGGTCACCCGGTCAAAGAGGAGACTCATGCTTGAGACGGCGGTTCCGGCCTCGGGAGGCGACGGCGAGCGGCTAAATCCGCTGCGCGCGGGGATCGAGAGCGATCGCATCACCGACCCCTGCAGCATCGTGCTGTTCGGCGCGAGCGGCGATCTCTTCAAGCGCATGCTCCTTCCCGCGATATGGTCGCTGCGAATGCGCGGGATGCTTCCGAACGGTTTCGCGCTCATCGGTTTCGCGCGGACGAAGTACAGCGACGATGAGTTTCGGGAGTACTGCCGAGAGCAGCTCGAGCAATTCGCGCCGGACGGCTCCAAGCCGCGAGGCGAGCTGTGGGACACTTTCGCGCGGTGCCTAGGATACATCACCGCCGACTTCAAGCAGGTCGCACACTTCGAACAGCTACGCGAGCGACTCGACGAGAACGATAAGCGCGCGGGAACCGGCGGCAACCGCCTCTTCTACCTCGCCACGCCGCCCTCGGTCTTCCCCGGTATCATCGAGATGCTGCACCGAGCGGACCTCGATCCGCACAGCAACGAGCACGGTTGGACGCGCGTCGTCATCGAGAAGCCCTTCGGCATCGATCTCGAATCGGCACGCGCGCTTCAAAAAACCGTCGAACGCGTCTTCAGCGAGCACGACGTCTACCGCATCGATCACTACCTCGGCAAAGAGCCGGTGCAGGACATCATGGCGCTACGCTTCGCAAACACGATCTTCGAGCCGATATGGAACCGTAACTACATTCAATCCGTCCAGATCACGTCGGCGGAGTCGATCGGCATCGAAGACCGCGGCAACTACTATGACCATGCGGGCGCGTTGCGCGACATGATTCAGAACCACGTCCTGAACCTGCTTGCGCTCGTCGCCATGGAGCCCCCGGCGAGCTCCGACGCGGATGCGATCCGTAACGAGAAGTTCAAGGTTTTTTCGGCGATCGCTCGGCCGCACCATGAAGACGTGATGAAGATGTCGGCGCGCGGACAGTACGGGCCGGGGAGCATTGACGGAGAGAAGGTGCCCGGCTACCGGCAAGAGCCCGACGTCGCGCCGCAATCGAATACCGAGACGTTCGCTGCCCTGCGTCTCGGCGTCGATAGCTGGCGGTGGGCGGGCGTTCCGTTTTACTTGCGCTCCGGAAAGCGCCTCGCGAAGAAGATCTCCGAAATCGCGGTGACGTTCAAACCGATTCCGCACCGCCTCTACGGCGAGTCGACCGATGCAATCGAGCCGAACATGCTCGTCGTGAAGATTGAACCTGATGAAGGCGTCGCGCTGCGCTTCGAGGCGAAGGTTCCCGGGCCGAAGAGCCACATCCGCAGCGTCTCCATGGACTTCAACTACGGTACCGGCTTCGGATTTCACTCACCGCCCGCATACGAGCGCCTCCTCAGCGATGCCATGCGCGGCGATCAAACGCTCTTCACCCGCTGGGACGCAGTCGAGCTCGCGTGGGAGATCATCATGCCGGTGCTCGACGTGTGGGAGAACACGAAGGACTTCTCGTTCCCCAACTACGCCGCCGGAGACGAGGGTCCGGACACGGCGTTGACGCTCTTCGCCGACTGGCGCCGACTATGAGCGTCAACGTGCGCGTCGCCACGATGACGCTCCTGGTCTTCGTTGAGGACGCCTCGCTCATCGACTGGGCGCGCGAGCGAGCGCGCCTGTTGGCACAGCGGCACGCATCGTACGCGTTCCTGCTCAATGCGACGAGTGCTACCGACGCACCGGCACAAGCCTCCGACGGCGAGTGGGTAGAGCTCGGAGTACGGGGCAGCACGCCGGAGCATCTTCGTTCCCTCGTCACGCCGCTGCTCGAGCCCGGTATGCCGCACGTCCTCTTGTGGATCGCGCCGCAAACGGCGAGCGATGCTCGCTTCGGTGCCCTCGCACCTGAGATGCGGACGATTCTCCTCGATAGCTCGCGGGTGCGAGACGACGCCTCCTCCTTGCGCGACCTCGCGGCATTTCACAAGACGCAACCGAAGAACGGTGCGATCAACGACCTCGCCTATCTTCGTCTCGCTCCTTGGCAGGAAGTCGTCGCCGACTTCTTCGACGAGCGCGACTTCATCGAGGATCTCTTCGACCTCCGGAGCGTGACGGTGGCCGGCGGCTCCGACGCGGAAGCGTACTATCTCCTCGGCTGGCTCGCGAGTCGCCTCGAGTGGGAGTGCGCCGGCGAACGCAGCTTCGTCCATAGGCGCAGCGGCCGCGCCATTGCCTACGCGATCGAGCGCGAGGGACAGCCTCGCCGCGTCAAGCGTGTCGTGCTCGAATCGCACTCGACGCGCTTTAGCGCAGAGCTGTGCAACGGCGACAGTAGCGCCGTTTCACTCCGGGTCACCGGCGCGAAGCAGCGCCCATCTCGCGTCGCACCGCTGCATGACGTCGACACCGCGTCGCTCCTCGAGCGCGCAATTCTGCGCGAGCAAGCGGACCCGGTGTTCTGCGACGCACTCGACGTCGCAGGATGTCTGTTAGGAACGTGAACGCCGAGCAGCTTCACGTCTTTCGTACCGCAAAGCTGCTCGCGCAAAATCTCGCAGACGCATTTATCGCCTCCGCTCGAGATGCGATCGCCGCGCGGGAAAAGTTCAGCGTCGCGCTCGCCGGCGGCGACACGCCGCGGGCGGCCTATGAGTTGCTCGCAAGCGATAGCTATCGCTCCCATGTTGCGTGGCAGCACGTCCATGTCTACTTCGGCGACGAGCGCTGCGTGCCGCCCGACGATCCCGCCTCGAACTATCGCATGGCGAGAGAGACTCTGCTCGACGCCGTTCCGATTCCGCCGTCACAGATTTGCCGGATGCACGGCGAGATGCCGCCGCAGCAGGCGGCACTCGAGTACGCACGTCTCCTTCGCAACACGCTCGGAGACGCTCCGCAACTCGATCTCGTCATGCTCGGCCTCGGTATCGACGCTCACACAGCCTCGCTCTTTCCGGGCTCCGATCCGACGACCGACGACGAGGCGCTCTGCCGCGCCGTCTACTCGGAATCGGCGAGGATGTGGCGCATCACTCTGACGCCGAAGGTTCTCAACCTAGGGCGAGAGGTGCTCTTCGGTGTCTCCGGTGCAAAGAAGGCCTCAGCTTTGAGAATCGCGCGCGAAGGCGCCTACGATCCGGTGCATTACCCTGCGCAGGTCGTCAAGCCCCACAGCGGCCGCCTGTTGTGGTACGTCGATGCGGCCGCCGCTGCGCAGACCTAGCGAACTCGCTGAGCGGTGAACTCCCCTATTCCGTCGACGCCGGCGAACGCCCACGTTCCCCGTATCACGCCGTCGGAGCCGAGGGTACCGCGGAACGTCACGATACCGCTGTAACCTTGCGGGTCCGTCCGAACAACGTGCCACTGCCACTCGATCGCCGCGCCCCTAACGGCGCCAAGTGCGGAGCCGGTGCCGTTTGGTCCCTTGCAGGTTCCCGACACGGCAATTCCGCTCTGCCTAAAGACGCAGACCGGCGAGACCGATCCGGTGGCACCGAGTCTGCCGCTCACGGCCCATGTGCCCGCGAACGTCACAGCTTCAGCGATGATAGGGAAAACCAGAGCAAGCGCGCATGCGACGACCGCGCCTGCAAAAAGACGTTTCAATGCGTTCATGAGCGCGCGGTTCAAGCAACCAAGCGGCCTCTCCTCCTGAGGCTCTAAGGCTGCTGTAGCGCTTGGGAACCGAGTGTCTGGAGATTAACGCCGTTGCGAGCGAGGATATCGCCCGAGACTCGCTCGATCTCGACGACCGCCTTGTCGAGGTTGGTCTGCGCCTGCAGCTCGAGGCCTCGATTCTGCGCGAGCTCGACCTGCCGCTGAAGCACGAGGAACGTGGTCGATTCGCCGTTGCGAAACTTACGTAGCTCGCTCGCATAGACGACCTCGCTCGCCTGACGAGCCGCGCGGGCCGAGCTGAGCTGCGCGAGCGCGGCTTCATACGCCTGCAAGGCATTGCGCGCCTCATACACCATACGCTGCTCCGTCGCCTGGAGCTGAATCTGCGCGATGCGCTGCTGCTCTTCTGCCTGTGCGAGCTGCGCCTTCGCGCTCGCATTCCCGAGCGGCTGCGAGAAGATGAGCGCCGCCGTCCAGTACGGGTACCGTTGTTGCAGCAGCGTGTTATACGACTGGCCTAAGCCCCCGACCAGCACCGGCGGAGCGGTGAACGGGCACGGCGTCGTCGGACAGATGAACGGATAGAGCGGATTCGACGGCGTCAGAGGGACGAACGTCCCCGCGTAGCCGTTCGTCGTGTAGCCAAGCTTCAGGTCGAGCTGCGGTTTCATTTGGTTGCGCGCGTAGGCGAGATCGACGACGCTTTGCATGAGCGTGTCGAGGCTCTCGAGGATCTCCGGACGATCACGCATCGCCTTTTGAACCAGCGCGGGGAGGCTCGGAACTGTCGGGATTTGCAGCACGGGCGAGGTCGGAACGAGATTCGCCTCCCAGACGGCGTCGGCGGGCGAGTTTGCGATCGCGTCCTTCAGCTCGTTCTGAACCATCGCCACGTTCTCGAGCGCCGAGTAGACGTCGCTCTGAAAGGCCGCGACCTGCGCGCCTGATTCCACCGCATCGACCGGTGCGCCGGCGCCGCGACGAGCGAGGCGGATATTGCTGCGCTGTTGAGCCGTCGCTTCCCGCAATGCCTCCTCGTCGATAGCGACGTTCCTCCATGCGGAGGCGAGGTCCCAGTAGTCACCCTCGACTTGTGCGATCGTCGACGAGACGGACGCGAGCGTCTGCTCCGTCGTGAACTCGTTGTTGATGACGGAGAGTTCCAGCTGGCGTTTCTGCGCGTTCATCCCCGCGTTACGCAGCAGCGGTTGCGTGAGCACGAACGAGAGCGCACTGAGATAGGTCGGGTTGATGAGGTTGATGATCTCGTTGTTCGTCGTGCGCGTCTGCGAGAGGTTGACGCTGTACGTCTGTCCGTTAGGAAGGACTCCCGAGACGCCCGCCGTCACGCTCTGATCGCTTTGCGCGATCGGTCCGTAGCTCGGCCCCGCGAAGAACGGGTTCTGTGGTGCCGAGAGCGAGTGATCGACCTCGGGCTGCACCTGCAGCTTCACGTCAAATGCCCCCTTCGCGCCCTCGATTCCGTAGTACGCGATGCGCTCGTTTCCCGCAGCGACGGCGAGGTTCGGATTCTTCAGGAGCGCCATACCGATCGCGTCGGAAAGCGAAATCCCGACGAATGCCTGCGAGGTGACGCCGATCAGGTGCGGCGCCCCCTGACGAATGCGAGGAGCGCGGTAGCCGGGCGCGATCGCCGGCGCGGCCGGCACCGCAGGAGAGGGCGGCGGTGACGGAATTTGTGCGCGGCTCGGCAATGTTGCGTTCTGCTCGGCGAACGCGCTGAACGGCAGCAGTGCGAGAAGCAGTGCTGCTACGGCAGCTCGTGACCGCACGACCTACTTGACCTTCACGTACGTTTCGACGCTCATTCCGGGGCGCAGCGGCATATCGGAGCGCGGATCATCGATCGAGATACGCACCGGGATCCGTTGTGTGACCTTCACGAAGTTGCCGGTCGCGTTCTGCGAAGGAACGAGGGCGTAGGTGTTCTGCGAGGCCGGATTGATTGAGAGAATGTGCCCGTGGAACGTCACGCCGCCATAGGCGTCCACGTGAATGTCGACCGGCTGCCCGACACGCATGTGTCCCATCTGCGTTTCCTTATAATTCGCGGTGATGTAGATGCCGTGCGCCGGAACGAGGGTCATGAGTTCCATCCCCGAGGAGATCACCTGTCCAATTTCCACACGTTTCAAGCCGACGTACGCATCGATCGGCGCATAGATGTGCGTGTAACGCAGGTCGCGCCGCGCGAGGTCGAGCTGCGCTTTCGCGGCTTCGACTTGGCTCGGGTCGGCGGCTTGCGCGAGCCTCCCGCTCGCAGTCGCGACGCCGCCTTGAGCCGCGCTCAGCGCGCCCTGCGCCGCCGCGACTTGTCGCTCCGCTGCGTTCAGTTGCGACTCCGCGCCCGCGGCCTCGGCGCGGGCGTCGTCGAGCTGAGCCGCCGGAACATCGCCCGTCGCGACGAGCGACTCAGTGCGTCGTAAGTCATTCTGCGCCTTGTCATAGCCCTGCTCCGCACCCGGAATGTTTGCCAGCGCTACGCCCAGCTGCGCTCGCGCCTGACCCACCTCTCCGCTCGCCGTCGAAACGCCTCCCTGTCCCTGCTCGACGGTCGTACGCTGGTTCGCAAGCGCGAGATCGTACTGCGCGCGCGCCTGCTCGAGCTTCACGATCTCATCGCGATCGTCGAGCACGATGAGGAGTTGGCCTCGATGCACGAACTGATTCGTGTTGACGAGGATGCCGTTGATCCGCTCATCGATCTTGCTCGTTACCTGGACGATATCCGCATCAACGTACGCGTCGTCGGTACTTTGATGGGAGAAAAAATATCTCAGCCACGGAATGCCGAAGACGAGCACCACGATAAGGACGACGATACCGGCCGCAAGAAAGAGCCAGCGCTTCCGCGGCTGGGTTCCCCGCTCTTCGGGTGCGTGCAGAACCGGCCCGCTGCCGTCGTGAGCCTGCTGCTCCCTCTCGCGAGTCTCCATGTCCCCCCTCTCCTACCCTTCTCTCTTCGTACCGTTCAAGAAAACGTCGATGTAGAACCGCAGCGCCTCATCGGCGTCGCCGATCAGCTTCGCATCGGGGAACTTCTCCCGAGCGAGCACGTGTATAAGAACCATTCCTATGAAGAAAAGTGCCAGCCGCCTGGGGTCGCCTTCGAGCACCCCTGCCCGGACGTAACGGTCCATCACCTCGACGACGACGTCGTGGATCGCGAGCTGAGGCCGCCAAGCGGTCGAGGAAAAGAGATCCTTGTCGTATTCGACCTCGACCATGGACCATCTGATGATGTCCTTCTGCGATTCCATCCGCTCGTACATCACCCGCCCGATCGCGAGCAAATCCTCCTCGACGGGGCCCTGGAGCCTGCCGACGATGTCGCGCAGCTCGACGGCACCGCAAAAGCGCTGTGCAACCGCGATGACGAGTGCGCTCTTGCTGCCGAAGTGGCGGAAGAGCGTCGCCTCGTTGACACAGGCGACCTCGGCGATCTCGCGGGTCGTTGCACCGCGCTTTCCCTTGCGCGCGATCACCTCGCGCGCCGCAGTGAGGATGCGCTCGCGCGTTTCCTCCGGAGAGGTCGTCCGAGTCGCAATCACTTCGTGAAGGTTCCGTCGTCGACGATGACGTTGATTTGGTAATCCGCATAGACTGCGTCACCGACGGCGTGCACGCCTGGGATGTCGATCGTCGCGTGTTGCGTCGCCGGAACGGTGAACCCGGCTGCCGTACGATACGACTGCGTCATCACGATCTCGCCGCCGCTGCGGTAGTGCCATTCCATCCGAGTCAGCTCGTACGTCTGCGGATCGATATAGGCGTCGGTATGATCGAGGATGTCGCTGTGAATCTTCTTCGTCATCCTTAAGAGGAGCTGCGGCTGTCCGTCTAACGTGCGCGTTCCAAGGAGCGCGACGTTCTGGTCGCGTTCCCAAGCGGCGGCATCGCCCATGTCGGAGAACAGTTTCGAAAAGCCCTTCATGTAGAAGGGAACGCTGTCGAAAACGACTTCCAGGTTTCCAGGCCGCTTGTAGTACGAAGTTCCATCGAGCTCCGGACTCAGGAACGGGAAGTTGAGCATGTGCACGCCGACGTGCACGCGCGCGCGATACGACATGAGCGCCGGATTACTTGAGAGCACACGCTCGATGACGGCGTGAGCGTCGGTCGGGCCTTGACCGGTAGCACTCGCGGGTAGAGCGCAGGCCAGGAGCACCGCGGCGGCCGGAAGCGCTGTTCTCATCCGGCGAACCATACCACAGGCCACAGGCGAATGCAAGTACTTACACGCACCGTCGGGCGATCCGCGCAGTCTCACGGTGTGCCTCTCCAGCTAGCGGGGAGAGATCGCCGGCGTACGCTCGCCTCCCTCCGACGAACGCGGCCTGTACCCAAGCAGCCTCTCCGCGATAGACGAGGGCATTCACCGGAGGCGACCACGGGTCGATGCCCTCGGTGCCCAGGACGAGAAAGTCGGCGAGCATCCCCGTAGCGAGCTCCCCCGCCGGCAGATCGAGGGCGCGCGCACCCTCCGAGGTTCCAAGCGCGAACGCCGTCCGCGCTTGGAGTGCTCCGCCGTCGCGCCGCGATGCCTTCTCGAGATAGGCGGCGAGGCGCATCTCATCGAGCAGTGACGGCTTGACGTTTGCGTCGGTTCCGAGCCCAACGACGACGGCACGCGCGCGAAGCGGGGCCGCATCGGCGATGCCGTCGCCGAGGTAGAGGTTCGTCGACGGGCAACGCACGACGCGCACGCCTCGGGTCGCGAGCAGCTCCTTCTCATCTTCGGTCAGGTACATCGCGTGGATCGCGACGCTTCGCTCGTTCAAAACTCCGAGCCGGTCGAGGGCGAGAACGGGCGGAACGCCGTACCGCTCGCGCGAGAGCTCGACCTCCGCTTCTCCCTCGGCAACGTGAATGTGAAGATCGCAACGTTCCTCTCCGGCAAACGCAGCAGCCGCGCGCAGCATCTCCTCCGACGCACCGTGGAGCGAGTGGGGTGCGACGCAGACGTTCGCTTCAGGAAACTCCGCTCGCAGAGCACGCGTTCGTTCCCGTGCCTGCGTGACGCTCTCGCGAAAGGCCTCGGGCACGCGCGGCGCGTCCATCCACGCACGTGCCAGGACGAGGCGAATCCCGGTGGCGGCCGCCGCTCGGATCGCTGCCTCCGCGTGGCCGTTCCCCCGCCCGTTGAGATAGAAAAACTCTGCAACGCTCGTGATCCCGGCACCCAGCATCTCTGAGAACGCGGCAACGAAGACCCAATAGACGTCCTCCGGTTCCAGTTGCGGGATGACGCGGTAGAGCGCCTCGCTGCGCCAGCGCTCGAACGGAAGATCATCGCCTCGACCGCGAAGGAGGATTTGATATGCGTGGCTATGTCCGTTGATGAATCCGGGAGTAACGATGCGATCTGCGGGAAACGAGCGGGTCTGCGCCTGCGGGCGTCGCGCCTGCACCGCCGCAAAATCTCCCGCGTCTTCAATTCGACCATCGTTCACGACAAAGGCGAAGTCCAGCCGCTCCTCGCCGCCGACGATCGCCCTCGCGCAACGAATCAGCTCGGGCACCTTGCCTGTCATCCCGAGCGAACTCCGCTCTTCACCACGAGCTTCGCGAGATTTCCCCCGAACTGCCAGCCGAACTCGCGCGCGTCCTCGACGCGCAACGCTACGAGATCCGCCCGGCCGCCTGCGCGAAGCAGGCCCGCGTCGCTGCGAAGCGAGCTCGCAGCGGCGCGCGTAACGGCGTAGAGTGCCTCGGCGGCGCTCAACGCGAAGAACGTGCGCCCGTAATACGCAACGGTTTGCAGGTTGAAGCAGGGCGAGGTTCCGGGATTGAAGTCGCTCGCAAGCGCAACCGTTCCCCCATGTTCCAGCATCGCACGCACCGGCGCCCGTCTTGTCAAACCCAAGAACTCGATGGTCGCCGGACAGGCAACGACGACGGCCCCACTCGCCGCGATGGAGGCGAGCTCGCCGGGTTCGATGCAGTTACAGTGATCCAGCGCGTCGACCCGCAGCGCAACGCCCGCGCGCGCCGCACCAGCGTACGCCATCTCGTCGCAGTGCAGACGCAAGCGCAATCCCTGCTCCCGTGCCGCGCCGAGATAGCGCGCCGCTTGTTCGGCAGAGAAGAATCCAGGCTCGCAAAAAGCGTCGGCATAGACGGCCCCGTGCTCCCTCACGTGAGGCAAGCACTCACGGATGAGATACCCCACGTACTCGTCCGTTGAGTCGAACTCCGCGGGTAACGCGTGCGCTCCGAGGAAGGTCGCGACGAGCCGCGGTACATCGTCGTCGCCCCGGTGCGCATCGATGAGGTCGAGAAGTGCAAACTCGCCTTCCTTCGTGAGCGCGTAGCCGCTCTTCGTTTCCAACGTCGTCGTTCCGTGCGCGAGCATGGTCCGCAGGCGCGGGAGTACCGTCGTTTCGTAGAAGCGCTTAGGTTCCCGAAGCGCCCTTCGCGTCTGTTCGACGGTATGCAGCATCCCTTGCGAGGGGCTCTCGCCGCGTGCTCGCGCCATGAAATCCGGCTCGCGATCCCCCGCGAAGAGCGGATGCGAGTGCGCATCGACCAGGCCCGGGACGACGGCGCAGTCGCTGCAGTCGATCTCGACGGTGCCGCTGGGAGCGTGCGCAGCGACGTCGCGCTCGCGCCCGATCTCTGCAATGCGGTCGCCGTCGGTTAAGATCGCTGCGTTGCGAATGATACCGAGTCTCTCGAACGTGACGCCGTTCTGCGGCGCGTCCGTGTCGCACGTGATGACCTCACGCGCGCGAATAAAGTAGGCTTCCCCTAGAGTCGCCAGTCGATGCCTTTTTCGTCGGCGGTCTGCATGGCGAGCTCGTATCCTGCGTCTGCGTGGCGCACGACGCCCAGACCCGGATCGGTCGTGAGAACGCACGCGAGTCGCTCGCGGGCGTCATCGCTGCCGTCGGCGACGACGACCATGCCCGCGTGCAGGCTGTAGCCGATGCCCACTCCGCCGCCGTGGTGGAAACTCACCCAGTGCGCTCCGGCGGCCGTGTTCAACAGCGCGTTGAGGATCGGCCAGTCGGCGATCGCGTCGCTGCCGTCCTTCATTGCTTCGGTCTCGCGGAACGGCGAAGCGACGCTGCCGGCGTCGAGATGGTCGCGTCCGATGACGACCGGCGCTTGTACCTCGCCGTTGCGCACGAGCTCGTTGAACGCGAGCCCGGCCTTCGCACGGTCGCCGTAGCCGAGCCAACAGATGCGCGCCGGCAAACCTTGAAACGTGATGCGCTCGCGAGCGAGTCTGATCCAACGCTGTAAGGAGTCGTCGCCGGGAAAGAGGCGCAGAAGCTCCTCGTCCAAGCGCGCGATGTCGCTCGGCTCGCCGGAGAGAGCAGCAAAACGAAACGGCCCGGCGCCGCGGCAGAAAAGCGGGCGAATGAAGGCCGGCACGAAGCCGGGAAACTCGAAGGCTCGGGAGAAGCCTGCGCGCTGCGCTTGGGTGCGAATGTTGTTGCCGTAATCAAAAACGACCGCGCCCGCGTCTTTGAACTTCACCATGGCCTCGACGTGTTTTGCGACGCTTGCAAGACCGCGGCGCTCATATTCGTCCGGGGCACGTCTGCGCAGCTCCGAAGCCTCTTCGAGCGTCAGGTGCGCGGGGACGTAGCCCGCGATCATGTCGTGCGCCGATGTCTGATCCGTCACCACGTCCGGATGAAAGCCCAGTTCGTAGAGCGCGGGAAACTCGACCGCGGCATTGCCCTCATATCCGACCGAGAGCGCAACGCCATCACGCCTTGCGCGCTCGATCTCACGCAGTGCTTCATCGCGCGAGCCGGCCACGCGGTCGAGGTAGTGTAGTTCGCGGCGCCGTTCGAGACGGCTGGGATCGACCTCGACGAGGAGCGCAATCCCGCCGTTCATTGTGATCGCGAGCGGTTGCGCGCCGCCCATCCCACCGAGACCGGCGCTCAAGCAGACGCGCCCGCGCAGCGTTCCGCCAAAGTGCTGACGCGAGAGCTCTGCGAAGGTCTCGTAGGTTCCTTGCACGATCCCTTGCGTTCCTATGTAGATCCACGAGCCGGCCGTCATCTGCCCAAACATCGTCAAGCCCTGCGCCTCGAGCTCGCGAAAGATCGCGTAATCGGCCCACTTCGGCACGAGATTTGCGTTTGCAATGAGGACACGCGGTGCACGCGGGTGCGTGGGAAAAATCGCAATCGGCTTGCCGCTCTGCACGACGAGCGTCTCGTCATTTTTCAAACGCCGCAGCGTGCGGACGATCGCATCAAAGGCTTCCCACGACCGCGCGGCCTGCCCATTGCCGCCGTAGACGACGAGATCGTGCGGGCGCTCCGCAACCTCGGGATCGAGATTGTTCATGAGCATGCGCAGGGCCGCTTCCTGCGGCCAAGCCTGGCAGGAGATCTCGCGCCCGCGCGGTGCGCGAACGGTGCGTGGCTCAGAGACGGCCGTCGGCATCGACGGAAGGCTCCTACAGCGTGATGCCCGCGGCCTTCTCCGCGGCGCTCGCCAGGGTGCCCGTGGTGATCAGCAAGCGCGCTCGCTCGATATCGGGTGACGGTGCGCGGTCCTCTCCTACGGCCGCGATCTCGCGCCTCGCGGTGTCGTAGGCAGCTTGCGTACCCTTGCCGGAGCGCAACGGGCGACGGAAGTCCGTCGCTGCGAGCGCCCCGAGAAGCTCGCACGCGAGCGCGCCCTCGACGTTATCGAGCACGCGCGGAAGAACGTTCGCAGACGTCATGCCCATACTGACGTGATCCTCTTGGCCCGCGGAGGTGGGAATCGAATCGACGCTCGCGGGCCACGCCAAAACCTTGTTCTCGTTGACGAGCGCGGCCGCCGTGTACTGTACCATCATCAGCCCCGACTGTAGTCCCGCCTGAGGGGCCAGGAAGAGCGGTAGCTCACGCTCTTGTGCGTTGAGCAAAAGGTAGAGCCTCCGTTCGGAGATCGATGCGAGCTCGCAGATCGCCATCTTGAGGAAGTCGAGTACCAACGCGACGGGTTCGCCGTGAAAGTTTCCACCGGAGAGAAAGACACCGTCCTCGGGGAAGATGAGCGGGTTGTCCGTGACGGAGTTCGCCTCCGTCTCGACGACGTGGCGCGTGTGCTCGATTGCATCCCGCACGGCGCCGTGGACGACCGGGATGCAGCGATATGAGTACGGATCCTGCACGCGTCCGCACTCGCGATGCGACTCAACGATCTCCGAACCGGCGAGCAACGCGCGCAGGTTCTCGGCGACGCGCGCCTGTCCCGCGTGCGGCCGCAGCTCGTTGATGCGCCGGTCAAAGACGCGGTCGGTTCCGAGGTACGCCTCGAGCGCCATCGCACCGATCACGTCGGCGCATGCCGCGAGACGCTGCGCGCGCTGCACGCCGAGTGCCGCGACTGCCGTCATGACTTGCGTGCCGTTGACGAGCGCAAGCCCTTCCTTGGGTCCCAAGCGTAACGGTTGCAGCCCCGCGCGCTCGAGTGCGACGGAGCTTGGAAGGCGCTCGCCTCGGTACCATGCCTCACCCTCGCCGACGAGCGTGAGCGTCATGTGCGCGAGAGGCGCCAGGTCGCCGCTCGCGCCAACCGAGCCTTGCGACGGTACACACGGCGTGACGCCGCGGTTCAATACCTCGACGAGCAAGTCGAGTGTGCGTGGACGTACACCCGAATGTCCGGCAGCGAGCGCGTTCACGCGCAGAAGACCCGCGGCGCGTACGACGCGCCGTTCGAGCAGCGGTCCGGTTCCCGCAGCGTGGCTGCGCGCAAGATTCAACTGCAGGCGCTCGGCATCGTCCGGTTCGACCGGAACGTTCGCGAGCCGCCCAAAGCCGGTAGTGACACCGTAGATCGGCTCACCGCTACGAACGTGCATCTCAACGAATTCGCTCGCATTCGCGACGCGCTCGCGTGCGGCGTCGGAGAGAACGACGGATGCACCGTCGGCAACCGCCTCGATGTTCTCGAGCGTAAGGCGGCCGCCGATTGCTACGAGTGGATAACCGGATTGCTCGTGGTGCATAAATAGAAATTTCTGTGGACAGCTTGTGGGTACCGCATGACGCCTCTTGCGGCCTCTTTTCGAAACTGCTACCATGCAACCACTTCGGTAAAACGAAGGGCGACGAGCGTATCAGTCGCGGCTGGAAACGGTCAAACCGCCGAGCGGCGCTGTGGGGTCTTCCACCCGGGGGCCAAACGGGCGCGCACGGTGAGCGAATACGTCAGGACCCGCGGGGGCTTTGCCTCTGCGGGTCTTGCTTTTTGCGTGGCCTCC
>JASHOG010000086.1 GCA_030041225.1 Vulcanimicrobiota bacterium | reverse complement strand
ACTCGAGCAGCGGCAGATTCGTCTGGACCCCCTCGATCTCAAACTCGTCGAGCGCGCGCTGGAGAGACGTAACAGCCGAGGGGCGATCCGGTGCGTGTACGATGAGCTTCGCGAGCATCGAATCGTAATCGAGGCCGACTATGCTTGCGCCGGTGACTCCGGTGTCGACGCGTATCCCGGGCCCTTTGGGTTCCTGCCAGCTGACGATCGTGCCCGACGACGGAAGCATTGCGTGTGCCGGGTCCTCCGCGGTGATGCGCGCTTCGATTGCCCAACCGCGCGGCGTGAGCTCGCGCGGCAACTCCAGTCGCTCGCCCGCAGCGATGCGAAGCTGCCACTGCACGAGATCGATGCCGTAGATCATCTCCGTCACCGGGTGCTCGACTTGCAAACGCGCGTTCATTTCAAGAAAGTAGTATCCGCTGCGATCGAGCATGAACTCGACCGTGCCTGCGTTCACGTATCCTATGCTCGTTGCGATGCCGATCGCGGCAGTCCCCATGCGTGCGCGCAGCTCCGGAGTGAGCGCGGTCGACGGCGCCTCTTCGACGACCTTTTGATGCCGCCGCTGAATCGAGCATTCGCGCTCGCCAAGATGGCGTGTCGTGCCATGTGCGTCGGCAAGGACCTGAAACTCGATGTGACGCGGATTCTCGAGATAACGCTCGAGCAGGAGCGTGGCGTCGCCGAAAGCGCCAAGCGCCTCACGTTTGGCCGCAGCGACCGCCTCGTCGAGCTCACGCGCCGCGGTAACGACACGCATACCACGCCCGCCGCCGCCCGCGCTCGCCTTGACGAGAACGGGAAACCCTAGGCGCTCCGCCTCGGCGCGCAGTCGCGCATCGGATTGATCCTCGCCGTCGTATCCGGGGACCGTCGGGACGCCGAGCGCTCGCGCGCGCCGCTTCGCCTCGATTTTGCTTCCCGCTGCCGCGAGCGCCGCGGGCGGCGGACCGACGAAGATGAGGCCCGCCTCGTGGACGGCTTGCGCAAACGTTGCGTTCTCCGAGAGAAAGCCGTACCCGGGATGAAGCGCATCGGCGTTCATCTCTTGCGCTGCGCGGACGATCGACTGTGCGTCGAGGTACGATTGCGACGCTGGCGCAGGGCCGATGCGGCGAGCGTCGTCCATGAACGAGATGTGATACGCGCGTGCATCGGCGTCCGAATAGACGCCGAGCGGCACGATACCCATAGCACGCGCTGCACGCGCGACGCGCACGGCGATCTCGCCGCGATTTGCAATAAGGAGGCGGCGAATCATTCGGTGAACGATGCTCGACGCCGCTCGAGAAATGCGCGCAACCCCTCCTGCCCCTCGTCGCTCGTACGCTGCTTGGCGATCGCTTGAGCGGTGAGGTTGCGTGACGCGTCGTAGGACGCGGCGCGAACGTCGGCGATGAGCGCTTTGATCGCGCTCACTGCGCTCGGACCCGCAGAACGCAGCTCGGCGATGAGGCTCCCAACGGCGGCATCGAGATCGGTGAAGGGGACGATCGCGTGGATGAGGCCGATCTCGCGCGCGCGGACGGCGTTGAAGCGCTCTCCCGTAAGGAAGAGCGCGCGTGCGTGCGATGCGCCGATCTTTGCGAGCACGAACGGAGAGATGACGGCGGGAATGATGCCGAGCTTCACCTCCGTGAAACCGAAGAATGTTTCCTCGCTCGCGACCGCGATGTCGCACACCGCAACGAGACCGGCACCGCCGCCGAGTGCGGCGCCGTGCACGCGCGCGATCACGGGCTTCGGGCAGCGGTCGATCGCTCGGAACATATCGCTCATCGCCTCTGCATCGGCGACGTTCTCGTCGTAGGAGAGGTCGAGTGCGGAACGCATCCAGTTCACGTCCGCACCTCCGCAGAAGACAGGTCCTTCGCCTGAGAGCAGCACCGCGCGAACGCCGGCGTCGTGCGCGAGCTGCTCGAAGACGGCGCGCAGCCGCGCGATCAGCTCCGCGTTGAAGGCGTTGCGCACGTCGGGCCGCGCCAGCGTTACATGCGCGACCCCGTTCTCGTGCGAGAGCGAGAGAACGTCCGAGCTCACACCGAGCAGCGGCGGCAGAGGCCCCGCAGCATCACCATCGCCGTGCCGATTCGGCCGCCGGTTCTCGCGGCGAGCCGTGCGACCGTGCGTGCGGGAAGCTGATAGTGCACGTCTGCGACCTCGCCACAACGCTCGCAACGAAAGTGCGCGTGCGGCCTGCCTTTGAGCTCGTACACGGCGCTGCCCGAGCCGGGAAGCTCGATCTCGTCGATCCAGCCGAGATCGCGCAGCCGTGCTATCCCGCGATAGACGGTCGAGAAACCGATCGCCGGACGTTTGCGCCTTGCATGCGCGTAAATCTCGCCCATCGTAAAGTGAACGCCGTGACCGGCGCCGCGGAGAATGTCATAGACGAGTTTGTAGTTCTTAGGTAACTGCTTGGCGACGGTTGCGTGCATCTCTTCGAGGAGTATAGCACATCCCGATAGTGAATATGACTTTCAGTGCCGGAGCGGCCCCGGAGCGGGCGCGGTCACAGGAACTCCCCAAGCTCGTGAGCAACAATACGACTGCCCCGTCAACGGAGAGGAGCCTTGTTCGTATGACGTCATTCTTGTCCAGGAACGGCCTCTTTTTGGTCCTCTTCGGCTTGACTGCGTGCGGAGGAAGCTCGAGCGGAACGACGCCGACGACACCCGCGACCACGTACAATGCCTCGGCGCTCTACGTTTCGAACTCCGGCACAACGACGATCGGGGAGTACGCTCCGCCGTACACGGGCACTCCGTCGACGATCACATTGCCCTATGAGCCGACCGGGTTGGTCTTCAACTCAGCAGGCGATCTCTTCGTCGCCGAGCCGAACCAGAACTCCGTGGTCGAGTACGCGCCACCATACACGTCGGTAACGGCGACGATCACGGATGACATCCAACAACCCGAGGCCGTCGCGCTCAACTCGTCGGGTGAGCTCTTCGTTGCAAACAGCGGCTCGAGCGAAGTCACCGCCTTCACGTCGCCGTACGACACCACGCCCTCGCTCATCCTCACAAGCGGCATCGACGACCCGTCGGGTCTAGCGTTCGACTCCTCCGGCGATCTTTTCATCGCGAACCTCGCCACCAATTCCGTTATCGAATACACAGCGCCGTCGTACGCGAGCTCGACGACGCCGATCTCGAGCGGCCTGAACGAACCAGAAGGTTTGGCGGTCACCTCTTCCGGCGACATCTTCGTCGCGAACTACGGAAGCAACGACGTTCGTGAGTACACGAGCACGGGAACGTTGATCACGACGATCTCGACGGACGTCGACGGACCGGTTGGCCTCGCGCTCGATTCCTCAAGCGACCTCTTCGTGGCGAATCGATCGAACAACACGGTGACCGAGTACACGCCACCCTACAGCAGCTCGCCCGCGGTGACGATCTCAAACGAGCTCAGCAGTCCGGCCGGTCTCGCCTTCTAAATCGCGACCGTGACCCCGAGCTCGACGCGTCGCTCGGCGGGTATGTGCAGATCATCGGGCAACGGGCGCGAGTTGCGTTGCAGAACCGAAAAGAGCCAGCGCTGCCAGCGCGACATTGCACCCTTGTGTGCGCGCTCGATCTTCGGGTCTGAATAGAAGAACGATATCTCGGGATCCGTGAGGTCGAGGGCACACCGCTTGCAGGCGTGCAGAACGGCGTCGATACGCGGCGCCTCCATGTACCCAAACCTGGCGTTGACGGTTGTGAGCCGCGGGGCGAGGCGCTCCACGACGACGCGGTTCTCCGCGGCGAGATACGGCTTCGCAACGGGCGAGAGGTGCAGAAGCACCACGCACTCCTCGCGTGCGCGCTCGCACAGCCAACGGTGGGTCTCCACGAAGGGCACGCCTTGTAGATCCGGCGTGAGAAAGACCATCGTTGCGCGCGGCGTGATCGCCGACGCTTGGAACATGGGCAACGCGCGTTCGATCGGCATCTGCCCGCGCGCGAGCGCCGCGTGGAGATGATGGCGCCCTTTCAGCCAGGTGAGTGCAATCGTGCTCAAGACGAGGCTTATCGCGATCGGCAGCCAGGCCCCGTCCATGAACTTTGGTAGGCCTGCGACGACAAACGACCCGTCAATGAGAACGAAGAATCCAACGAGCGGCACCGCGAAAATGCGGCGCCAGTGAAGCGCGCGGACGAGCACCGCGAAGTACGCGATGGACGTTGCGAGCATCGTCGCCGAGACGGCGAGCCCGAATGCCGCGGAGAGCCGATCGCTCGAGCGAAACGTGATTGCGAGCAGGATGCAGCCGAGGGCGAGCGCAGCCGCGACTCCGGGAACGTAAACCTGACCTTGCACGCGCCGTGAGGTATGCCGAACCTCCATGCGCGGTGAGAGCCCGAGAGCGATCGCCTGTTCCACGAGCGTGAACGCTCCCGAGATCACGGCCTGCGATGCGATAACCGTCGCGACCGTCGCGAGAGCGACCATCGGCACGATCGTCCATCCCGGCGTAAGGGCATAGAATGGGTTGCCGAGGTTCTTTGGGTCGGCGAGGATCGTCGCGCCCTCTCCGAGATAGGCGAGCAGCAGCGCCGGAAAGACGAGGCCGTACCACGCTCGCACGATCGGCGCGCGACCAAAGTGCGAGAGATCGGCATAGAGCGCTTCGACGCCCGTGACGGCGAGCACGACGCCGCCGAGCACCAAAAAGCCGCCGGGGCCGTGACGCGCGCTGAACGCGATGGCCTGACGAGGATCAACCGCGGCGAGGACGGCGGGATGTTGGGCGATGGCGATACCGCCTGCGACGGCGATCGCGAGAAACCACGCGATCATCGCCGGCCCGAAAAGCTTGCCGACGCGCTCGGTTCCGCGCACTTGGATTGCGAAGAGCGCGATCAGCACGGCAACCGAGAGCGGTACGATCCAGGGCTGCAAGTGCGAGGAGACGATGCCGACGCCCTCTACGGCGGAGATCACCGAGATTGCCGGCGTGATGAGGCCGTCTCCCATGAGCATCGTAGCGCCGACGACGACGATGGTCGTCAGTGCGCCTGCAGCGATGATGACGCCTTTACGCGGCTTCGCAGCGAGTGCGAGGAGCGCGAGAATGCCGCCCTCTCCGTCGTGATCGACGCGCATGATGAAGCCGACGTACTTGATGCAGACGACCACGACGAGAGCCCAAACGAGCAGCGAGCAAATACCGAGGACGTCGCTACGGACCGGCTGCGCGCCGCTGAACGCGTAGCACGCCGGCATCGTGTAGAGCGGACTCGTGCCGATGTCTCCGAACACGACGCCGAGCGCGGCGACCGTCAGCGCCGGTGCGGGTTTCACATCCTGAAAACGCCGAACGTCGTTTGTGCGGGCGGCGCTTGGGCGGCGGCGTCGAGCCCCAGCGCGATCACTCGTCGCGTGTCCAAGGGATCGATGATGCCGTCGTCCCAGAGTCGAGCCGTCGAGTAGTACGGGTTCCCCTCGCGCTCGTACTTCTCGAGAATCGGTGCCTCGAACGCGTCGCGCTCCTGCTGCGACATCTCGCCGCGGACGGTCGAAAGGACGCTCGCCGCCTGTCGCCCGCCCATGACGCTGATGCGCGCGTTCGGCCACATCCAGAGTTGGCGCGGCGAGTAGGCGCGACCGCACATGCCGTAGTTTCCGGCGCCGAAGCTTCCGCCGATCACGACGGTGAACTTCGGCACCTCCGCACACGCGACAGCCGTCACGAGCTTTGCGCCGTCCTTTGCTATGCCGCGATGTTCGTACTCTTTGCCGACCATGAAACCCGTGATGTTCTGTAAGAACAGCAGCGGCGTGCCGCGCTGCGTGCAGAGCTCGATGAAGTGCGTACCTTTAAGAGCGCTCTCGCTGAAGAGAATCCCGTTGTTCGCGAGGATGCCGACGGGGTGCCCTTCGATGCGTGCAAAGCCGCAGACGAGCGTCGTGCCGTAGCGCGCCTTGAACTCGTGAAGTTCCGAGGAGTCGACGATGCGCGTGATAACCTCACGCACGTCGTAGCCTTGACGCGGATCGCTTGGAACGACCGCGTAGAGCTCGCGCGGATCCGCCTTCGGCGGAAGGGACTCGAGGCGTTCCCAAGGCGGTGGGCGATCGGGGCGAAGATTCCGCACGATCTCGCGCACGATTGCGAGCGCGTGCTCGTCGTCATCTGCAAGGTGGTCGGCCACGCCGGAAATACGCGTGTGCACGTCGCCGCCGCCGAGCTCCTCGGCGCTTACCTCCTCGCCGGTCGCGGCTTTCACGAGCGGCGGGCCGCCGAGAAAGATCGTTCCCGTGCCTTTCACGATGACCGCTTCATCGCTCATCGCGGGAACATAGGCGCCGCCCGCCGTGCAGGAACCCATCACGGCGGAGATCTGCGTGATACCTTTGCTCGACATGCGCGCTTGGTTGTAGAAGATGCGCCCGAAGTGGTCGCGATCGGGGAAGACGTCCGCCTGCAATGGCAAGAACGCACCGCCCGAATCGACGAGGTAGATGCACGGAAGATGATTCTGCTCGGCGATCTCTTGCGCGCGCAAATGCTTCTTCACGGTCATCGGGTAGTACGTGCCGCCTTTGACCGTCGCGTCGTTTGCAACGATGACGCACTGTTTTGACGACACGCATGCGATACCGGCGATCATTCCGGCGCTGGGCGAGTCGCCGTCGTACATATCGTAGGCTGCGAGCGCGCCGATCTCGAGAAAGGCGGAACCGGGATCGATGAGCCGGTCCACACGCTCGCGCGCGGTAAGCTTTCCTCTCGCTCGGTGACGTTGCGTCGCCTCCGCCCCACCCCCTTTTTGCATGGCTTCCAAACGCTCACGTAGCTCTGCTACCAACTGCTCCATGCGCGCGGCGTTACGCGTGCGATCCATCGAGCGCTCGCTTCCAATGAACGGATGGTTAGACCTTCCAGGGGTACTCGCGCTCCGTCGCTTTCTGCGCTAGAGTACTCGCATGACGAGCGTACAGAGCTCGCGAACCGACGTTGCAGGCATTCGCCGACCGGCCGGCATGCTCGACGCTCGCACCGCGCTTCTTCCCTACGAAGGCACGCTCGATACGCGCTTCGCAGCACATTTGCTTCGGCGCGCCGGTTTCGGAGGGACACCGGAGATGGTTCGCGCCCTCGTCGGAGCCGCTGCCGGCAACGCGGTCGAGCAGCTCGTGCACTTCCCTGAGACGACGGCAGTTGCGGCTCCGGAAGACGTTTTCGATCCGTCGACAGTGTACGAGGAGTACGGACCGCGTGGTCTACGCGCGCTCTCTGACGATCAGCGCCGCGAGCTGCAAAAAGACATTCGGCAGAGCGAGGTGCGCTCGATGGCATCGTTGCGGCTTTGGTGGCTGAACCGCATGCTCGCGACGCCCGCGCCGCTGCAGGAGAAGATGACGCTCTTCTTTCACGGTCACTTCACGACCGCGGCGATCGAAAAGGGCGTCTCGCCTTTGATGGTTTACAACCAGAACCAGCTGATGCGGCAATATGCGCTCGGAAATCTTCGCGAGCTCACGCGCGGGCTCTCGAAGGATCCGGCGATGCTGCTCTACCTCGATAACGCGACGAACGTTGCTGAGCACCCGAACGAGAACTGGGCACGCGAGCTCATGGAGCTCTTCACGCTCGGCGTCGATCGCTATACGGAAGACGATGTACGTGAATCGGCGCGTGCCTGGACGGGCTGGCGAGTGCTGCGCCTCACCGGTGCCGCATACTTCGAGCCGCGCCTCCACGACGACGGTACGAAGGCGTTTTTGGGCCGAAGCGGCGACTTCGACGGCGACGACGTCGTCAACATCATCTTCGCTCAACCTCAGTGCGCGCGTTTCTTTGCGGCGAAACTCCTCGGCCTCTTCGTCTATGATAATCCCGAACCGGAGCTCGTCGACGGCGTGGCCGCGCTGCTCGAAAAGAACGAGTACGAGCTTGCGCCGACGGTCTCGACCATTCTTCGCAGCAACGTCTTCTACTCGGATCGCGCCTACCGTGCGCTCGTGAAGTCGCCCGTCGAGCTCGTCGTCGGAACCTACGCGACGCTCGGCGTCCCGCAGGTCGATCCGAGTGTCCTTCCGGCGCTGCGATCGATGGGCCAGGTTCTCTTCGCTCCACCGAATGTGGCAGGCTGGCCGGGGGGCGAGAATTGGCTGACGAGCCAGATGATGATCGCTCGTCAGAACTTCCTCGCGGGTCTGGTCAACGCGCAGATCATGGGCGCCTCGTCATGGCTTGGCGGCGTACCGATGGACCCGCCCGACGCGACGCACGCACTCATCGGTGCGCTGCTGCAAGACGACGCCTCGCCCTCCTCATATGCTCGGTTGAAAGCATACCTCGCCGGCGACGACACGTCGGCGCTCGCAATGCTGAACGGCGAAAACTTCCAAGAACGCATTCACGGCGCAGCATACCTCACGATGGCAATGCCCGCGTTTCAGCTCGAGTGAAGCGAGCGCGATTTCTCCTCGGCAGTCTCTCCGGCATCGCCGTCGTTGCCAATGCCGACCACGTCTTCGCGCGTGCCCTGGCGGCGGCGGCGCTGCCGGGTTTGCCGGGCACGGAAAACCGGTGCCTCGTCCTCGTCAACTTGCAGGGCGGGAACGACGGCTTGAACTGTGTCGTCCCGCACGGGAACAGCGACTACTACCGGTTGCGCCCAACGCTTGCGATCCCACAGAGCCAGGTGCTCGCGATCGACGCGCAGCTCGGATTCAATCCGCTGATGACGTCGTTCAAGGGTATGTACGACAAGGGGCTGGTCGCGGTCGTGCAGGGCGTCGGCTACCCGAATCCCGATCACTCTCACTTTCGCTCGACGGAGATCTGGCAGACCGCCGCGCCGGACCGCTACGAGCACACCGGTTGGATCGGACGCTATTTCGACGAGTCGGACCTCCCGGAGAGCAATCTTTTCAACGGCGTCTCCCTCGCACCGATCCTTCCGGAGGTCATGGTCGGATCGAAGATCGACGTACCTGCGATCGCGAGCGAGGCCGCCTACGGCTTGCGCATCGATCGCAATCCCATGCAACGCGACGAGTACACGGCGCTCATCCACGACGAGCGTCTGCCGTTCACGTCTCCGTATCTGCCCCACGTCATGGAAATCGAGGATCGTGCACAGCGCGGTTCAGAGGAGCTGCCCAAGCTCATCGGCGGCTACACGACGAACGCATCATATCCGGCGACGCCGCTCGGTCGCAGTCTCGCGCTTGCGGCGCAGATCATCGGCAGCAACATCGGCACGCGCGTCATCTACGTGCAGCACGGCTCCTTCGATACGCACGTGAATCAGGTTGCGGTGCAGAACCGTCTTCTCGGGGAGTTCTCCGATGCGGCGAAGGCTTTCTACGACGATCTTGCGGCGCACGGCAACGACACGCGTGTGCTCACGATGACCTTCAGTGAGTTTGGGCGGCGCATCGAAGAGAACGGAAGCCATGGTACCGATCATGGTGAGGGCTCACCCCTCTTCCTGATCGGCGGAGGCGTCAAGGGCGGTCTCTACGGCAGCACGCCGGACTTGTCCGCGACGAACATGGGCAACGTGCGCTTTACGACCGACTTCCGCAGCGTCTATGCGACCGTGCTCGAGCGTTGGCTTGGGCGGCCCTCAGCGCCCGTACTCGACGGCACGTTCGAGCAGCTCGCGATCCTCTAAGCCCGCCGCGGTCGCGTTCCGGCTTCCTGCACCGGCATCGCTTGGCTCTTCGGAACCGCCGGCTTGGGCAGCGTCTTGACGTTCTTCTGCGCAAGCGCAAGCGTCGCCGCGGTCTCAGGCATCACCGGAATCGTAAGGTTCGGCGGCTCGCCGAAACCGAATGCCGCAGTGAGATCGCCACATGTTTGGCGTCGCCAGGCCGTGAGGTTCGGTACTTCGACACCGAACCGCGCTTCGAGCAGCCGCAACACCGAGGTGTGATCGAACGTCTGACTGCAAACGTAACCGCCGCGTGAAAACGGCGAGACGACCAAGCACGGTACCCGAAAACCGAGGCCGATGTGCTGATCACCGACGAACTCGCCCGGCGTTCCCGGCGGCGGAGCGCGGGGAACGACGTGGTCGAACTGCCCATCATTCTCGTCGTAGTTGATGACGACGGCGCTCTTCGCCCAGACCGCGGGATTCGACCAGAGCGCCTCGAGGATTTGCCGGATATAGTTCGCACCCGCAGCCGGCAGATACGCCGGATGCTCGCACAGTTCTGCGTGGGCGATGATCCACGTAACGCTCGGCAGATTTCCGCTCCTCACGTCGTCGAGAAACTGGTCGAACGGCCGTCCGTACATCGCGTTCCGTCTCAGCGACGAGTTCGGCCCCGCGTCTTGAAAGTTCTTGAAGTACGGCAGAATGTTGAGCAAATAGTCGTCGATGACGTCGAAGTACATCTGCCACGAGATGCCGGCGCGCTCGAGCCTCTCGGGATAGGTCTCCCAGGTATAGACGACGCCTCCCTCCGCCGCATCGTTGTTCACCACCGGTCCGCCGTTCTTTCCATCGGGATCGATCGAGGCCGTCCAGTGATAGAAACGATTGGGATACGTCGGCCCCAGGACGGAGCAATAGTAACCGTCGCAGATCGTAAACGCGTCTGCGAGCGCGTAGTGGAACGGAAGATCGGCGCGCGTGTAATACCCCATCGTCAGCGGACCTGCCGAGCCGTTGATCTTACGGTGTGCCGTCACCCAGCCGTCCATCGCGCCGTTGTTGTATGAGTCGTGCTGTGCGCCCCATGCATGGCTTAGATCATGAAGCTGCTGCGCGCTTGTCGTCAGCGTATCGAGGTGAAAAGGAAGCTCGTATCCGTCGGGATTCTCGGGGTCCGGCTGGAAAAAGACGGAACGCCCGGTATGAAGCTGCATCGCGCTGGGATCGTCGAAGCCGCGTACGCCGCGCAGCGTGCCGAAATAATGATCGAACGAACGATTCTCCTGCATCAAGATGATGAAGTGGTCGATATCGTGCAACTGCGCGGAATAGATCTGTGCGGAAGCGGGTGCGTTTGCGGCGAGGGCTGCGGCTGCCGCCGAAGCGGCACCGGTCTTCAAGAATTGACGGCGCGATACTCGGCTCATGGCGTCGCCCTTTCGCGCACTCCGGGAATCCTCCCGTGCCCGTGCGAAATTAACGAAGCATTATGGTAATGAGAGTGTTCCTCTTCTCGGTGTTGCTCGCAGGTGCGGTTGTCGCTCCGCTCGTCGCACGCGAGCCGGCGCCCGTCAGCGCCTCCACAATTCCCAATCTCGATTCGGTGAAGGCGGAGATCAGGGCGTACTACGCATCCGGTAACTGGGAGCGTGAGGCGAGCGGTGTTACCACGTCGGCACAAGCATTCGTCGATGCGCAGCTGCGAGGGCACCCGGTCAAGCCGGCGATCGTTCTCGATATCGACGATACGGCGCTCTCGGACTATGGCTACGAAGTGAGCCACGACTTCGGGTACGACTCGCGCTCATACGACGCGGACATCGACGCTGAGGCCTTCCCGGCGATTGCGCCGACGCTCGCACTCGCGCGGCACGTGAAGAGCGAAGGCGTCGCCGTATTCTTTATCACCGGCCGGCGAACGCCCGAACGCGCCGTCACGCTCGCCAACCTCTTGAAGGTCGGATACCCGAAGCCCGACGGGCTCTTTATGCGCCCCACGAGCGACCACTCGTCCTCAATCATCCCCTTCAAGTCGCGGATGCGAGCGTACATCCAATCCGAGGGGTACACGGTGCTGCTCTCCATGGGCGACCAGTGGAGCGATCTACGCGGCGGCCACGCGGAGCGCGACTTCAAGCTGCCCAACCCGATGTACCTGATCCCCTAGCGAGGTCCTTGACAGGGAACTTAGTCATGCCTTATTTATGAGTTAGGGTGACCGAACTCACGATGGAGGCACGCTTTGAGGCTGGGACGACCTATCGCTTTGGCCGCAGGAATACTCTGGGGAGCTCACTGCGCGATGGCCTCGGCACAAGGCTTGGGTGAGGTCAAGGGGACGGTCAAGACGACGAGCGGTACGCCGATCGCCGGCGCCCTTGTCAGCCTAAGGGGACGAGGAGCGCCGGTCGCCGTCCGCAGCGACACGCGGGGCAGCTTCGATTTCGGCCGGCTTGCGGGAGGGCTTTACGAGATCGACGTCAGCGCAAGGGGCTTCGAAACATTTCGGGGCGGTGCGATAGCGGTGGGCCCGAACGGGACGTCGATTCAGGTCACCCTTGCACCGTTGCAGCCCGCGTCGCTGCTGGTTGTCGGCCACGCATTTAGCAACGGAGCCTCGACGCTCTCGACGGCGCCCGTTCCGAGTGTCGAGATCAACGCGCAACAGTACGCCGCGCAGGGTGTTACGCGCGTGAGCGACATTCTCAGCGATGCTCTCTCGACGACCGTCTACCCGATCATCGGTGGAGGGTTGAACGCACCGGCCGTTGTGGCACTGCGCGGCCCCGATCCAAGCGAGACACTCGTCGACGTCGACGGGCATCAGGTGAACAACGGAAGCACCGGCGATTTCGACGTCTCGTTACTTGACCCAGCGGATCTCGAAAGCGTGCAAGTGATCTACGGTATCGCGCCGTCTGCGCTCTACGGCCCGAACACGCTTGGAGGCGCGCTGAACGTCGTGACGCTCGAGCCCACGCTGACGCAACAAGATCTCGAGCGTTTCTCGTACGGCTCCTACGGAACGTTTACAGGAACGCTGCAAGCCTCAGGAAGCGATGGCCGTTTCGGTTACGCGGTCTCGTTCCACCGTATGACTTCAGCAGGGCAACTCGACAACGCAGCGTTTCCGAATACGATCGTGGGGACCCCGAGCCCCGGCACGTGCACGTTGCAGACGTGTCCCGTGGGGAACGACATGTCGGCGCAATCCGACCTCGCAAAGCTACGCTATTCCTTCGGCGACGGCGGCTTCATCGGGTTGTCGTTCTACGACCAAGCCGTCTATCGCGATCTCTCCGCGACCCTCTCCTCGATCGGTCCTCCGTCGGCAAGCACCTCGGGGAAGCCGCTCTACTCGAACTTCTCCGGCTCGTCAGTCGAGTCGAACGACGACGCCTACGGCTTGGATCTCTACCTTCCGCTCGGATCGCAGAGCTCGATACTCTTTCGGCACCAGACGTCGCTCGTTTCACAAATCGTCAACGGCGGCGCCGC
>JASHOG010000085.1 GCA_030041225.1 Vulcanimicrobiota bacterium | reverse complement strand
CCCTGCAAGTCCCTTTCGCGTAGCTCTTCGCGCAGCACCGAGACGCCTTGCGGCGCGTCGATCCCGAGCTTCACGACGTTGCGCTTGATCTCCATGACGACGATACGAATCCCGCCCTCGATGAGAATCGCCTCATGGAGCTTGCGGTTCAGACACAGCATAATCAGCCCTCCGTAGCGGTTGCCGTATCGCGGGCCTTCGTTGCCTCTCCGGCGCGTCCTCGCGTGCTGGTGCGGAAGTGTTGTTTGGCAAGCGCCCTCGCCGCGCTTGCGAAGAGATCGCCGTGCTCCTCGTACCACTCTGGCCAGCTCTGGGCCGTGCAGATGATGTCGCCGTCGAGCCGTTCCAGCTCCGCCCACGTGACCGGCGAGCAGACGGGAAGCGCGGGCGTTCCGCGCAGGGTGTAGGGCAGCGCGCTGTAGCGTCCGGGTGCGTTCGTCGACGCATCGAGGCGAATGCGGCTCTCGCTCGGCAGCGCACCGCTGCAAAGTAGCGACGGATTCTGCACGGCGGCGCGCGCGCAGATGCGCTGGAGACGCGCGCGCACCTTCGTGGCGAGAGGCGCTTGCGCGAACGGAAGCCAGAGCGCGATGCCGCCGACTCCGTCGACGAGCGGAATCGCATCGTAGCCGAGCGCGCGCAAGAGCCGGCGCACGGCGAGTGCCCCTTCCTTCATGCGCGAGAAGTCGCGCTCGCCGCGAGGCGGTTCGAGCAGAATGCGTCCGAAGCGCAGGCGTTCAGGCTCTTCGGGCAGCGGCGCCCACGTGTGGAACTCGACCGCGTACTCGCGCTGTGCGAGCCATTCGATGCGGGCGCTGGAGAGCGGGATGTCGGTGACGCGAAAACGCGGCGGCGCGTGAAAGCCGCGCGGAAAGTCCGCTAGGACAATCGGCGACCCCCCGAAGCCGGCTTCTAGAAGCTCCGCGCAGCGTGAGTAGTGAGCCACCACGCGCGGAGCCACCGCCGGATGGCTGAACCCTGGCGGCATCTTCTCTTGTGTATCGGCCGAGCAAGCGACGCAGTTTAGCTAGGCGCGAGGATGCTATATCCCACGACGTCGACGGCGCGCCCACGAAGCGAGGCGCCGTGCTTGAGCACGCCGTCCTCGCGGAAGCCAAGGCGCCGGAGCAGCGCCCGAGAGCGATCGTTCTCGGGTAAGCAAAAGGCGCGCACACGCTGAAGCTTCGCCTGCAAGAAGGCGGCGTCGACGAGCGCGCGGACGGCCTCGGTTGCATAGCCGTTCCCGCGATGCTCCTCGAGCAGGCTGTAGCCGATCTCACCGCTCTCGGGCGTTTGCTCACCGATGCGCAGTGAGACCCAGCCGAGCGCCCTGCCGTCATCGTTGCGCTCGATGAGCCACTCGTAACGCCCCGCCTGCGGGCGCAGCCTCCGGTGGTGTACGGAGATGAGCCCAACGAACTGCGCGCGCTCCATCGTCGGAAGGTCCTGATACGTGCGCAGCTCCGGCGTCTGCATGAGCTTCCAGAGCGTCTCCGCGTTCGCGGCGTCGACGGGAGTCAGATGCAGGCGCTCCGTGCGAATGGCCTTGTCGTCGCGGGTCATCGGTGGGATGGAAGTGCGCCATGACTCTCTTCGCCGCCTACCACTCCGCGCTGCCGGCGCGGGTCGATTTTTCCGCCACCGTCCTCGGCGCGCCGCACTTCTTCTACGGGCGCGCCAGCCGCGCCGAGCACGAGTCTTTTTTCGTGCGTAGCGCCGTGGGAGCGATCGAGGTGGTCGACAACGTGAGCATTGCACCGTCGCTTGCGGTGCACAGCGGTGACCGCGTCGAGGTCTCGGGCGAGATGGTCCACGATCCGGGGCGCCTGCCCGTCGTGCACTGGACGCACCACGATCCGAGCGGCCGCCACGCAGGCGGTTTCATCCGGTGGAACGGCAGAGTCTATGCGTAGTTACGTTCCGTGGTGCCGCGTCTGCGCGCTTCCGCGCCCCAGCGAGGATGCCGTGTAGTTCACGTCGCCGTTCGCAATCGTCTCTCTGGTTGCGCCGACGGGAAGTTGCACCTCGTCGACTCCCGTTCCGGCAACGTCCACGACGAGGCCGCTCATCACATCGGAGAGCGCGCACGTTACGGCGTTCGACGACGTCTGGGCTCCGACGCTCTCCCCTGAGCTCGGTATGAGAAAGCCGGAGAGCCCGCTGAGGTTGCCCAGCGTATACGACGTCTCTCCGTCGAGCCAGTTTGCGCTCACGAACACGGAGATGGAACTCGCGGTCGGCGTCGTTCCCCACGAGAGCACTGCCGTGTCGTAGACGTTTCCGGCGGAGGCAAGGTCCGCGTTATCGTACGTGAACGAAGGCAGCGCACCCGCCGTGACGCTGCCGAAGGACGGCGTTCCCGGCACGTTCGCTGTAAGCGGCACGGCGCTCGTGAATATTTGCTCCCAGATAACGTAGTCGGTGCCGCTCGTCGTCGTCACCTTCCAACGATAGAAGGCGCCGTCGTAATAGTCACCGCTCTCGTACTGCGAACTTGGAATCGAGCCGTAGGAGTTGAACGTGTCGGGATCGCTGATCACCGCGCGCGTCCCGCCCGCGGTCACGTACGTGACGGTTGCGATCTCAGGCAGCTGGTCCGGATCTGAGGGAAACGAGATCGACTCAGTCGTCGACGCATCATCGGCCGTGAACGTCGGGATGTCGATCGTGGCGCCGCTCGTGACACTTTGTCCTCGTAAGACGAGTGCGCCGGCGACATCGAAGCCGTCCATCGCGAGCGCGACAAAATCGTCCGTACCGGCGGTCGCGACGCCCGTGTACGTACCGACCGTGCCGCTGAAAAGTCCATTGATCGGACCGTTCCCTTGGTCGAGCTTGAAGCCGTTGGCTGAAGTGATCGCCTCGACGTCATAGGTTCCTTGGATGTCCACGGCCGTGCCGCTTTGCGTCACCGCAGTCGAAGCGCACGACGCTGTGAAGCTCGTGGCGTCGAGCGTCGTCGCCTCGATGATATACTCCTGTGTCGTACCGTTGTTCGCGGGGCAGACGTAGGCGACACCGTACGCATTCGACGTAGCTACCGGAACGAGCAGCGTCAGTGTTGAGCCGGAAAGCGTCACCGCTCCCCAAGCGCCGGAAGGGCCGAGCTGAGTCGCAACGGCCTGCGGCTGCGTCGCAAAGGTTATCGTAACCTCGATGCTCGGCGACGTCGTTGGTGCGCCGGTCGGCGACGTCGTCGGCCCGCTACTCGGTGGCGACGATGTCGTCGGCGCGCCACCGCCGCCGGGAATGCTTCCTCCTCCGCCGCCACCGCCTCCGCCGCACGCCGCGAGCATACAAACGCTGCACGAGACAAGGAGCGCGAGAGATCGCTTCACGGCAGATTCACCGGAGTTCCACTGGTGCTCGCCGTGTAGACGAAACCCGAGAGCGGCGAGGCGCTTTCAACGCGAACGCTAGCAAGCTTCGTGACGGATTGGGCGTGTGGGTTTTGTTTCGCCGAAACATCGGCGAAGTAAAACGGTCCCAGGCTTTGAAAAAGGCTCGTTGACGCATATTCGGCAAAGATCGACCATTCGAAAAGATCGCCGCTCGTGCCGACGGTCGCCGGAAACGAGCCACCGCTCGGGTTCACGTCAGGGAGAGCGTACGTCGAGCCGCTTGCGCTGAGAAATCCCGGCGTCACTACCGCGAAGACCGGCTGATTGCTGATGCTCTCCTCGATCTCGTAGTACATCTGACCGCCGCTCAATCCGGAAAAGCCCGTGTAATCGAGCGAAAACGCCGGTGTATCGGTGTTCGTAGGGCTCGCCACCGAGAGCGGATTCGGATAGGTCATTGATGCCGGCGGCGTGGAGGTGAAGAGTTCGACAGTTACCTCGCCGGGCGTGACTCCGAGGCTCGAGTACGCGCTGATGTCGTAGTTGCTGTCGGCGCCGAGGTCGGCTGCGGGCATCGTCAGATACGAGCACGACGTGCCGGTCCCCCCTCCGAGCCAGTAGCGATCGTTCGGGTTCCCGTAGTACACCGAAGATCCGCTCGTGGCACCGGCGTTGGTGGGAAGATTTGCGAAGGTCACGGTTGCGGACGGACCCATCGCGTCGCTCGCATCGAACGTAATATTCTCTCCCGTCAGGCCGCTTGAGGGAACGTCGACGTTCGATAGCGTGTGGATCGCGAGCAGGTTTTCACTGGAGTCGGTAACCGCCGCCATGATGTCCTGCGACCCAGGCGCGACACTGATCGAGTACGTGCCTGAGTTATCGGTGAATCCATACACCGTGGAGCCGTTCACCGTCGCAAACTCGACGTCGGCGATGGCGCTGGTTTGGATCGTCCCGCTAACGGTCGCGTCGAGCACGGGAGCGGAACAGGCGACGGGAATCGTCGTCAGCTCCGAAAGCGTCGTCTGGACGATGTCCGTCATGAGAGGCGAGGAGTCCGGACAGACCCATGCGACGCCGTATGCGCCGCTGCCACTGACGCTGAAGCTTTCTTGTCCGGCCGGCAACAGCGTCCATGCGCCCCGCGTGCCCTGCTCGTACGCGACCAGTTGCGGTTGCGCATCGGTGATCAAGAGTGTTACCGTCGTCGAATGTGGGACGGATGGCAGTGCGCCGCCGCCACTGCCGCCGCCGCCGCAGCCCGCTAGCAAGATAATGCAAACGCTAAATAACGCTGCTGTGACACTGTTATGGCAGCCACGCACTAACGCACCCCACCCTTCAAAACTGGAGTCGGTTGCCTTCAGGACTTCTCGCCTATGCCGGCGAGCCCTTGGAGGCTAGTCCTTTTCAGTCAGGAGCTGTGGTATCGTTTCGAACTCATAGCCGCGGCCCTTCAGCGTTTCGACGATGATGCGCGTCGCTTCGACGTCGCTGCTGCGATCGCAGAGCGCGGGCGCGAGCCGCTCGCGCGTGCAGAGCATGCCCTCGTTGCCGTCGTGGAGCACGATGATCGAGCCGTTGTGCACGTAGCGCAGAATGCGCTGCGCGATGACGCGCGGAGGCGGATCCTCCCAGTCCTGTGCGAGCGG
>JASHOG010000003.1 GCA_030041225.1 Vulcanimicrobiota bacterium | reverse complement strand
TTCTCCGCTTGCGTCGTCGCGGTGAGACCCTCCATCACGAGCGCGAGCGGCCACACCCAGTCGTCGGGCGTGTGGAAGCTTCCGATACCGCGCGCATACCTTCCCTGGTAGAACGACGGATTGTCTTGTGAAAGCAAAAAGCGGCGCGTGTCGAGGTAGTACTGATCGTCCGGGGTTGCATATCCGAGGTACGGTGCGGAGAGGAGGCTTGGAATGTTCGCGTCGTCGGTAAGAATGGCGTGGCCCAGGCCGTCCACCTCGTATGCGTACATGTAGCCGTACTTCGGCACGTAGACGAGGCCGTACGTTTGGATACCACGCTGGACTTCCGAGCGCAGCGCAAGGGCTTCGTTTGCTTTGATCAGGTTGTGGTACACGCTGCGCTCGATCTCGGCCATGTCTCCGAGCGCGACGACGGCGAACATCTCCGAGGGAATCAGGTAGTTGTAGAAACACGCGTCGTCCGATGGACGGAAACCCGTCCAAATCATCCCGGTGTAGGCTACGGGACGCCCCGTACCGTTGAAGAGCTCCTTGTGCGTGTAGCGCGAATCACGTGCGTGGTTCTGCTCGCGCTCCATCGTCACAAGCACCGCGTCGAGCGCCCTCGCGAAGTCGTCGTTGAAGATCGACGTGTCGCCCGTCGTCTTCCAATAGCTCCACGCGAGGGTCATCGGGTACGAGAGGGAGTCGAGCTCGAACTTCTGCTCGAAGACACGATAGTCGAGCGTGAAGGCGTTCGCGTACGGATCGATTTGGATGTAGCGCACCATGCGCTCGATGAGGCCGCGTAGCAGCGCGCGCACGTTCGGATCTTCTTGCGCGAAGTACAGGTAGGGGCGCGTCTGCGCACTCGCATCGCGCAGCCACTCCGCCGGAATGTCGCCGGTGATGACGTACCACGTGCCGTCCGGCGCCTCTTGCGCAAGCTTCGCCGTGTCGAGCAGCGTGGCACGAAACATCTCCTCCAAGTGCTCGTTTGGATTCGTGTAGCTTTGGGCGGCTTCTTCGATGGAAGGCAAGTCGACGCTGCTTGGCGCCGGTGCTGATGCGGCGCCTTCCAGTGCGAATGCGGCAGCCAGTGCGAGCGCAGCGGCCTTCACGGCACGAGGGCGCCGTGCACGTAGAGGGCGGGCAGTTCACGATACCGGCCGCGGTAGTCGAGGCCGTACCCGACGACGAAGACGTTTTCGGCGTCGAAGCCCTTGTAGGCAACCTCGAGCGTGCGCAGACGCCGCTGCGGCCGGTCGAGCAGCACGCAAAGTGCCAGCGATGCCGGCTTGCGCGCACGCAGCGTCTTGACGACGTACTCCATCGTCAAGCCCGTGTCGATCGTGTCCTCCACGAGGATGACGTGGCGACCCTCGACCGAGTGCGTCGTGTCCTTCTCGAAGCGTACGCCCTGCTCGCCGCTGAACTTCGTTACGGAGATGACGTCGAGTTCCGCCGGTATCGTCACCGCGCGGGAGAGATCGGCGAGAAACGGCGCGGCTGCATTGAGGACGCCGACGAGCATCGGCACCTTACCGGCATAATCCTGCGAGATGCGCGCACCGAGATCGCGCACGCGCGCCGCGATGCTTTCTGCATCAAAGAGAACATCGCTCGCGCGTGGAAGCGTCATCTGTCCCCTTGTACGACGCGTTCCGGTCTCGTTCCGCTAGGTTCCCGCTGCCGCCGGAAGCCTCAGTTGCGCTCTCGTCCCGCCGAGCGGCGAGCGATCCAGACGCATCTCGCCTCCTGCATGCTCGGCAATCGCTCGCGCGATCGTCAATCCGAGGCCGTGTCCACGTACGACCGCTTCGGTGAACCCCGGCCCATCATCGTCGATGAAAACAGTCACGGATTCGGCCTCCGTGCAACAGGAGAGGCACACGGTGGCGCCGCCGTAACGGATCGCGTTTTCGGTAAGGTTGAGCAACGCGTGCATGCATGCCTCGCGTTCGATGCGAGCCGGCGCCGCAGCCCCGCGCTCGACCTGCAGGCGAATCGCACGCCGGCGCGCGAGCGGCGCGAGAACGTCCGCTGCTGCAACGATCCGCTCGCGCACGTCGCAGCACTCCGCGTGGAGCGCAGGCGGGGAGAGGTCGAGCAACGAGAACTCAAGCATGCCGTCGACCATGCGCGCCAAGCGCAGCGCCTCGCGGCGCGCCGTTTCAAGAAACTGCCGTCTCTGGACGGCATCGCTTTCTTCCTCGAGCAGCGTTTCCAGGTATCCTCGAATCGAGGCAAGGGGCGTTCGCAACTCGTGTCCAACCGCGGCGAGAAACTCATAACGCTCGCGTTCGCGCGCTCCGCGCTCGAGGGCACGCGCCGCAGCGTGCTCGAGCTCCGCCGAGCCGCCGGCGCGTTCGACCGCCCACCAGCCGCTCTCCATGCGCCGACCCGTCGTCGTTGCGATTCCTGCGACCAGACGCTCCAGCATGACGCGGCAGTCTGCTGCGCTTGCTCTGCGACCCTCTCGAGAGTTCGCAAGCATCGCCACGACAAACCGGTCGCTTCCGCGGTCGTGAGCAAGCGCATCGCTCGCGCGCATGATCCCTCGTGCGGCTGCGCAAAACGCCTTCGCCGTCGCGCGTTCGAGCGCGTGCGCCGCGCGCGATCCGTCGCGCCACGCAGTCTCTTGGAACTCCGGAAGGCGCAGCACGAGGAGCGGGACGGCAGCACGTTGAGCGGCATGGCCGACCCGCGTTGCGAGCGTCCTCAGCGAGAGGAGTCTATGGCCGCCGGAATCGGTAGCCGAAGCCATGCAACGTTTCCACGAGGGCGAGTCCGAACGGCTCTTCGAGCTTCGCACGCAACCGCCGAACGTGAACGTCAACGGTTCGGTCATTGCCGCCGAAGTCGAAACCCCAGGCTCGTGCGATGAGACGGTCGCGCGAGAGCGCGACGCCGGGATTGCTTGCTAGGACGAGGAGGAGCGTGTACTCCCGCGGCTTGAGCGCCACGTTCTCTCCGTCGATGCGTACCTCGCGCGCATCCTCGTCGATTTCAAGCCTGCCAAAGCGGCGTACCTTCGCGCGCGAGCGGGCGTCGCCGTTTCTCCGCAGAATCGCCCTCACGCGAGCGGTCAGCTCACGCGGCGAGAACGGCTTACACACGTAGTCGTCGGCGCCGAGCTCGAAGCCGATGACTCGATCGAGCTCATCGCCGCGTGCACTCAGCATCAAGATCGGGACGAGGTGGCCCTCACGCGCGAGCGTGCGCGCGACGTCGAAACCGTCAATGCCCGGCAGACCGATGTCGAGAACGAGAATGTCGGCTATATCACGCGCGGCGCGCAGCGCCGCATACCCGTCCTCGACACCCAATACACCATATCCCTCACGCTCCAGATGGTGGAGGACGAGCTCGCGTATCGCCTCGTCATCCTCCGCGACGACCACCTGGGAACCACTCATGCTCCAAAGAGTGCCCGGCTCGCCGCCCCTTTAGGACACGCCCGCTAAGCGGCGGAAGCGGAGGCGCGGTCAGTCAAGCGCCATGCAGGAGTGCGAACGGGATCCTTATCGGCGTACAATCAAGTGCGCGTCGCTCGGCGACGCGGCACGTCACGAAGCTTCGGCTGCGTTCCACCAAGGGCAGATAGCCGGCGAGCAGCCTCACGAGCGATCAATGCCCTCAGCCCAGCAATGATGAGCGTCATTCGCGCATGCAGATGTTACGCACATCTATATGTCAGGTCAAGAGGCCCTAGAACGCCCCGAGTTCTACACCGGCGAGCGGCCCATGCTGCGCGGCGTGCGCGCGGAGCACGGCATAAATGGCCGGCGCCGGAAAACCGAGACGCTCGAGCGCTCGCGCCGCCGATGGATAGCTCGACTGCGGACGCTTGCGCAAATGCGCGTCCAACGCGGCTGCGCATCGAGAGCGTTCGCCGTTCTCCATCGCGTGAACCGCCGCTGCCGCAGCCTCGCGATCGATGCCCTTGCGCACGAGCTCGCCGACGAGCCGCGCGTCACCGCACACTTTACGACGCCCCTCAACGTAGAGGCGCGCGAAGAGACGGTCATCGAGCAACCCACCGCTTTTGCAACGTGCGACCGCCTCGCGAATGGCGTCGTCGCCGAAACCTTTGCGCTCCAGTCTCTGCCAAAGCTGCGCCTCGGTAAGCCGCCGCCGCGCAAGCATACGCAAAGCGGCAGCAAACGCCTGACGCGCTCCTTCGACTTCGCTCACTTCGTTCGCTACGCTCGGGATGACAAGATTACTCTTCGGTTGTGCCGACGGTTACGGTGGCGTGGCCGTTGCGCGAGACGCTCTTCCCAAGCTGCTCGCGAATCTTCGACTCGATCTCGCTCGCGAGCTCCGCGTGCTCCTCGAGGAACGCTTTGGCGTTCTCGCGTCCTTGACCGATCCGCTGATCGCCGTACGTGTACCACGAACCGCTCTTGCCGACGACGCTCTGATCGAGGGCGACGTCGAGAATCGAACCCATCTTCGAAATGCCGTGACCGTAGGTGATATCGAACTCGGCTTGCCGGAAGGGCGGCGCGACTTTATTCTTTACGACCTTCACGCGGGTACGCGAACCGACGACGTCTTGCCCGACCTTGATCTGCTCGAGTTTGCGAACGTCCAGCCGTACCGAGGCGTAGAACTTGAGCGCTCGTCCGCCCGAGGTCGTCTCCGGGTTGCCGAACATGACGCCGACTTTCTCACGCAGCTGGTTGATGAAGATCATTACCGTCTTGCTGCGAGAGATCGCCGCGGTAAGCTTGCGCAGCGCCTGCGACATCAGCCGCGCTTGCAGGCCGACGTGCGCGTCGCCCATGTCGCCTTCGAGCTCCGCCTTCGTCACCAGCGCAGCAACGGAATCGACAACGACCACGTCGACCGCGTTGCTGCGCGTAAGCATCTCCGCGATCTCGAGCGCCTGCTCGCCGGTATCAGGCTGCGAGACGAGCAAACTATCGAGATCGACGCCGAGCGCGGCTGCGTAGTTCGGATCGAGTGCGTGCTCCACGTCAACGAAGGCCGCGGTGCCGCCGCCCTTCTGCGCCTCGGCAATCGCGTGGAGGGCGAGCGTCGTCTTGCCGCTCGACTCCGGACCGTAGATTTCGACGATGCGCCCGCGCGGAAAGCCGCCGACGCCGAGTGCGAGGTCGAGTGCGATCGAGCCCGTCGGCACGATCTCGACCGCCATACGTTCTTGAAAATCCCCCATGCGCATGATCGAGCCTTTTCCGAACTGCCGCTCGATCTGAGCGAGCGCGTTGGTGAGGGCGATCTGCCGTTCGTCTTGCGCCATCTGTTCCTTACTCCTCAGTGCGTGATGTGCTGCTCGCCCATCACGCTATCGCGCTGCGGTGCCAAGGGGGTGGCCATGTGGTTTTCGCCCGCCGGCACCACGTCTGAGGCAGCAGGTTCCCCCTACCGGTATCGAACTCCTGTTCGCCCTACCCGGAGGCTAGGCCAGAGCAGAATCCGTGAACAGGGCCTCTACGAAGGCGCCGGGGTCGAAAGGCTCCAGGTCCTCGGGCTGCTCCCCTACCCCGACGAGCTTGATCGGAATTTCGAGCTCCTCGACGATCGCAACGAGAATCCCACCTTTCGCCGTCGAGTCGAGTTTCGTGACGACCGCACCCGTGAGAGGAGTTGCGTTGTGAAAGAGGCGTGCTTGTGAGAGCGCGTTTTGCCCGGTCGTCCCGTCGAGCACGAGCAGTGTCTCAGCCGGCGGGGATCCGATCTCACGTTCGATCACGCGCCGTATCTTCTTCAGCTCTTCCATCAGGTTCGATTTCGTCTGAAGCCGCCCGGCCGTATCGACGATGACGACGTCTGCGCCTCGCGCCTTGCCCGCCTTGATGCCGTCGAAGGCGACCGCGGCGGGATCGGCGCCTTCGCTTCCACGCACGAGCTCGCTGCCGGTGCGCTCCGCCCAAATCGCAAGCTGCTCGGCGGCCGCGGCGCGAAACGTGTCGGCGGCAACGAGAATCACGCGTTTGTGTCGATCCCGAAAATATCTCGCGAGCTTACCGGCGGTCGTCGTCTTCCCGCTGCCGTTCACACCGACGATGAGGATCACCGCCGGCGCGGTACCGACATGCAAGGCCGCATCGTCCATGGTAAGAAATCGCTCAACGTCTTTACGAAAGCGCGCTACTGCCTGATCGCCGGTCGACCACGCCTCCTGGGCGGCAACCGTCTTCAGCCCTCGCACGATACTCTCTGCCGTGGGAACGCCGAAATCGGCGGCGATCAGCAGATCCGCGAAGTCCTCCCAAAAGGCGGAGTCGAGCGGCCTGCCCTCCTTCCCGAGCGTGCGAATCGCGGCGAATCCGTCGCGCGCCCGCGCGAGCGTCTCCTTGACTCGCTGAAGGAAACTCATGGAGCTCTCCTTCGCGAGCAGACCGCGGAGCCCGGCCCCTCGCGGACGGGATGAGAAATCCAGCCTTGCTGCGTACCCGTGCAACTATGATGAAGATCGCCTCCCGTCTCTTCGCAGCGGCCCTCGGCGCCGTGATGCTCTGCACGCTTCCGGCAAAGGCCGACCTGCACTTCGGCGATCTCCAGTATCGCGGGATCGGCCCGGCGATCTCGGGGGGCCGCACGACGAGCGTTGTCGGTAGCGACGATCCGCAAATCTACTACGCGGGTGGAGCTGGTGGCGGTGTCTTCAAGTCCACCGACGGTGGTTCGACGTGGCTCCCGATCTTCGACGGCGAGCCCGTCGCGCCCATCGGTGCGATCGCGGTGGCACCGCACGCACCCGATGACGTCTGGATCGGCACGGGCGAGGCGAATCCGCGTAACGATGTCGAGCAAGGCGACGGCATCTGGCATTCGAGCGACGGCGGAAGGAGCTGGCATCACATGGGGCTCGACGACGCAGGCTCGATCGCCTCGATCTCCATCGATCCACGCGATCCCCTGCACGTCGCCGTCGCGGCGCTCGGTCAGATCTTTCGCGACAACACGACGCGCGGTATCTACGTCACGACCGACGGTGGCTTGCACTGGCAGCGCACGCTCTACGTCAACGCCGGTGTCGGCGCATCCGACGTCGTGCGCGTTCCCGACCATCCAAGCACGCTCTTCGCCGCGATGTACTACCTGCGCCGCAAACCTTGGACCATGATCTCCGGCGGGCCGGACGGTGGTATCTTCCGTTCCGACGACAACGGTATGACGTGGCGAAAGCTCGTTGGTCATGGTTTGCCCGGCGGTCCCGTCGGGCGTATCGGACTCGCTGCCGGAACGAAGGGTCGCATCTACGCCGACATGCAATCGCGCTCCGGCGTCCTCTGGCGCTCCGACGACGGCGGCGTCACGTGGAGACGCATGCCGTACAGCGCCCTCATCGGCGCGCGCCGCTTCTACTTCTCGCGCATCACGATCGACCCGCTGAACAACGATCGCCTCATCAGCGTCGGCCTCATCCTTTCGATGACGACCAACGGCGGCAAGACGTTTCATGTGATCGCCGGTACGGCCGGTTGGGATTACCACCAAGTGTGGTGGTCGCAGGACGGCATGCGCATCGCCGTCGGAACCGATGAAGGCGTCATTCTCTCCATCGACGGAGGTGCGCACTGGAAGCAGCCGTACGATCTGCCCGTCGCGCAGCCGTACCATGTGACCTTCGATAACGATATCCCGAACTATCACGTCTGCATCGGATTGCAGGACGACAACTCATGGTGCGGTTGGGCGAACAGCCCCAGCGGCGTCGGCGTCATGAACCGAGACTGGTTCCAGTTCGCCGGCGGCGACGGCATGTGGGCCGCCTACGATCCGCTCGATGCGCACTTCATCTGGACGACCTCCACGTCGAGCGATACCGGGCAAGTCTTCCTCTACAACACGCAGACGCACGACACGCAAGACGTCTCTCCCGACGCGGAGGACAACGGCGACCTGCCGGCGCGCGATGCTCGTTACCGCTTCAACTGGGACTCGCCGATAGCGTTTCTTCCGAGCGGAGCGGCACTTGTCGGCGGCAACGTCGTCTTCGAATCAACCGATCGCGGAGCGCACTGGTCCGTCATCAGCCCCGATCTCACGCGCAACGATCGCGCGCATCAAGAAACTCCAGGCGGCCCGATCGACGCCGACATGTCGGGAGCCGAGACCGCCGACGACATCCTTGATATCGAGCCCTCGCCGCTCGACGCGAGCGTGATCTGGGTCGGAACGGATGATGGCCTCGTGCAGCTCACGCGTGACGGCGGAGAGCATTGGACGAACGTAACGCCGCGAAGCTTCCCGTACTGGGGACGCGTTGCAACGGTCGATGCGGGCGCATTCGACGCCGGTAGCGCGTTTGCAGCCGTCGACAACCACATGCTCGGCGACAACTCCCCTCACATCTTCGGAACGAACGACTACGGTGCGCACTGGCACTCGATGAGCGGCGACATGCCGCGCGATCTCTTCGTGCGCGTCGTCCGGCAAGACGCCGTCAATCCCAATCTCTTCTACGCCGGGACGCAGCGTGGCGTGTGGGCATCCTGGGACGGCGGGCGCCATTGGCAGTCGCTGAGACTCAACATGCCGGCGACGGCGATTTACGATCTGCACGTGCAGCCGACATTCGACGATCTCGTCGTCGCCGCGCACGGGCGCGGTGTTTGGATTCTCGACGACATCGCGCCGATTCAACACCCGGCCGATTCGAGCCGCCTCGTCCTCTTTCGCATCCGCGATACGTACCACTGGTACCGAAACGCGCCGGTAAACACGTTCCCCAACAGCGCGATTCCGGGCACGCTGCCCAGCAATCAGTTCCTCGGACCAAACGCCGAGTACGGCGCGATCATCAGCTATTTGTTACCGCGCAAGGAGCGCCACGTCTCCATCGAGATCCTCGCCGAGAACGGCCGCGTCATCCGGCATCTGAGCGGCGACGACGCTCCGGGCGATGCAGGTCTCAATCGCACCTCTTGGGACTTGGCGGAAGACGGTCCAACGAAGTGGCACGGGACCTTCGAGCAAAATCAAGGACCCGACGAGGGCGCCGACGTCGTTCCCGGAACCTACACCGTTCGCCTGAGTGCCGGGGGGAACACGCGAGAAGCCACGGTGCTGGTGAAAGCGGATCCGCGTTACTCGCTCACGCTCGCACAGATGCAAGCTCAGCACGACGCGCTGCGGCAGCTCTACGACGAGCTCAGCGGCGTCGACACGATGCTCAACATCATCGATCGTCGTCTGAAGCACGCATCGCCTGCCGAGCGGGCACGTCTCCTCGCGTTCAGAGCTCGCCTCACCTTCAATCCGTGGAACGTCGAGGACCTTGGCGGCCCGGCGGGTCTACGCGAGAGGCTCGACGATCTCATCGGACGCATCGGGCAGAGTTTCAATCCACCAACGCAGCCGCAACTCGACGAGCTCGCGCACTTGCACGCGCAGTACGATCGCATCGCCGTCACATGGAGGGCTCTGCGATAGGCTCGGCTGTAAAGGGCGAGCTCGCTTTGTCATCCCGAGCCCCGCGAGAGAAGCCTTTGTCATCCCGAGCGTAGCGAGCGAAGCGAACGGAGTCGAGGGACCGCCCTAAACACCGTCGATATGGTACTGACGGTGGGCTGGAACCCCGCATTTAGGGGCTCTTTACGATGAGATTTGTTTTCTCACGTACTTGCGTTTCATCGTCGCGTCCTCGGCGCGATAGCCGAGGTCGCCGCGCAGCTCGTGGAGCCGGCGCCGGAGATGGATGACGGCTTGCGCGTGGACTTGTGAGACTCGCGACTCCGAAACACCGAGGACGCCTTTGATCTCTTTGAGGGTCTTGCCCTCGAAGTAGTAGAGCTCGATGACGCGCCGCTCTTGCTGTGGAAGGCCCTTTACGGCCTCGACGAGCTCTTCGCGGATCTCGCGCTGCTCGAGGTCACGCGTGACGTCGCCGCCTTCATCGCGCAGCGTATCCGCAAGGGGAATTTCGTGCCCGCGCTCAGTGGGAATGAACTCTTCGAGCGAGAGCAGCGAGCTTCCGCGAACGCGTTGCATGACTTTGCCGAGCTCTTTCACGTCGACGCCGAGGTGCTCCGCGAGCTCGTCTTCCGTGGGTGCGCGACCGAGGCGCGACTCGAGCTCTTGGTGCGCTCGCTCGACCTCGCGCCCGCGCTGACGTACCGCTCGCGGTACCCAGTCGAGCGAGCGCAGCGCATCAAGGATCGAGCCGTTGATACGGGTGATGGCATACGTTTCGAACTTCACGCCGCGCGCATCGTCGTATTTCTCGATTGCGTCGAGGAGCCCGACGACGCCGTCGTTGATGAGATCGTTGAGCTCGACGTTCGGTGGAAGCGACACCGAGATGCGCCCGGCAACGTACTTCACCAGGTGAAGGTACTTGTGAACGATCTCCTCTCGTGAGAGCTCGACGCCGCCGATTACGTAGCGCATAATCCGCAGAGTATCTCCGAAATCTCCGATAGCGGTGCAACGCGGTCGACGACCCCTGCGAGCGCCGCCGCCCGAGGCATACCGTAGACGACGCACGTGCTCTCATCCTGCCCGATGACGTAGCCGCCGCGCGCTTTCAGCGTGCGAAGCCCCGCAGCGCCGTCGTGTCCCATTCCGGTGAGGATCACGCCTATGGCTGCTGCACCGTACGCCTTGGCGACCTCCGAAACGAGCACGTCGACGCTCGGGACGTGCAGCGACTCGCCGTCCTCGACGAGCCGAAGGGCGACGCCCCCTCTGCGCCGTTCGAGTGCGAGCTGTTTGCCGGCAGGCATCACGGTAGCGACGCCCGGCTCGAGCGCGGCGCCGTCGCGTCCCTCGCGGACGCGCACGTGAGCAAGGGCGTCGAGCCGCCTGGCGAGCGCATCGGTGAAGCCCACAGGCATGTGCTGCACGATGAGGACGGTCGCAGGAAAGCTCGCGGGAAGGGCGGGGATCACCTGTGAGAGCGCGACGGGCCCACCTGTCGATGCGCCGATTGCGACACACTCGTACGTTGAAGCTCGCGGCCTGCTCTTCGGCTTCACTCTCGACTTCGCGGGCGCCTCGCCTGACACGACGACCTGCGCGCGCCCCGCGCAACCGCGCACTTTCTCGACCAAGTCACGCGCGACGCTGTCGATGTTTTCGTACGCGGCGTCGGGCTTCGCGATGAAATCGACCGCGCCGAGCTCCAGCGCCGTGAAGGTTGCGTCGGCTCCGGCGCGGGTGTGCGCGCTCACCATGATGACCGGCACGTGCGCCTGGGCTGCGATGCGGCGCACGGCTTCGAGACCATCGACGACCGGCATCGCAACGTCCATCGTCACGACGTCCGGGCGAAGAGCGAGCGTCTTCGCAACTGCCTCTTCTCCGTTGCGCGCCGTCGCGACGACATGGATATCCTGCTCCGACTCCAGAATCGTCGCAAGCGCGCGACGCATGAACGCCGAATCGTCGGCGACGAGAACCTTGATCCTATGCGACATCTCGCCGCCGGTAGTAGATCGTGTCACGCGTGATCACGGGTTCGTACAGGTCTCGCGCCTGCATGAGCGATTCCGCGTGCCCCAAGAAAAGAAAGCCGCCGGGGCGCAGCGCTTTCCAGAACCGGCGCGCAACCTCGAGCTGCGTCGCGCGATCGAAATAGATCAACACGTTCCTGCAGAAGATCGCGTCCTGCACGCCGACCGATGCGACGCCCCGCGCGTCGAGCAGATTGACGCGCTCGAAGCGGACCATCGACTTCACCGGCTCCTCGACGAAGAACCCGCCCTCAAAAGGGCGGAAGTAACGGTCGATGAGCTCAGGCGGCGTTGCGCGAAAAGACAACTCATGATAAAAGCCTGCACGAGCGCGTTCCAAGGCGCGCGGAGATAGGTCCGATGCAAAGATCGAGCACTCCTCCTTCCTAATTCGCCCGGTCTCGAGTAAAACCATTGCCAGCGTGTACGGCTCCTCGCCGCGCGCGCAGGCCGCGGACCAAATGCGCAGCGGTGTGGTTCTCCGGAGTGCATCGTCCAGAAGAGCTCCGGTAAGCACCGCGAGCTGCGCGCGCTCGCGAAAGAAGTAGCTCTCATTGTTCGAGAGCAGTGAGGCGAGTTCGTCCCACTCCGCCTCGCACGTCGGCGCCTCGTCGAGATACCGTGAATACTGCGCGAAGCCGTCGACGCGACACTTCACCAGACGCGTCTGCAGCCGGCTATGGAGCAGATAGGCCTTCGAATCGTCGAAGAACAGACCGAGGCGGCGCTGGATGCGATCGCGGAGAGCGCGAAACTCGTCGCTCGCGATCTCAACCATCAAGGAACCTCAAGCCGCCTTATAGAGGAACTTCAGCATCTGCACGTAGAGCACTGCGCGATCCCGCAGCGTTCGCCGCCGGGTTTCGCCGTGGAGAATCTGTGGCAATCCCGGCGTCGTCGCGAGCTGCGCGAACAGGATGCCGAATCGCTGCGGCTGCCGCTCGAGGAAGTGCATGAGCTTCAAGCGCCGCCGCAGCCTGCCGACGAAACGTCTCTTGACGCCGGCTGCGTAGCGGAGCGCGGCGCGGCGCGGTGCGTCGCGATGTGCCAGCAACGCCTCGACGGCAAGCCTACCGCTCATCGCCGCCTCGTAGATGCCCTCGCCGTTTGTGGCATCGACGAGTCCAGCGGCTGTTCCACCGAGCATGACGCCATCCGCGTTCAGCACGGGCCGCGGCGCACCCATGTAGAGCAGATGCCCTTCGACCTTGCGCCGAATCACGCCGCACTGCGGATAGAGGCGCGACGCGATGCGCTCGGTCAGCGCGTCGAGCTCGGCGCGCAGCGCGGTTCCCTCCATCTTTCCGATGACGCCGAGTCCGATCGCGAGATGATCTTTCTTCGGAAACATCCAACCGACGATCTGCCGTCCTTGGCGCCCGAGGTAGTAGTGCATCTCGAGCGTCTCATACGTCACCGGTATCGCCGGGCGGTCGAGGTAGACTCGGTACTGAAGCGTCGTCATCAAACCGTCGCGCCACTGTGCGTAGTGCAACGGTGGACGATCGAGCACGGCGGTTGCTCCCTGCGCGAGAAAAACCGTGCGCGCCTTGATGCGCTTACGTACGCCTTCGGTCAAGTCCGCGTACTCGACGACGAGGTCGCCGTCTTCACGAACGAGGTCGCGGAAGAGCGCCTGCGTACGAATTTCCGCGCCTTCCTCCCGCGCAAGACGCGCGATCGTTCCGTCGAGCTCCTCGCGCGTCGACGTGTGCCCGGGACCAAACCTCAGAACGTGCTCTCCGCCGTTTGCGTCGAAGAGCGCGAGACGCGGCGTATCAAAGTGCACGATCTCGCGCGGAAGGTCGAACTCGCTGCAGAAGCCCGGGCGCAAGCCCGCCGCGCAGACTCGCTTCGCACCGACGATCGCATCCTTCTCGAGCACGACGCTATGAATACCCGCGCGCGCGGCTTCGCGTGCCGCCGTCGCTCCGGCCGGGCCGCAGCCCACGATCACCAGCTCCGCCGTCTCCATACTCGCCTCTTTTCTGCGAAAGGACTCGCTCTCCGGCCCATCGTAGGCACCGCCGGGTGACTCCTGAACACGCCATCGCCGCCGGATTGGTCGCCGGCGTCCTCGCCCTGCTCTACGGCGTCGGGCTGATCTTTTGGGTGGTCTCGCAACCCGCGGGAAACGAGCGGATGCGTAGCATCGCCGCCGCCATCCAAGAGGGCGCGATGGCGTTCCTGCAACGGCAGTACCGCACGGTCGCGATCGTCGCCGTCGCGCTTGCGATCATCATCGGTTTCGTACCGATACTCGGCTGGCAGGCAGCGGTCGGGTTTCTCATCGGCGCCGTGCTCTCAGGCACGGCCGGTTTCATCGGCATGCTCGTCTCAGTGCGCGCGAACGTGCGCACCGCCGAAGCGGCACGCGGAGGTCTCAAGCCCGCGTTGAGCGTCGCCTTTCGAGGGGGCGCCGTTACGGGGATGCTCGTCGTCGGTCTCGGGCTCATCGCCGTCTGCGGTTACTATGCGATCCTGCTGGATTTGAACCGAGGCGACATCTCGAAGTCGCTCACGGCGATGGTCGGCCTCGCCTTCGGGTGCTCCCTGATCTCGGTTTTCGCGCGCCTCGGCGGCGGAATCTATACGAAGGCTGCCGACGTCGGCGCGGACCTCGTCGGTAAAGTCGAAGCGGGAATTCCCGAAGACGACCCGCGCAATCCGGCGGTCATCGCCGACAACGTCGGCGACAACGTCGGCGATTGCGCCGGCATGGCCGCAGACCTCTTCGAAACGTACTGCGTCACGACGGTTGCCGCGATGCTGCTCGGCCACCTGATCTTCGGCAACAGGCTCGCCGGAGCAACGACGTTCCCACTCCTCATCGGCGCGGTATCGATCGTCGCCTCGATCATAGGCTCCTTCTTCGTCTCGGTAGGCAACGTACAGCGAGCACACATCATGCGCGCGCTCTACCGCGGCATGGTGGTTGCCTCGCTCCTCGCTCTGGTCGGTTTCTGGTTCATCACGCGCGACGTCTTCGCGAACAGTGCACTCTCACCGCTCGACGTCTTCATCTGCGCGCTCGTTGGCGTTCTGGTCACCGGCGCGATCGCGTTCGTTACCGAATACTTCACGGGAACGCAGTTCAAGCCGGTCCAGCTCATCGCGAAATCCTCGACGACCGGGCATGCGACGAACATCATCTCGGGCCTCGCGGTTTCGATGCAGGGAACGGCCTGGCCCGCGATCATCATCGTCATCGGTATTCTCGTCAGCTACAACGTCGCAACGGTCTACGGCGTCGGCATCGCGGTGATGGCGATGCTCTCGCTTGCAGGCATCATCGTCGCGATCGACTCCTTTGGCCCGATCACCGACAATGCGGGCGGCATTGCCGAGATGGCCGAGATGCCGCAGGAGGTGCGCAACTGCACCGATCCGCTCGATGCCGTCGGTAACACGACGAAGGCCGTTACGAAGGGTTATGCGATCGGTTCAGCGGCGCTCGCGGCAATCGTGCTCTTCGCCTCCTTCATCCAAGAACTCGTGCAGCATACGTGCCACAGCGCGAGCGCTACGGCGTGCGCGGCCGTCTCGACGCAGGTCGCGAACCTCTTTGCGATCGGCAATCCGT
>JASHOG010000084.1 GCA_030041225.1 Vulcanimicrobiota bacterium | reverse complement strand
CGGAGATGGAAGAGGCGTTCGCGTACGAGCCGACGCCGGATCAGCAGACCGCGATCGAGGCGACCAAAGCCGACATGGAGAGTCCCAAGCCGATGGATCGGCTTATCTGCGGCGACGTCGGTTACGGGAAAACTGAAGTCGCCATCCGCGCCGCATTCAAGGCGATCGCCGATCACAAGCAGGTTGCGCTCGTCGCGCCGACGACGCTCCTTGCCGACCAGCACCTTCGCACCTTCAGCGAGCGCTTCGCCGGCTTTCCCATTCGCATCGAGTCGTTCTCGCGTTTCTCGCAGCGCGCGGCGCTCAAAGAGCACCTGCGCGAGCTCGCCGAAGGGCGCATCGATCTTGCCGTCGGCACGCACCGTCTTCTCCAGAAAGACGTCGCGTTCTCCGATCTCGGGCTCATCATCGTCGATGAAGAGCAGCGCTTCGGCGTGATGCACAAGGAGCGACTCAAGGAGTATCGGACGAGCGTCGACGTCCTGACGCTCTCCGCCACGCCGATTCCAAGAACGCTGCACATGTCGCTCATGGGCGTGCGCGACCTCTCCGTCATTCGCACGGCTCCGAAGAACCGGCTCTCGGTGAAGACGACGGTCGTTCCCGCGAGCGACGCCGTCGTCGCGCATGCGATCGCGACGGAGCTCGATCGCGGCGGTCAAGTGTACTACCTCCACAATAGGATCGAGACGATGCACGCGCTGCGCAACGACCTGCAGCAGCTCGTGCCGCGTGCGCGGATTGCCGCTGCGCACGGTCAGATGCACGAGCGCGAGGTCGAGCCGATCATGCAAGAGTTCATCGACGGCCGCACCGACGTCCTCATCGCGACGACGATCATTGAGAACGGCATCGACATCCCCAACGTCAACACGATGATCGTCGAGGACGCCGATCGCTTCGGCCTCGCGCAGCTCTATCAACTTCGCGGTCGCGTCGGGCGCTCGAACCAGCAAGCGTACTGCTATCTCCTCTACCAACGACACAAGGCGCTCTCGGAGGAGGCGACGGCGCGACTCGAAGCGATTGTCGAGTTCACGCACCTTGGCTCCGGCATGCAGATTGCGATGCGCGACCTCGAGATACGCGGCGCCGGAAATCTCCTCGGCGCCGCGCAGTCGGGTTTCATCGCCTCAGTCGGCTTCGACACGTACTGCCAGCTGCTCGCCGACGCGATCGCTGCGCGGCGAGGCATGGCGCAGGCGATCGAGGACCGCGGCGAGGCGGTGATCGACGTGAAGATCAGCGCCTTCATTCCGGCCGACTATATCCCGCAAGTCTCGCAGAAAATCGCCGTCTATCAGCAACTTGCGAAGGCTCGCACCGAGGCTGAAGTCGATGAGGTTGCGGCCTCGATCCGCGATCGCTTCGGACCGTTCCCGCTGCCGCTCGAGCGTTTGATCGAGCTGACGCGCCTGCGTGCGATCGCCTTGAGCAAGCACGTCACGCGCGTCGTCGTCGACGAGGATCGTCTCACGCTCGGAGTCGGAAGCAGCTTCGAGCTCGGAGAGGCAATGATTCCTGAGTTTCGGTCGTTGACGAAGAACCGTTTCCGCTTCAGCGAGGGGAAGGTGCTCGTCGATCTTCCGCACGCGCCGCCCGGCAAGCGACCGGAAGAGGTGTGGATGCCTCTCCTGCGCGATCTCTTGCAGGCCATGTGAGAGCTTGCCCAGAACCTGGGGCCGAATTCTCACATTCCATTGGAGTCTTTATTTCATGTCCAACGCTCTCCGCATCATCGCGGGTTCTGTCATGGTGCTGCTCGGCGCCTCGCTCGCGGCTTGCGCAGGCGGCGGCTCGGTCGTTACCGTCAACGGCCAGCCGATTAGCCGCGCGCAGCTCGACACGAAGCTCGAAGGCAGTCCGGTTGCGCGCAGCATCCTGCAGCAGATGGTGCAGGAAGCCCTCATCGACCAGTACGCGGTGCAAAACCATCTCAACATCAGCGACGCGCAAGTCGAAGATCGCGAGAACCAGCTGAAAGCGAACTTCCCCGGTGATTCGTGGTCGCAGATGCTTGAGGCCCGTGGCCTCACCGAGGACGACATCCACGAGGTCTTACGAATTCAAATCATTCTCAACGACGCTTTGCAAAACAACGTCCACGTCACCCCCGCCGAGATCGCCGACTACTTCAACAAGAATCACACCGCGTTCGACACGCCCGCTGAAGCCTGTGCAAGCCACATTCTCGTGGCCAGCCTCGCGACGGCGCAACAGGTCGAAGCGCTGCTCAAGCAGCACGGCAGCGGCGACTTTGCAGCCCTCGCCGCGCAATATTCCATCGATCCGGGCTCGAAGACCAAGGGCGGCAGCCTCGGATGTTTCCGCCGAGGCCAGATGGTACCGGCGTTCGATCAGGCGGCGTTCTCGCTTCCGATCGGGCAGGTGAGCCAGCCCGTGCACTCGCAATTCGGGTATCACATCATTCTCGTGACCTCGCGTCAAGCTGCGCAGCGAGCGACACTCGCATCGGCGCGCAGCCGCATCGTGCTTGCGCTGACGCAAGAGCAAGAAGCACCGCTCGTGCAACCGTTCCTTGCGGGATTGCAAGAGAGGGCGACGATCACCGTCAACGATCCGCGCTTCAACGGTTTGTTCCCGACACCGCCGCCCGTGCAGGCGCCGGCTCCTGCAAGCGCGGCACCGGCCGCCACTGCAACACCGCAGCCCCACTAAGGCGCGAGTTTCCGTTGTTGGTCTCGGACCCGGCGATCCGAGACTCCTGACGATTGGAAGCCTCGATGCGTTGCGCACGATGGGGCGCGGTGTCATGCTCGTCGCGCCGCACGAGCTCACAGAGTACGTGCGCAACGCAGGCGTGGAGATCGACGAGCAGCTCGCCGGCGACGAAGCGCTGATCGTTCGCGGCGCCGGAGAGGCGATCGCGGCATTCTGCGATCGTCTCGAGTCGCGCCTTGCCGACGATCCTCGCGGCATTGCAATCGGCGTTCTCGGAAACCCGCTCTCCGACGTCCCAGGACTTCCCGCGCTGCTGCGCGCGCTTGATGCACGCCGCATGAGCGTCGAGATCGTTCCAGGTATGCCTCGCGCGACGCTCTCCGAGTCGCTCGCAATGCCGCTCATTCCGCTGCCGCCGCAGTCGGCACACTACACGTGGGAGGATCTCGTTGAGATCATGGCACGCCTGCGCCTCTCCTGCCCATGGGATCGCGAGCAAACGCACCGGTCGCTCATCCCATACCTCATCGAGGAGACGTTCGAGGTCGTCGAGGCAATCGAGCAGCCATCGGAGTCCGAGGCCGAACAGTTGTGTGAGGAGCTCGGCGATCTGCTCTTGCAGATCGTCTTTCATGCGCAGCTCGCGACCGAGCGCGGTGCGTTCACGATTGCCGACGTCGTTGACACTCTCGCGAACAAGATGGTGCACCGCCACCCGCACGTCTTTGCCGACGCGGTTATCGAAGATGTCGATGCGCAGTGGCGCAGTTGGGAGCGCCTGAAGGCACAGGAGAAGAGCGGACGCCGCCGTTCGAGCAGGCTCGAAGGCATCCCGCCGCAGCTCGGCGCTTTGCAGCGGGGACAGCGCATGCAGGAGAAGGCGGCGCGCGTCGGCTTCGATTGGCGCAGCGTCGAGGGTGTCGTCGAGAAGCTCGTCGAGGAGGCGCAAGAGCTCGCGCGGGAGCAGCAACGAGGAATGGACGAAGCGCGGGTTCGAGAGGAGCTCGGCGATCTGTTCTTCACGCTCGTCAACCTCGCGCGTACGCTCGGCATCGACGCGGAGGGCGCCATGCGCGAAGCCAACGAAAAGTTTATGCAGCGCTTCGCCTATATGGAGCGGCGCGCCGCGGAGAAGAACCACGCACTCAGCGACATGAATCTCGAGGAGCTCGAAGGACTATGGCAAGAGGCGAAAGCAGCGCCCTGATCCGTGTGAGGATGAGCGCATCGGATGCGCACTACGGCGGCAATCTCGTCGACGGCGCCCGCATTCTCGCGCTCTTCGGCGATGTCGCGACCGAGCTCATGATCCGCCACGACCGCGA
>JASHOG010000083.1 GCA_030041225.1 Vulcanimicrobiota bacterium | reverse complement strand
GTCGATCATCCTTAGATCTGCCTGATCTTGCGATGGTGCAGACGAGAACCAGGCGGTAAGGATTTCGTCGGCGAGAGCGGGAGTCGTCGAGCGAATCGAGAGCGCGAGAACGTTTGCATCGTTCCATTGGCGTGCGCCACGTGCAGTCTCTGCATCGCCGCAAAGCGCGGCGCGCGCGCCGTGGACTTTGTTCGCGGCGATTGCAACGCCGGTGCCGGTCCAACAGCAGACGACACCCTGCGCGCAGTCGCCGCGAGCGACGGCCTCTCCGACCGCGCAGCCGACGCTCGGCCAATCGCTGCGGGCGGCGGGATCGAGTGCCCCAAAGAGCACCGGCTCGTCGCCGCGCTCGTGAAGGCGCCGCGCGATCGCGGATGTGAGCTCGCAGGAAAGGTCGCTTCCCAAGGCAATGCGCATGACGTGAACGTTCGACCGGCGGCGACGGTGATGCTGCTTCGCGACGCTCAGCCGGGACTCGAGGTCTTCATGTTGCGCCGAAGCTCGCGCAGCAGGTTTGCTCCCGATGCGTACGTCTTCCCCGGCGGCACCGTCGAGGCGCAAGACCGAGCGAACGCCGAGATCGAAGCGGCGTGGCTACGGCACCTCTTTCGCATGGATGGTCCTCCCGACCCCACGTTGCAGCGAGGAATCGTCGCCGCGGCACTGCGTGAGCTCTTCGAAGAGTCCCGCATCCGCCTCTCGGGCGCGCGGGAGCTCGAGCTCTTCTCGCGCTGGATAACGCCGGAGAGCGAGCCGCAGCGCTATGACGTGTTCTTTTTCGTCGCTGCGGCACCGCGAGCGCAACAGGCTGAAGCGGACATGGTAGAGACGCACGACGGCATGTGGCTGTCGCCGCACGAAGCGGTGCGGCGCTCCGACGCCGCAGAGCTCTACGTCGTCTTCCCGACGCGAAAACACCTCGAGCGTTTACAAGCCTTTGAAAACGTCGCCGGCGTGATGGATTTCGCCCGCACGAAACCCATTCTCACGGTGACCGCGAAAAGTACCGGGCAGGAAGCGTACGGCCTCCCTGCTGAGATCGAGAACGCATGGTGAGCGACTCGCACATCGCACTCGTGCGCGCGTCGAATCCGTCACCGATGACCCTTTCCGGAACAAACTCCTATCTCGTCGACTGCGGTTCCGGCGAGGCGCTCGTGATCGACCCCGGCCCACTCGACGAGAGGCATGTCGAGTCGCTCGTCGCCGAGGCAGTTCGGCGCCGTCTTGTCATCACGACCATCGTGCTCACGCACGGCCATCCCGATCACGCACCCGCCGCGGCGCCGCTCGCGCGTGTGACGGGCGCGGTGCTCTGGGCGCACCCTCACTCCGCGGTACCGCACGATCGCGACCTTCCACTCGAGGGTGAGGTGCGTGCGGGAGAGCACGTTCTGCGTGTCATCGACGCGCCCGGCCACACGTTCGATCACGTCGTCTTCTACGATGAGCGTGCGCAGACGCTCTTCACGGGTGACGTGATTCTCGGCGAAGGTAGCGTCGTGATCGCTCCGCCCGGCGGCGCAATGCGCCCGTACCAGCGTACGCTCGAGCGACTTGCGCGCGATTTTCCGAACGCGCGCACGATCCGCGGCGGGCACGGCCCACTCGTTACCGACGCGCGTGCAAAAATCGAGGAATACATCGAGCATCGCCGCGAGCGCGAGCGGCAGCTGATCGACGCTCTCGTACACGGACCGCAGAGCATCCCGCAGCTCGTCGCTCGCATGTACGTAGAGACGCCGAAAGCACTGTGGCCGGCAGCGGCGCGCCAGCTTATGGCCCACCTGGACGCGTTGGAGAGCGAAGGGAGCGTGAAGGCAACGCCGATCGGGCGGCCGCTGACGCCCGAAGAAGACGAGATGCTCAACCCCGCCTGGGCGACATTTGTCGACGCGCAGCTCGCGGAGGTGCTCGAAGCGGAGCTCGGAACCGAGTACCGAATCGAACGGTTGCAATTATACGGGCTGCTATGACGAACTCCATCTCTGAACGCGTTGCGCGTGTGATACCGGCGGCCGAATGGGCGCTCTTCGAACCGTACGTCAATGCCATCAATGCGTTGAAGCGCGAGAGAAACGCGGTCATTCTCGCGCACAACTATCAGACGCCGGAGATCTTCCACGGCGTTGCCGACATCGTCGGTGACTCGCTGCACCTCGCGCGCGAGGCGCGGCGAGCCGAGGCCGACGTGATCCTCGTCTGCGGTGTCTACTTCATGGGCGAGACGGCGAAGCTGCTGAACCCGGATCGAACGGTGCTCGTTCCCGACAAGAACGCGGGCTGCTCGCTCGCCGAATCGATCGGCGCAGCCGACGTTCGCGCTCTGAAAGAGCGCTACCCCGGCGTTCCGGTGGTCGCCTATGTTAATACGACCGCCGCGGTAAAAGCGGAATCCGACGTCTGCTGCACCTCCTCCAACGCCGTTCGCATCGTCGAATCGCTCGGCATGCCGCGCGTCATCGTGATTCCCGACGAGTTCCTCGCGGCATACGTCGCTGCAAACACGTCGGTGGAGATCATTTCCTGGAAAGGGCGCTGTGAAGTGCACGAGCGCTTTCGCGGTATCGACGTCGAGCGACTGCGCGAGGATGATGACGGGCTCGTCGTCATCGCGCACCCGGAATGCCCGCCCGACGTCATCGAAGCCTCCGATTTCGCGGGCTCGACGTCGCAGATGATCGAGTTCGTTCGCTCCCACCAGGACCGGCGCGTGGTGCTGCTGACGGAGTGCTCGATGAGCGATAACGTCGTGGCGGAGTTTCCGAACGTCGAGTTCGTTCGGCCGTGCAACCTCTGCCCGCACATGAAGCGCAACACCCTTCCAAAGATTTTGCGCTCGTTGCAGTCGATGCAGGACGAAGTGCTCGTCGACGATGCGGTGCGCGTGCGCGCGGTGCGCGCGATCGACGCGATGCTCGCGATGTGAGCGACGTCCTATACGATGACCTCCTGCGTGCGGCGTTGCGCGAGGATCTCGGCGGCGCCGGCGATCGTACGACCGAGGCGATCGTTGCGGCCGGCGCCCTCGGCAGCGCGACCGCCGTTGCGCGACAGTCGGGGATCGTATCGGGCATCGAGCCTTTCGTGCGTACGTTTATATTGCTCGATCCGCGCATCGAGGCACAGCGGCACGTCGAAGACGGCGATCGCGTCGAAGCGGCCTCGCCGATCGTGACGCTGAGCGGTCCTTTACGTTCAATGCTCTCCGGTGAGCGAACCGCGCTCAATCTTCTGTGCAGGCTCTCCGGCATCGCGACCGCGACGCGACGCTACGTCGATCTCGTCGCGGGGACGCGGGCTCGCATTGTCGACACCAGAAAGACGACGCCGGGTATGCGCGCGTTAGAGAAGGCTGCCGTTCGCGACGGCGGCGGACGGAATCACCGCTTCGGACTCGATGACGCGATCCTCATCAAAGACAACCACGTAGCGATCGCAGGCGGCGTTGCGCAAGCGGTGCTCGCCGCTCGCAACCATGCCGGCCACACGGTGAAGATCGAGGTCGAGATCGATTCACTCGAACAACTCGATGAAGCGCTGGCGGCCGGTGCCGATAGCATCCTCCTCGACAACTTCTCGATCGAGGCGCTGCGTGAAGCAGTTGAACGCGTCGCCGGCCATGTACCCCTTGAAGCGTCCGGCGGTATCGATGAGCGTAACGTGCGAGCCGTCGCAGAGACCGGCGTTGACATCATCTCGATCGGAGCGCTCACCCACAGCGTCAAAGCGCTCGACATCGGGCTCGATATTCTCGCGTAGCGCTAGCAGCTCAAGACGATTTTGCCGAACTGCGCCGCTTCGTCCATGCGGTGCATTGCGGCAACGATCTCGCTCAACGGGAAGACGCAGTCAACCGCGGGCTTGAGCCCTTGATCGAAGAGCGCGAGCATCGCGCGAAAGTCCCGGGGGCTTCCCATCGTCGAGCCGAGAATCGAGAGCTCATTCCAGAAGAGCGGGAAGAGGCGAATCGCCGCCTCGGGATGCGTGCCGCCGTACGTAACGACGCGTCCACCAGGTCGCAACGTACCGAGCGCCTTCGCGAGCGTCTCTCCGCCGGATGAGTCCACGACAAGATCGATCGGGCCGTTCTTTCGTACGTCTTTATCCCATGCCGGGTTTGCCGCATAGTTGAGTGTGAGATCCGCGCCGAGCGCTCGCGCGCGTTCCAGCTTCTCTTCGCTGCTCGACGTGACGATCGCGCGTGCTCCGGCGTGCTTCGCGAAGAGGAGTACGAAGGTTTGTACGCCGCCGCCGACACCTGGAATGAGCACGCTCTCGCCGCTGCGCAGTGCACCGCGTGTGAAGAGCGCGCGGTAGGCCGTGAGCCCACCAAGGGGAATCGCCGCAGCCTCTTCGGTCGAGAGCGAGCGCGGCTTGGGATAGACGTTCTCCGCCGGCACGCTGAGGTACTCGGCAAAGGTTCCCGGATGCGGCATGCCCAGGATCGTGGCATCGCTCGAGCGCCGCTGCGCGTCGGTTCCCCAGCCCAGCATCGGATCGATGATGACGTGGGCGCCGATCTCGAGGCCCCGAACTCCCTCGCCGAGTGCCGCAATCTCGCCTGTGCCGTCGCTGCCGAGGAGCACGGGCAGCGTGATCTGCGGATAGAGTCCGCGCGTGATGAAGAGGTCGCGGTGATTGAGCGCCGCCGCGCGAACGCGAACGAGTACCTCGCCGTGCCCGGGTCGCGGTTGCGGAATATCCTCGACGACGAGCCGCTCGGGTCCGCCGAGCTCGTGAAGCCGCACCGCGCGCATGAAGCTCGCTACGACGTAGCGCGAGCCAGGCCTCCGAGGACGCGATGCCGTACCGAGGAGCTCCTATGGACAGGCGTCTCTGGAAGGTAATTTTTCGTGGTATGGGTCGCGTGCAAGAGAGCTTCGAGATCCACATCGGCCCGATTCATGCGCGAGGCGTCCCTGCGATTTTAGTGGGCGTCACGGGGATCGTCGTCGCCGCGGGGATCACCGCGATGCTTGCCAAGAGCGCCGAGCGCCTTCCTGAAACGCTGCGCGAGGCGCGCGGGTTATCGGACTCGATACGAGGAACGCGCCACCCACTGAACCCGTGATCGAGCACGACCAACTGCGAGCCCTGATTCGCGCCGGGATTCCCGACGCCGACGTCGAGATCTTCGACCGAACGGGAACGATGGACCATTTCAATGTGACCGTGTGCTCGGCGGCGTTCAACGAGAGGAGCGTTCTCGAACAGCATCGGCTCGTCTATTCGGCGTTGCATGACGCCTTGCATGACGGGCGAGTGCACGCGGTCGAGCTAAAAACAGTCGCAAGGGAGAAAGCATGACGGAACCGGTTCACGACGAGATCGCGCGCGAGGTCGCCGCTCACAAGATTCTCGTCTACGGCAAGGGAACGAAGGACGCGCCGCGCTGCGGTTTCACGCTGGAAACGATCGAGTTCTTCGACGGCCTCGGTTACCCGTTCGAAGTGATCGACGTTCTCGAGAATCTTCCCAAGCGCGAGGCGCTCTCGCACATGACGAACTGGCCGACGTTGCCGAAGGTCTTCATCGGCGGCACCTTCTACGGTGACACCGATGTACTCGGCCCGATGGCGGAGAGCGGCGAGCTGCAAACGCTGCTCGAAAAGGCCTTCGGCGCTCCGCCGCAACCGAAGACGACGATCAATCTGCGTTAAGGGCAGAGGTGACGCAACTTGTCATCCCGAGCGAAGCGAACGAAGTAGTGTCATCCCGAGCAAAGCGAACGAAGTAGTGTCATCCCGAGCGAAGCGAACGAAGTAGTGTCATCCCGAGCGAAGCGAACGAAGTGAGCGAAGTCGAGGGACCGTACACGACAATAGTTTCGCCCGAAATGCTCGAGCGGCATCTTAGCGACCCCACGTGGATCGTCGTCGATTGCCGCCACAACCTGCAAGATTTCTCCCTCGGCCGTCGCCTCTACGATGAAGGGCATATACCCGGCGCATTCTTTGCAGATTTCGAGCACGAGCTCGCAGGCGAGAAGACGGGGAAGAACGGCCGCCATCCCTTGCCCGACCCAGAACGCTTCGCCGATTTCCTTCGCTCGCTCGGCGCGAGCGACGAGTCGCAGATCGTCGCCTATGATGAAGGCGGCGACATGTACGCCGCACGCCTCTGGTTTCTCTGCCGCTGGATCGGCCACGAGAACGCGGCAGTCCTCGACGGCGGCATCTCCGCCTGGCGCACCCTCGGCTATCCGATAGAATCGGGGGGTTCACCCTGTCATCCCGAGCGTAGTGAACGAAGTGGGGCCAGCAGTGGCTTAAGCGTGCGTTTGCATCCAGAGCTCATCGTCACTGCCGACGACGTTCTCGCACACCTGAACTCACGGGAGATGCTCCTCATCGACGCGCGCGCGGGGGATCGCTATCGGGGCGAGGTCGAGCCGATGGATCCCGTTGCCGGTCACATTCCCGGCGCCCAGAATCGCTGGTTCAAGGAAAGTTTCGACGAGCAGGGGCGATGGAAGTCGCCGCAACGCTTACGCGAGGAGTTTGCGCAATACGGCGAGCCGACCCGCATCGTTCACCAATGCGGCTCCGGCGTCTCCTCGGCAGTCAACGCGCTCGCGATGGAGCGCGCGGGGTTACACGGATCACGCCTCTACAACGGATCCTGGAGCGAGTGGTGCGCCGACCCTACGCGCCCGATCGCGAAAGGGTAAGGCCGGCCTTCTGCACCTCCTGATACGGTAGGAGCCAAACCAGGGACTCATCGTGCAGGTCGACGACCTGCACGCGATTGCCGAACGGATCGTGGAAATCGCAGCGAAAGCCGGGGATGAGCTTGATGCCGTACTTCTTCGTCAGCTTTTCGCGGACTTCGGCGATCTGTGATTCATCGTGGACGATGATGCCGAAGTGACCTCTCGGCTCGCTCGGCTTCTTTCGCTCGAACATTGCGAGGAACTGGTGCTCGCCCAGCCTGAAGAAGGCGTCTCCCTCCCCCTCGTCGAGCTTCTGCAAGCCGAAGACATCCTCATAGAACGCGACCGCCTTGTCGATGTCGTCGACCTCGATTGCGATGTGGTTGCAGCCATAGACTTTGACGCTCATTCCCTCTTCGACGGCAACGGAACGGCAAAAGGTTTCGCAATCGCGCCCGCGGGCGATGCACTCAGTCGCGCGAGATCCGCTTCGTCGGGCTCTTGCGGAAAATCCCGGCAAGCGTCGACGATACAGTAGAAGCCAAACGGCTCCCGACCGCGATTGACGAACTGGTGGATCTCCCACGGCGCGACGTAGACAACGTCGTTCGCGCAGACCGGCGAGACGGAATCGCCGACGATTGCGTAGCCTTCGCCGCGACGAATCACGACGTAGTGTTCGTGCTCGTGCTTTTCGAGGCGTGACACGGCATCCGGCTCCAGCTCGAAGTAGCGCAGTTCCATGCGCGGGCCCGGCTCGGAGCGATCGTTCTTACGTCCGCCGAGGATCGTGTGGCGTACCACGCCGACGGCGGCGCCCGGACGGTACCCCTCGACCTCGACGCCTTCCCAGCCCTCACCGTTCGCGCTAACGACGCGCCGCTGCTCCTTCAACTCCATCGCCGCCCAAGCATACCACAGCTCACGAGCGCCGGCGAACGGGTAGTCGCACGAAGATGAGCACGAGGCTTGCGACGATCACGATCGCGAGCAAGACCGCGATAGCGGGGAGAACGAGCACTCGCGCGCGTAGGCCGGCGCAGCGCGTGAACGCCGATCCGTCGAGAAGTTGGGCGCACCATGGCGTGCGCCACGTTGCGCCGTTGACCTCAGCTCGCGCGGCTCCGCCCGCCAACGCGGCGATCCATGCCTGCTGCAAAGCCTCATTTCGGCCAATGCGCGCATGCGCGGCGACGAGCGTACGTGCGTCGAAGCGCCGGCCCACGCCGTACTCGCCGAAATCAAAGAGCCGGGTCCAGGCGCCGGCCGGTAGATCGTCGGCGTAGAGTGTGTAATCGTCGAGCGTGCCGTCCGGCGCGACGCTCAAGAGCAAAAACGCGGGATTGTTATTGTAGATCGGCGATATCGATGGGGCGATGAGCATCGGCACGCCGCCGAAGAGCCGAAAATCGTTACGGTGAACGTGACCCAGCAGCGCAAACGCGATATGACCGTGCTCGTCCTGGAGAATCGAGCGCAGCGCGCTCTCGTCTCCGGCGCGCAGGAAGGGAATGACGAGAAAGCGATGGGCGAAAAGCGTCGAGACCGCATCGACACCGGGTGGAATGTGCGCGAGCAGGAGCGCACGCGTTCCCCGTGGCAGCCCGGCGATCGCATGCGATAGGTACTCGAGCTGCTCTCTCGCCGGATCATCGGCGACCCTTCCGCACGGGTGATAGCCGGTCGATAGATAGACGTCGTCCAGTACGACCGCTCGCAGACCACGCACGGGAAGATTCGCGGTGTACGCTCCATCGTGCGCGAAGCCTTGCGCAAAATCCGACGCGGCTCCGTCTCGATCGACGAGCGGCTCCCAAATGCGCGCCAGCGCGGCAAGGTACGGAGTCCCCGGCGCTGTACGGTAGTCCCCGCACGGGTCGTCGTTGTTGCCCAGTGTCACGAGAAACTGCGCGCGTGGAAAGGCCTGCTCGAGACTCTGCGCGATACGCCGCATCGTCTGCTCCGAGGCCGCTTCCGGCAGCGTGCGTTTTGCGCGCGCGAGATTGGGAAAGTGATGGGCGAGGAGATCGCCCGCGACGACAACGACCGCAGGATGTGGATTCGCGCGCCGCATCGCTCGCAGTGCCGAGCTCCAGAGCGCCCAGTCAGAATCTGACCCGTAGCTGCTCGGCACCGGTGCGCGATCGAAGGGATTGAGGTGGATGTCGCTGACGACGAGCCAGCTCTGATCTGCGAACGCCGGTAAAGGAAGCAAGCAGAGTAGGACCAGAAGACCGAAGACCAGCCGCATGCAGTACTGGTTGTTCAAGAGCGAGCCGCACGCCTATAGCTTCGAGCAGCTTCGTACCGACGGGACGACGCCCTGGACCGGCGTGCGGAACTGGCAGGCACGAGGCAACATGAAGGGGATGGCCGTGGGCGACCTTGGCTTCTTCTACCACTCGTCGATCGCGCAGCCGTGCGCGGTCGGCATCTGCAAAGTCGCGAAAGAGGCGTACCCAGACTTCACGCAGTTCGACGAGGGCAGCGAGTACTACGACCCAACTTCGCGACCGCAGCGCCCGAAGTGGTATATGGTCGACGTCGAGTACGTCGAGCCGTTACCGCGCCCAGTAACCCTCGCGGAGATGCGCGCCGAGCCTCGCCTCGATGGCATGGTGCTCCTACGCCGCGGTCGCCTCTCCGTGCAGCCCGTCACCGAGCGAGAGTGGAATATCGTACTGGAACTCTCCCGGACTCCCGCAGCGTGAGGTGCCAGGTAGGCGGCCTTTAGGGCACCTACCGGAACATCCGCCATACCTGCGAGCGTTTGCATTGCGGGAGGGTATAACGCATGAAGGTCCTTGCATCGCTCGCGATCGTCCTTGCTCTAACGATTGCGCCCGCCGATGCCGGCGTTGCGACGACGATCCTCGATGAGTCTTCGAGTCCGATTCAGTTTGAAGGGTGCTACACGACCCCGGGTTCAGGGTTCTTACGTTGGCACGTCAACGGGGGCTGGTATTACGGTGGTCTCGCGGTACGATTCCGTAATCGCACGACACGGCCGGTCAGAGCTATCGTCTTTCGCTTTGTCGGATTCGACAGATTTGGCTCGTATCAAAACACCGTGTTCCACGTCATCACCGGCACCTTTTCGCCGAACGCAGAGATCGACTACGCGGGTGCCGATGAGGGGCTGTGGTTGTCCGGTATGTGGCCCATTAACGGATTCGACTCAAACACTACGGCGATTCGCTGCGCCGTCGAGACCGTATTGTTTTGGGACGGCGGGCTCTGGCGACGCAATGACCTTGGGCTGAAGTGCCACGCCGACCCTCGAACGGGCTTCGGCTACTGCACGACCACCGATCTCATCCCGACAGGCGGACTCCCCTAAACCGCCCGGTTAGCCGGTCCTAGCGGTTGCCTTCGGTCCCCTTGCGAAGCACAACAGCTCAGACGAAAGAGAGGCACCGCCTTTGCGGTGCCCCTCACGTTTCACGTCGTTGTCAGGTTAGGCTAGTAGTAGATCTCGTAATACGTATCAGTCGTTGACGGACTGAACGTCGTTGCGGTCGTGCTCACGGGTATGCTAAACGAGTTCGTCGAGCATGGAATGCCGCCGGACGACGCGGTCGTCTCCCCGGTGCTCGTCCATGGGCCGCCCGTGCTCGTCGAATACGACAGCTTGAGCGTCGTTGACGGGCAGCTCGAGCTGAAGGTACCCGCGAATCCGGGTTCACCCGCCGTATGGATGGTGTTGCCGGTCGTGCACAGTGAGCTCGTGTCGGTACGACACGCATAGACGGTAACGTAGAGGATCGGCGAGCCGGTAGGAACGACGCTCGTAACCGGATCATTGATGCTCGCCGCGACGTGTAGCTTCGCGCACGACGTGGTACTGGAATCACTACCGCCGCAGGGCGTAGCTCCGGGTGCCGGCGTCGCGTACGTGCTGGATGTGTACGCCGCTACGTTCATGCTCAACGCCGTGAAGTACTGGCTGCTCAGCGGCGGCGGACAGCACTGCGTCACCGAGAGCGGGTCGTTCGTCGCCGTTGCCGCCACCGGAGCGTAGTACGTCGCTGACGTCGGATAGGTCGTCACGGCCGGATAGGGGTACGAAGGTCCGCCGACACTGCTCAACGTTCCCCCGCCGCAGGCAGCAACGCCAAGCGCGAGGATTGCGAAGAGCATGCCCAGCCGTAGCTGCATTGTCTTATCTTTCATGTTCATTGCTTTCATCCTCACTGCGGATAGACCGTCTGGTGACTAGTAGCGGGGAGCGCACCGAAGTTCTTGGTAATCAAGAACGTCCACTGCGCCGGTCCGAGCACGTTGCCTTCCGTGGCGCCGACTGCCGGCTCTCCGTAGAAGGTGACGAGCGTCGAACCGCTGCCCTCGTGGTTACAGATCGAGTCTGGGCTCCTGTCGGACTCCGGCGTGCAGGCCAGTGGGACTGGAACGCCGCCGCCCAGGACGGGGAAGTCCCCGCTGAGCGTATTGAAGACGTTCCATCCGCTGATCTGGATCGCAAGCGAGCTGCTCAGCGGAATGCGAAGGGACGCCGTTCCCGTCCAGAACGGCGGCTCGTTGGCCCAGTTGTTCTTACCGGTGAGCTGCTCGCCGAACTGGACGAAGAGGCCGCTCGGGAACGTGTAGTTGACCGAGCCATAGCCCATGAAGTACGGAACGGCATACCCGGTCGAGCTGATACCGTTCTGTCCGGTCTCGATCCCGTTTGCGGTGAAGTTCTCGCCCGGTAGGATCGCGAGGTTCGTGTTGTAGTACGCGGGCGTACACTGCGGCACGACGCCACCGATCGCGGCTATGTGCGTGCAGTAGAAGTTGGACGGCAGGTCATACGCGTACGCACGCTCGAGCGAGGCATTCAAGTTGTAGCCCCATCCGAACGTCGGGACGCGCTGAAGCGTCACTTCGATACCCTGAGTACGCGTGTTGGCGATGTTCGTCCACTCTTCGTCTTCAATATTCACGTAGGGGGTTGCGACCGTCGTCGGGCACGTCGCTACGGCGTGAGTCGTCGTGTCGTAGCAGTCCGGGCTGGTGAAGTACTGCTCCAGGAAGTGGTTGTAGATATTCGTCGTGTAGAGGTCAACTTTCAAGAACGTATCGGGATCGATGATGCGTTGATCGAGGCCGACGTCGTACCCGAAGGCCGTCTCGGGCTGCAGGTTCGGATTCGGAATCGACTGCTCGGCGTACTCCGCAGACCCGGTTCCCTCCGTGGTAACCGCACCTTCTTGATAGCTGAGGATGTCGAGCCACGGCGGCGCGATCGAAGAGCCCGCAGTGAAGCGGACCGACGTGTCGGGATCGGGCTGCCACTCGAGACCCCAGCGGTCGTCGAAGTGACGCGGTGTCTGAGTCGTCCAGACCGCGTTCGACCCGTTCGGAAGGAGCTCATCGGACGAGCAGATACCTGCGACGCCCCCGGTATAGCACTCGGTTGCGAAGTTGTTCCGATAGAAATCCTCGTAGAGCCCGGCGTCAAACACGAGGTCCGACGATAGGCGATCCGTGTCGGTGATCGAGTACGTGTTGGTGATCTGGGACGAGCCGTTCGGAATGTACGTTACCGGGGCGTGGGTCAAGCCCGCGCTAAGCGGCGTGTTGTACGTGCAGACTTCGCAAACGCCGGGTTGGGTCGTTTCCTCATAGTAATACTGTGCGTTGTCTGCAGTCCCACTCCAGGCTGCCGAGAGAACGCTGCCGTTCCCGTACGGCATATCGAACTCACCCTCGAAGCCCTGGAGAAAGTCGAACTCGTGCTCGACGTACCATTCGTAGAGGGCAGTCGGGACCGTCACGCCGTTGTACGTCGGGTACGGCGTCGAGTAGTTGTCGTTGTATCCGTACACCGTCAGGTCTTGATCGACGGCGTCGCTCGGCCCGTTGCAGTCGCACTGCGAGACCAGGCGGTCGATCGACGCGTGGTACCAGCGAGCTTTGAACGTGTCTTGTCCGATTGCCGTCGTGAAGTCGGCCTCGAAGATCGGCTCGACGTTCGTCAGCGTGTCGGGAGTGTCGTACTCGTTCGACATGATGAACTGGCCGGTGCCGTTGGGAAGCGGGCCTGTGTACGGACCTTGCGGAGCGAAATCCGCCGGCCAGGTCTCGGCGATCGTTCCGGTCTCGTCCGAAATCTGATCGGAACCGATATAGCTCACCGTCAGGAAGCTCGCGGCTGAGAAACGATAACGCAGCTTCACGAGCTCACCCGTGTTGTCGTTGTAGCCTTCGACCGTCTCGCAGCACTGGACGAGGTTGAAACGGTTGTACTGCTCGCTCATCGTGCCGGGAATCAGGCCCTCAGCATCTTGGTAATACCCTTCATCTGCTTTGGACGTTCCCGGATTGAAGATGATACCGTCGTCGGTCTCGTAGCCAGACCAGAGCTGCTGGCCGTTGCAGGCACAAGGCTCATTTCTCGTTCCGATTCGTACGACGATTCCGAGGCGGCCATCGAAGAGCGTGTCGGAGACGCCGAGAAGGCCGTACGTGCCGCCGAAGTTGTCAAAGCCGAAGAAGTAGTCGGGCGTGAACGTCAGCGTCGGATCAAAGGTGACGAAGTTCACCGTGCCGCCGATGTCGTTGTTGATGACCGGCGCCATCTGGCCCGGGCCCTTGGTAACCTCTAACTCCGACATGAAGACCGGCAAGAAGGCATAGCTGAGCGTGTAGTCGCCGAAGTCGCCGGTCTCGAGCGGGTGGCCGTCGATGAGGGTCGAGTTTTCGTACGGTAGCGATCCGCGGATGCCGACGTAGCTCACCGCGCCTTTGTCGGCGCCGTTACCGTCTGCCGACGGAAGGTTGATGTTGACGCCCGGGACTTCGTCGAAGAGCTGGAAGGCGGTAAACGCCGCCTGTGTCTCAACCTGTGTGGCGTTGATCGTGTTGATCGACGCGACCGAGGTATTAAAGACGCCGGGGCCGACCGCGCGGACGTGCGCGATCGTCTGCAGCGTGCTAAAGGACGCCGGCTGCAAGGCGACGTTCACAGCTTGGACTTGCCCCGCGACGAGCGCGAAGGTCGATTGCTGTGAGATGTAACCGCCGTGCACCAACGATATCGAGTAGATGCCAGGCGCAACATTTTGAATGGTAAACGTGCCGGACGAATCCGTCACGGCGTGATAGGTTGCCGGACCGGTCAGCGAAACGTCGACGGCCGGGAGCGGTGCTCCATTGGCCGTAATCGTGCCGGTGACCGTCGCGGTGTTTGAAGCGCCTTGCGCGAGCAGTGTTTTGGACGTCGCCGCGCTTACGGGTCCGACGGCCATAACTGCAAGTATTGCCGCAGCTAAGACGCGTGCAAATATTCTCAAAGGTCCTCCAACAGATATAGAGAGAGGCTTACTACAGTATGGGAGGGGCTAGTTAAATGGGCGTTAAGGCGTGAAAAGCCAGGCTCCTGCTTGCTCTGGAGCTTCGCTTGGCCATGAAGTTCGAAAACGAAAATAGCCATAGCGCCCTTCCGATTGTCGCGGAAAAGGGGAGATAGCCCGCGTTGGCCGCCTTCGCCACTAGGCGCCAGCCCCCTACGTCTGGGGAGCTTTTGCCAAGAAGAGGCGCTGGGCGTCGACCGCCGCCCGCCCCGTCTCAGGTGAGAGGCGCTGATAGCTGCCGTCCGGGAGGAGCTCGCGGCTCTTGGTCTTGTCCCGAAGCATGGTTCCTAGGATGCGGCGGTCGACGAGTTCGGCTAGGGCCGGGTCTTGCACGGGCACGGCGAGCTCGACACGCCGGTCGAGGCTGCGCCCCATCCAGTCGGCGCTCGAGAGAAAGACCTCACGTTCGCCGCCGTTCTCGAAGACGTAGATCCGCGAGTGCTCGAGGAAACGCCCGACAATAGAGCGGACACGGATGCGCTCGGAGAGCCCGGGGACGCCCGGTCGCAGGATGCACATTCCCCGGACGATGAGGTCGATCTCGACACCGCCTTGGCTCGCTCGGTAGAGTGCTCTCGCGACTTCGATGTCGGTGAGCGCGTTGAGCTTCGCACGAATCCCCGCCGGGCGGCCTTCGCGAGCGTGCTCGGTCTCGCGCTCGATCCTCGAGAGCATCTCTCGTCGCATCGTGACCGGTGAGACGAGCAAATCATCGAAGTCGGTGACCTTCGCAAAGCCCGTGAGCGCGTTGAAGAGCGCGAGGGCATCGCTCCCCAGGCGCGGACGGCACGTGAAGAGACCGAGATCAGTGTAGAGCCGTGCCGTTCGCTCGTTGTAGTTCCCCGTGCCGAAGTGAAGGTAGCGCCGCAGGCCGTCCTCGTCCTCGCGAATCACCACGATGGCCTTCGCGTGGACTTTCAGCCCGGGGAAACCGTACACGACGTGAACGCCGGCTCGCTCGAGCCTCCGGGCCCACTCGATGTTGTTCTGCTCGTCGAACCGTGCTTTGAGCTCGATGACCACTGCAACTTGCTTGCCGTTCTCTGCCGCTTCCAAGAGGGCACCCACGATCGGAGAGTTGGCACCCGACGTTCGGTAGAGCGTTGCCTTGATTGCGAGCACGCGCTCGTCGTCGGCAGCCTGCCTCAAGAACTGCAGGACCGGATCGAACGACTCGTACGGATGGTGCAGTAGCACGTCGCCTTCGCGAATGAGCGCAAAGAGGTCGTTGACGCCGCGCAACCTCCGAGGGATCATTGGAAGAAACGGCGGGTACCGCACGTCGTCGTGACCGGGCAACTCGATCAACTGCCGCAGATCGCCGAGCGCCATCATCCCGTCGATCTCGTAGCAGTCGATGTCTTGAAGGTCGAGCGATTTCAGGAGAAACGCTCGCATGTAGTCCGGCATTCCTCGCTCGACCTCGAGCCGAACCGGCTCTCCGAAGCGCCGGCGCTGCAACTCCGACTCGATCGCAGCAAGCAGATCGTCGGCTTCGTCCTCCTGCAGGTCGAGATCGGCATCCCGCGTCACGCGAAACGTGTACGCTTCGCGCACGACCATTCCAGGGAAGAGCGAGGTCAGGTGACGAGCGATGAGGTCTTCGAGCAGGACGAAACGCTGCTCGCCCGGCGGTGAGGGCTCGACGGCAACGAAGCGCGGCAGCGTTGCCGGAATCTTCACACGCGCGAAGTGGAGCGCGACACCCTCGCTCGTGCTCTCTTCCAGCTCAACGGCGAGCGAGAGTGAGAGATTCGAGATGTAGGGAAACGGGTGGCCGCTATCGACTGCAAGCGGCGTGAGCACCGCAAAAATTCGCTCGTCGAACGTGCGCTCGAGACTCAACTGCGCCTCTTCGTCGAGCTCGTCCACACGGAGAATGCTGATGCCGTGCTGCGCCAGCGCGGGCAACAGTCGCTCGTGCAGCACCCGCAGCTGGCTCTCCTTCGAGCGACGCACGCGCTCCGAGACCGCCGCGAGGTGCTCGCTCGGCGTGCGCCCGTCCTCGGAGCGGCGTAGGACCTGCGCGTCGATCTGTTGCTTGATCGCCGCGACCCGGATCATGAAGAACTCGTCGAGGTTCGTCTCGTAGATCGCGACGAAATTCAGCCGTTCGAGGAGGGGGTTGCGCTTGTCGAGGGCCTCTTCCAGGACCCGGTCGTTGAACTCGAGCCACGAGAGCTCTTGGCTGAAGTAGGAGGCCGGGTCGTCGGGAAAGCTGCTTCCTCTGCGAGCGGGTTTCGCGGGAGCGAGCATGGGTGAGTAGAAGTGCCCCGCGTGAAGAAGCGCGTCCTTCTCCTCATCTCGGATACGGGTGGGGGGCATCGTAGCGCCGCCAATGCGATCGCTACGGCACTCGACGAGATCGACTCTCCCTATTCCTTCGAGCACCGCATCGAGGACGTCGCCGCCCACTGCTCCTTCCCACTCACGCAGCTGGGGAGGGGCTATAGCATGGCGCTACGTTACGCGCCCCCCGTCTATGGCGCGCTCTACTACGCCACGAACGGCCGCCGGCGCTACCGCGCCCTCGTACGCTTCTGCGAGCCGCTCTACCGCGAGCGCTTACGCGACCTCTTCTCAAGCTACCGCCCGGACGTCATCGTCTCCGTCCATCCCCTTTTGAACCATGCGGCGCTCCGTGCACGCGCCGATGCGCACATGGACGACGTGCCGATCCTCACCGTGATCACCGACCTCGGTAAGGTGCACGAGTCGTGGCTCACCCCTCAGAGCGACGCCGTTGCCGTGCCCGCACGCGAAGTCTACGAGCGTGCGCTCTCACGCGGCATTCCGCCACGCCGCCTCCATCTTCTCGGCCATCCGATTCACCCGAGATTTGACGACGTGGTGGGAACGAAAGAGGAGTTGCGCGCACAACTCGGCCTCCCCCGCGACGCGTTCGTCATCATGTTGATGGCGGGGGGCGAAGGAGGCGGAAAGCTGCTCTCGACCGCGCTTGCGCTCGCACGCGCTCGCCTTCCCATCCAGCTCGTCGTCGTCTGCGGAAGGAACGAGCTCTTGCGTCAGCGGCTCACCGAAGCGGCACGCATGCTGCCGACGACGATCCATGTCCTCGGCTTCACCGAAAACATTCCTGAATACATGCGAGCCGTCGATCTCCTCGTGACCAAAGCCGGTCCGGGCACGCTTGCCGAAGCAAACGCCGCACAACTCCCCATCGTCGTCTACGACTACGTACCGGGGCAGGAGCGCGGAAACGTCGACTTCGTGCGCCGTAACGGTTTAGGAGCGGTCGCGATTCGCAGTGCCGCCGAGGTGGTGCGCGCGGTCCGCTCGCTCATTCGCGATCCCGATCGGCTCGTGCATATTCGACGCAACCAAGGGGCGCTTGCGCCGCAGCGCAGTTCCCGTCAGATCGCCGCGCTCATCGCGAGGATGGCAAACGAGAGCGTGCCGCGCCTCCAGGCCGTCGCCTCACTGTAGCGTCGTTAGGCCTCGACGGAAGGCCATCGTCGCGGCGCCGACCTGCCCGGCGTCGTTGCCGAGCTTCGCGATGACGAGTTCAGTCGTGCCCTTCGGTACCATCGTCGTCAGATCGTCCACGCGCGCACGGACGGCTTCGAGCATGAACTCACCGGCACTCGAAACACCGCCGCCCAGCGCAATCCGTTGCGGATTGACGAAGGCGATGATGTTCGCGAGGCCGAGCGCGAGATCGCTCGCATAGTTCTTCCACGCGGCGAGCGCGTGCTGGTCCCCGGCCTGCGCAGCCTTACGAATCTTCTTCGAGCCTAGGTCATCGCGCGGCAAGTCGAGCAGTTTGCTGCGCGGGAACGACGGCGCAACGGCAAACGCGTGGCGGATCAGGCCGGTGCCCGAGGACTGCGCCTCGAAGCAGCCGATCTTCCCGCAGCCACAGATGAAGCCGTCGGTGGGGCGGATCTGATGATGGCCGATCTCGCCGGCACCAAAACGATTGCCGAGGATCAGGTCACCGTCGGCGACGATGCCGCCGCCGATTCCGGTGCCGAGCGTCAGCAAGACGAAGTTCTTCGTTCCCACACCGGTGCCGAACGTGTACTCGCCGAGCGTCGCGCAGCGCGCGTCGTTGCCGACGAAGACCGGAACGTCGAAGCGCTGCGAGAGAGAAGGGCCAAGCGGAGCATTCTCCCAGCCGAAGTTCGGGCTGTAGAGCACGACGCCGGTATTCGGCTCGATGTTTCCCGGCGAGCCGATCCCAATCGCGACGGCCTTCCCTCCGCCGAGGGCCTTGCCGATCACCGAGACGAGCGCCTCGGTGACGGTCGAGAAGGACAAGTCCTCGAGATCGAGCTCGTGCTGCGCCTGGATGGAGCCGTCTTCACCGATGACGCCTGCCGTCACGTGAGAGCCCCCAAGATCGACGCCGATCGCAGTTCGCATTAAGCCCCAAAGTGCTATTCGCACTTCGGGGACCCCTTTATAACAAAGGCTTTCGCCTGGAATCCCCGAGAACACATGCCGCGTGGAAACGATCGACCTTATCTCCCTTCGCAACTACAGCAAACGAACCAGCCAGGCAACACACCCTGAGTTGCTCGACGTCCGCCCGATGGAGCACGTCACGAACATCGAGATCGATGAAGAGCACGTGACCATCGAGTACAACGAGAAGACGACGCGCTATTACAACGTCAACGAGATCACGAAGAGCGAGTGGATCTACAAGTACAACGACGATCCCGAGTTCGTCGAAGCCGTTGCGCGCGTCATCGCGCTCGCCCGCAAGCGCTTGAAGAACGTGCCCGAGAACGTCGCCTGCCCGCCGGGCTGCGCGGAGTGTTGCAGCGGCTACGAACCTTTCGTGAGCGCAAGCGACGTGCAGCGCATCGCCGACCATCTCGGTATGAGCTACGAAGCCGTGATGCGCGCGTACGTCGTGCCGCGCACTTCTGCTGACGGGCACTACGTCGGCTGGCTGCGCAAAGTCTCCGACGACCTCGCCGACCAATGCATCTTCCTCATGGGCAGTCGCAGTGGCCGCTACTACTGTGGCATTTACCCGGCACGCCCGGGAGACTGCCGCGAGTTCACGCCGATCGGCTGCGAGGACGTGGACAAGACTCTCCCGCGCACGAGCGCGTTCAAGATCGGTCCGGCGTTCCAACCGCGCCACCCTCGCCGCAAGCGCAACGGGAAGAGATAGCTAAAAAGGTGAGGACCGGTATGCACCGGTCCTCTTCGTAGCTTTTGGAGCACCTGTCGGAAAGGGGATGCCACATTCTACCACGTGTCTCGAATATGGCAAGGTGCTCCTCGAGCCGGGTGCGCTCGCCGGGACTCGAACCCGGATCTCCCCTTTCCGACAAGGGCGCTTTATCCAGTTAAGCTACGGGCGCTGTTACCAGCGTTGCATACCATTGTTGCGACGATATTGGCGGAAGGTTGCAGTACGATGTCGTAGCGCCTCAGCATGCTTCGCTCGACCCTTGCCCTCGTCGCTCTCTTCACGTTGCTCGCGGCGGCGCCGCTGCCCGACCTTCATTGGCGATTTGTCGGGCCGTTGCGCGGCGGACGAACCGCTGCCGTCGCCGGTGTTCCGAGCGAGCCCGACGTCTTTTACATCGGCTCGGTGAACGGCGGCGTCTGGAAGACCGACGACGCCGGGCGCACGTGGACGCCGATCTTTGACGAGCAGGACACGGGATCGATCGGCGCGCTCGCGGTCGCGCCATCCGATCCCAATATCGTCTATGCGGGCAGCGGCGAGGGTTTGCAGCGTCCCGATCTCGCGGTCGGCGACGGATTCTACGCATCGAGCGACGCGGGAAGAACGTGGAGGCACCTGGGCTTGCGGGACGGACGGCAGATTCCGGCGATCGCAGTGGATCCACACGACGCGAAGCGGCTTTTCGTGGCCGTGCTCGGTCATCCGTACGGGCCGAACGAGACGCGCGGCGTCTATCGTTCGAGCGACGGCGGAGCAACGTTCCAGCGCGTGCTCTATGAGAATGAGAACGTCGGCGCCTACGACGTCGTGATCGACCCGAGCAACTCGAACGTCGTCTACGCAACGATGTGGGCGGCACGGCAACCGCCGTGGGAGACGCCTGAGGCGGAATCCTTCGAAGTCGCCGGAAGCGGCATCTTCAAGTCAACCGACGGCGGAACGACGTGGCAACAACTCCGTAACGGAGTTCCGTCGCGTATCTCTCGCAGCGAGGTCGCGGTCGCACCGAGCGATTCGAGCGTCGTGTACGCTTACATCAACACCGAAGAGAAGGGCGCCGGCATCTATCGAAGCGACGACGGCGGCGCGCACTTCGCCGAACGCAACTCGGTGCCGGAGCTCGCGAAGCGCGGCGACGATCTCGCCTCGATCGCCGTCGATCCAATGGATCCGAACACTGTGTACGTGACGAACACGTCAACCTATCGCTCCCGCGATGGGGGAAAGACGTTCGTCGCGATCAAGGGCGCTCCGGGCGGCGACGATTACCATACGATCTGGATCAACTCCGTTCTCCCAAGCCATATCATCGTCGGGAGCGATCAAGGCGCCACGATCTCGGTCAACGGCGGGCGCACCTGGAGCTCATGGTACAACGAGCCGACGGCGGAGATGTACCACGTCTCCGCGGACAATCGCTTCCCGTATTGGGTCTGCGGCGGACAGCAGGAGAGCGGTTCCGCTTGCGTCGCGAGCCGCGGCGGCTGGGGTGAGGTGACGCAGCGCGACTGGCATACGGTCGGCGCCGAAGAATACGGTTACGTCGTCGGCGATCCGCTCCATCCGGGCAACACGTTCGGAGGGAGAGTCGAGAAATATAACGCTCTAACGGATCAAACTCAGGAAGTCTCGCCTCTTGCTCCCGGGGTGCGCGGCTATCGCATGGACCGCACCGAGCCGCTCGCCTTCGATCCGCGAGACCCGCATCGACTCTTCTTCACCGCGGACGTCGTTTTCGAAACCGAGAACGGCGGCCAGTCGTGGCAACAGATCAGCCCCGATCTCACGCGCGCGCACCCGGGTGTTCCGAAGGTCGTCGGCCCATTCGAGAGTGACGATCCGGAGCACGGCGCTCACCGCGGCACCGTCTACGCGCTCGCGCCTTCCTACGTGCACGAGGGAACGATCTGGGCCGGAACCGATGACGGCTCCGTTTGGATCACGCGTGACGGCGGCAAACAGTGGCGCAACGTAACGCCTCCCGGCGTGACGGCGTGGAGCAAGATCGCACAAATCGACGCATCACGCTTCGACGACGACACCGCATACGTCGCGGTCAATCGCTTTCGCCTCGACGATCTTCGCCCGTACGTCTATCGCACGCACGACGGCGGCGCACATTGGCAGCTCATCGTCGGCGGGCTCCCGCGTGAATCCGTGAACGCCGTACGCGAAGACCCCGTGCAGCGCGGATTGCTCTACGCGGCGACCGAGAACGGCGTGGCAATCTCCTTCGATGACGGCAACCGCTGGCAGTCGCTACAGTTCAACCTGCCGCACTCCTCGGTGCGCGATCTCATCGTCCACGATAGCGATCTCGTCGTAGCGACGCATGGGCGCGGTTTCTGGATTCTCGACGACGTAGAGCCGCTGCGAGAGATCGCCTCGGGTACAGCTCTCGGATCCGTGCATCTCTTCCAACCTGCCGTCGCGTATCGCGTGCGGCGCGACACGAACACCGACACCCCCTTGCCGCCCGAGGAGCCGTCGGGACAGAATCCGCCGGATGGCGCAATCATCGACTACGCGCTCTCCTCTCCGGTCGCGCGTGTCGTCCTCTCGATTTTCGATGCACGTGGAAATCTCGTGAGGCGTTACGCGAGCGACGATCCGCCGCCGCCGCCGCTCCGCGATCTCGATAAGCCGGCATACTGGGAGGCGCCGTTCATACGCCCCTCGGCGGAGGCGGGCATGCATCGCTTCGTCTGGGATTTGCACGAAGCCCCGCCGCGCAGCGACGAGCAAGACCTGCCGATCTCCGCTGTCTATCACGCGACGCCGCGCGTTCCGCAAGGCGCGCTGCTCCCACCGGGACGTTACCTCGTGCGTTTACAGGCAGGCGGTCGCAGCGTCACGCGGCCATTGACCGTGCTCATGGATCCGCGTGTCCACGTCTCTCTCGCAGCGTTGCGCGAGCAATATGAGATTGCGCATGGTATCTGCATGCTGCTCGACCGCATCCACGGGAAGCCCGGCGCAGAGCGTCTCGGATTTGCGCTCGCCTCCCTTCTCGATATCGTCGACGGCAGCGACGATGCGCCGACGGTGCAGGCCGTTGCCGCCTACGAAGGGCTTCGCGCCCAGATAGAGCATCGCTTCCGCTAAGGAGGTACCACTGCAATGAAACGACTGGCACTAGGCGCTCTCGCGCTGTGCGGCGCCCTCGCGCTACTCGGCGTCGCGCCCTCGACGGTAACCGTTCACCTCACCGCCCAGAACAATAGCGGGCAGAGCGGCACGGCAACGCTGACGCAACAGGGAAGCGACGTCGTCGTCAGCTTGACGATGATGGGCATCCCCGGCGGCGTCGCGGAGCCCGCGCACATTCACCCAGGCACCTGCGCGAAGCTGAACCCGGCGCCGAAGTATCCTCTCACGAATGCCACCAACGGTACGACGACGACAACCATCCATAACGTGATGCTGTCGAGCCTTCTCGGGGGGAACTACGCGATCAACGTCCACAACGCGAAGAACCTGAGCATCTACGTCGCCTGCGGGGATATCAAGTAAGAGAAGCGTAGCGCGTCGACGTTGCCGCCGCTGATGACGACGCCGACGCGTTGCCGCGGCAGCACAAGCTTGCGCGAGAGGAGGGCCGCCACACCCGCGGCACCGCTCGGCTCGACGACGATTTTTAGCCGCTCGAAGAGCAGGCGCATGGCCTCGCGCAGTTCGTTATCGGAAACGGTGACGATCCGCACGCTGTTTGCGCGCGCAATGCGAAAGGTGAGCTCGCTCGGCGCCTGCGTTCGCAAGCCGTCGGCAATCGTCTGCGGGACATCGATTGAAACGACCTCGCCCCGCTCGAGCGACTGCCGAACGTCATCTCCATTCTCCGGTTCGACGCCGTAAATAGCAATTCGCTCGTCGATGCCGTGCGCGGCGGTCGCGGTGCCGGAGAGCAGCCCTCCCCCGCCAACGGGCACGACGATCGCATCGAGCTCACCGGTCTCTTCGAGGAGCTCGAGTGCCACGGTGCCCGCGCCGGCAATGATACGCTCGTCGTCGAATGGTGCTATGAGTGTCGCGCCGAGCTCGTCGCTGATCTTTTGCGCGATCTCCTCGCGGCGCGCGCGCCCGCGTTCGTACTCGACCACCTCCGCGCCGTAACCTCGCGTCGCAGCCACCTTAGACGCCGGAGCATCGTGCGGCATGACGATCGTCGCATGCGTGCCGAGCAGTTGCGCTGCGAGCGCAACACCCTGTGCGTGATTTCCGCTCGAGTACGCCACGACGCCGCGCGCTCGCTCTTCCGGCGTCAGCTGCGCAATGCAATTGTACGCGCCACGAAACTTGAAGGCCCCCATCCGTTGAAAGCTCTCGCACTTCAGGAACACCTGCGATCCGACGCGCTCGTCAAGCGTGTGCGATCGCAGCACCGGCGTACGGTGCGCAACGCCTTCGAGCCGCACGGCGGCCGCACGCACATCCGCGATCGTCATCATGCGGCAACCTCCGCCGCAAACGGTGCTAAGTCGATCTGCGGATTCCATTCGCGTGCAAGTTGGAGCGCCCATCGTGACTCGAAGAGCGCGATCGCTCGACCCTCCCAGTCACGAACGAGCAGTGCGTTCGAAGGAAGATGGAGCGCGCTAGCGGCGCTCTCGTCCGCGCGCACGTGCATGGCAAGCGAATACGGCTGCCTAATAATTTCCGTTCGCACGCCGTACTCCGACTCCAACCGGTACTTCGCCACCTCCAACTGCAGCTCGCCGACGACGCCGAGGATCGGCTCGTACGCGCTCCCTTGCCACGGCTCGAACACTTGCACTGCGCCCTCTTCCCGCAGTTGCTCGATCCCTTTCGCAAATGCCTTGTAGCTCGCGGTGTCGGTGTTGCGAATCGAGGCGAAGTGTTCCGGCGCGAACGCCGGGATCGGCGGGAACTCGAGCGGTGCACCTTCGTAGAGCGAGTCGCCGATTGCGAAGGAACCGGGGTTGGCAAAGCCGACCACGTCGCCGGCGTAGGCGGTTTCGAGCGACTCACGCGTGTCCGCGAAGAGGCGCATCGCACGCGAGAGGCGGATCGCGGCGCCGGTGCGCGCGTTGCGAACGACGAGGTCGCGCTCGAACTGCCCGGAGCAGAGCCGCACGAAAGCCACTCGGTCGCGATGACGTGGATCCATGTTTGCTTGGATCTTGAAGACAAAGCCGCTGAAGCGCTCCTCGTCCGCGTTGACATGACCGCCGCTGCGCAGTGCGTGTACCGACGGCGGCGGCGCCATACGAATGAAGTCGTCGAGGAAGAGCTGCACGCCGAAGTTCGTCACCGCGCTGCCGAAGAAGACCGGCGTCACCTCGCCGCGCAGCATCGCATCGGTATCGAAGGAAGCTCCTGCGCCCTCGAGCAGCTCGAGCGACTCGCGGAACTCCGCGGCGCTCTGCGCATCGACGAGGTCGCGAAGCACGCTTTCGTGTGTGTCGGTCACCTCGACGCCGGCACGCGTCGCGCCGTGGGCGCGACGTTCGAAAAGATGTAATCGGCGGGAGCTTCGGTCGTACACACCGCGGAACTGTTCGCCGCTGCCGAGCGGCCAGTTCATCGGATAGACCCCCAAACCGAGCACCTGCTCCAGCTCGTCGAGCAGCTCGAGCGGATTGCGGCTCGGACGATCGAGCTTGTTCATGAACGTGAAGAGCGGAATCTTCCGTTCGCGGCAGATCGCAAAGAGTTTTTTCGTCTGCGGTTCGACACCTTTGGCGGCATCGATCAGCATCACGGCGGAATCCGCCGCAAGAAGCGTCCGATACGTATCTTCGCCGAAGTCTTGGTGCCCGGGCGTGTCGAGGAGATTGATCACGCACCCGCCGTACTGGAACTGCAAGACGGTGGACGTGATGGAGATGCCGCGTTCGCGCTCGAGCGCCATCCAGTCGCTCGTCACCTGACGTTGCCTCCTGCGCGCCGAGACCTGGCCGGCGACGTGAATGGCGCCTCCGTAGAGCAAGAGTTTTTCGGTGAGCGTCGTCTTCCCGGCATCGGGATGCGAGATGATCGCGAACGTGCGGCGCCGCGCGACCTCCTGCGCAAGCACAGAGAGCGCAGTCATGGTTGCACGGTCCGATAGATGCGCATGGTCGAGGGGCAACGTCGAGGGCGACACTCCGGCGTTCGGAGCAGGACGATGCCGCCGTCAAAGCGATAGAAGCGCGCAACCGGTGGGATGCGCAGGCGATCCTCCCCCCGCGAGACGAGTGCTTGGTCACCGCTGATCGAGAGCGTGCAATCGCTGTAATGCAGCGTCGCCGGCGGCACGATCTCCTGCGCGTTGTGCGGCAAGTGCGCAAGCAACGTTCTCAAGCTCCCCTTCCCCTCCGTCGTCTGAATCATGCACTCCGGCAGCGCAGAGAGCGCCCATGGCGCGTCACCACGCACGGCGGCGTTCCCTCTCCCGTCTCTGGTTGCTATCATCGCGGACCTCGCCGGATGTCCATGTCCGGAGGTCGCACGAAACCGCGACTCCGCTTCGTGAAGGGCTGCCGCGGCGATGAAGATGCCGACGACGATGATCGTCGCAATGATGAAATATCGCAGCATCACCCGCCTATAGCAGGGTCAGCCGTATCACGCCGGACGCGTAGTCGGCCATTCCGTAGTAGACGTCGAACGTGTGGTCCCCAAGATCGGGACGCGGATCGATTCCCGTCGGGAAGACGACGTTATCCACGGTGCCGCGGCGTTCGGAGCGCTCTGTCGGTGAGAGCACGGGCTCGGGTGAGCGGTACAGTACGCGGTGCGGCTGCTCCGCATCGTGAATCACGATCCCCGCACAATAGCGAAACCTCGGTGTGCCGCGGCCGTCGAGCTGATCGACGGCGTGGAAGAGCGACATCCATCCCTCCGCGATGCGAACGGGCGGCGTTCCCGCGCCGACGCGCAGCGATCCCCATCGCCCGTCCGGAGGTAAGACGAGCACGGATTCGCGCACGCACAATAACTCGGACCTGTCCTTGAGCACGGCGTCGAGAGGAACGTACGCGATCCGAATCGACTCACGATCGGTGAACGGCAGCTTCTGGATCAGAGGGATCGCGGCCGCGCCGTCGACCGTGGAGATGTGGAGCATCGGCCGGTGATAGAGCGCGAGCGACCGGACGCCACTGGGCGAGAGGACCGGCTCGGGGAAGAAGGCTGCGTCTTTGTCGTCACCGACCGTCGCGCCCGGGTTCTCGAACTGCACGAGCCCGAGCCGTTCCCACGAGTAGCCGTCCTTGGAGCTCGCAACGGCGACCCGCGGCCCGTCAGGGCCGAAGGCCGTGTACGCCATGAGATACTCATCGAGGACGGGGAGAAAGGTGACACGAGGATCCTCGCATCCGTACCCGGGCTGAGGGCGCAGCTCGTATGGCGCCTTTGGTTCGAGCGCGAATCCCAGCCGCTCGCTTTCGAAAGTCCCCTCCGACTCACGCAGCGCAACCCGCTCGATGCGAGAAATGTTTCCCCGCGCGACGACGCGCGGATAGAGCAGTCCTCGTCCGTCGCTCGCCCTGGCGAACCCGGGGTTCAAGACGCCTTCAGCCTCCGCGTCGCTACCGTCCGGGGACAGCACGACGCCGAGGCGTTCGACGTGAACGTCGAGTTGTAATGATTCAGTGATCGGAAGTCTCCTCGCGCGCATGAACGGTCAGGGAAGTGTCGTGTCGGTCACGGGGGCGTCGTCGGGCGTTACAACCTCGACGTGAATCCCGCGTCGATAGTACGTGATCGGAATGATCCACAGCGTAAACGTGCGATAACTCGCCGTCGGCTCGCCGCCGTTGTCCGGCGGCTCCTCGAATGCTACGATCCTGACACGATCCTCGTTTGCGCCGATCGACTCGATGATTTGGCGGTAGCCGGTGCGATCGTGCGGGCCCATCAAGAGTACGACACCGAACTCTCTCCCATAGCGAATCGGCCCGCGGATACCCAACCGTGCAAGCGACTGCGCGTCGCGCACGACGACGATCTGGTTGCCCCCCAAGACCGGCGTCGTCCCCACGGCATAGGTCTTGACCCGCACCTCTCGACAGCCTATGAGGAGGAACAGGGCGATAAAGGCCCACCAGCGTCTCACGTCCTATCCGCCTTCTGTCGAATGCCTCTCCACCCTGCGCGCCTACCAGGGTCATTGCTCTGCAAAGCATCTCGGTATAGGCTAAAAATCCTGTGAAGAGTCTGAGCCGCCTTGCCCTCGCAGCGGATGTCGTTGCGTTTGCGGTCATCTTGATGGGAAGCTGGACGCGCATCAACGGCGCCGGGCTTACGTGTCCCGATTGGCCGACGTGCAGGGGATACCTCATCCCGAGTATGGTGGGCGGCACGATCTGGGAGTGGACGCACCGCCTCCTGGCATTCTCGCTTCTCCCGCTCATTCTCGCCGTTTTTTTCTCGGCATGGCAGCATCGCAAACACTCCGCGCTCCTTCTGCCCACCGCGTTAGCGATTCTCGTCCTCTTTTTCACGCAGATAGGCCTCGGCGCCGCGACGGTCGAGCTCGACAACACGCCGTACTCCGTCGTCCTGCACTGGGGCACGGCGATGACATTGATTGCGGCGCTCCTGGCATTGGCGATCTTCGCGAACGAGGAGCAGCAACGTAGTGGTTCGGGGCTTCACCTTGCCATCACGTTGCCCGTCCTCGCCCTCACCGTGCTCGTCACCTTCGTCACGATGTGCATCGGCGCGTATGTGAGCTCGAGCGGCGCAGGGCTCGCCTGCCTATCGATTCCGACGTGCGCGGGGAACGTCGTCGTGCATACTCCGGGACAAGTCGTGCAGATGCTGCATCGAGTGGCGGCGGCGGTGACGCTTCTCTGCGCCACCGCGGCGTGCGCGCTTACATGGGTAAAGGGCGCGAGTCCCCAGGTTCGAGCCGCTGCGAGCGCGGGCGTGTTCCTCGTCTTCGTTCAGGTCCTCCTGGGATTGCTGAACGTCGCTCTTCGCTTGCCGACCGACCTGCGCGAGTTTCATGCGGCAAATGCGGCGCTCGTGTTCCTCGCCTTCGTTACGGCGGCGGCGTTCGCGGCACTGGAGAGCCCGTTACCACAAAGAGTTGCTTCCGGAGGCCGCTCGTGAGCACAGCGCTCGGTTATCTTCGCGACTACTACACGCTCTCGAAACCTCGCATTATCGTTCTGCTTCTGGTCACGACTCTCGCTGCGATGGTGATGGCGGCGCGCGGTCTTCCGCCGATTGCGGTCACATGCTGGACGCTCATCGCCGGTGCCCTTGCCGCTGCCTCGGCCGGCGCGCTGAACTGCGCCTACGATGCCGACATCGACGCGGTCATGGAACGCACGAAGGACCGCCCCATTCCTGCCGGACGCATCTCGACCGGCAACGCAGTGCTCTACGCGTTGCTCTGCGGCCTGATCTCCTTCGGAATCTTCTATCGCTTCGTGAATCCGCTCGCTGCGTGGCTCTCGCTTGCAGGTAACGTGTACTACGTCGGCGTGTACACGATGTGGCTAAAGCGAGTGACGCCGCTCAATATCGTCATCGGCGGGGCAGCCGGCGCGGTACCGCCACTCGTCGGCTGGGCGGCAGTGACGCACGCGATCGGCGGGCCCGCCCTCGGGCTCTTTGCGCTGATCTTCCTTTGGACGCCGCCGCACTTCTGGTCGCTCGCCCTCATGACCGAGACGGACTATGCGAGGGCAAAGGTTCCCATGCTTCCCAACGTGAGCGGCGAGGAGCGCACGAAGCGCGAGATCACGTACTACTCGCTGCTCTTGGTCCTTGCATCGATCGTGCTCTATCCGTTGCACGTGATGGGAGCGTTTTATCTTGCGGGAGCCGTCGTGCTCGGCGGCATCTTCATCGTTGATGCACTACGGACGTGGTTCGGGCCGAGAGCGTGTGCGCGAGGCCTCTTTCGCTACTCGCTGCTCTACCTCGCCCTGATGTGCGTCGTCATGGTCATCGATCGTATCGTTGCGTGACCGCTCGACGTTCCCGCTGCTGCTGACGCTCGGGCTGGGCGTCTTTGCGGGAGCACTCGACCTTGGCGTGCTGGCGCCCGCGCTGCCGGCACTGGCGCGAGCCTTTGGAGTCGTGACGGCCGACCTCGCATGGATCTTTAGCCTCTACCTGTTGGTCACGATCGCTGCCATCGCGATCGCGGGGGCGCTCGCCGATCGGTACGGTCGGCGCCGTATCTACATGCTTGCCGTCGGCACCTTCGCTCTCGGCAGCTTGGTAACGATTCTCGCGCAGACGTACGAGATTTTTCTGCTCGGCCGCGCCGTGCAGGCACTCGGTGCGGGGGGGATCTTTCCGGTCGCGACCGCGGCGATCGGCGACGTCGTCCCGCCCTCGCGTCGCGGTGCGGCCCTTGGAGCGATTGCCGCGACGTGGGGGCTCGCCGCCGTCATTGGGCCGGTTCTCGGAGGCGCACTCGTTCATCTGCTCTCGTGGCAGTGGATTTTCGCGGCGAACTTTCCGCTCGCTGCAATCGTTCTCGTGCTCGCGAATCGCAACGTGCCGGCGAGAGCACCGCACGTACGCGGCTCGCTCGACGTCGTTGGGCTCGCACTTCTGTGCTGCGGCCTTCTCGCCGTCGTCGATGCGCTCTTGAGCATGCGGCCGATCATGGCGGCAATCGGCGTTGTCCTTCTCATTGCCTTTGCCTCCTGGGAACGCATCGCGCGCAATCCCGTCGTTCCTCTCTCGCTCCTTGCCGCACCTCAGCTCGCCAAGGCGTATCTGCTCGAGATCGCGATCGGCGTGCTCGAAGGCTCGCTCTTCTTCATTCCGACGGTCATCGTCTCGATACAACACGTCAGTCCGGCTATTGCCGGCCTTGTCGCAGCGCTCGGCGCCGCCACGTTCGTCGTCGTCATTCCGATCTCAGGGCATGCACTCGATCGCGTTGGATCGCGCGACGTTCTCATCGTGGGGACGGTCGTCACCGAAATTGGTCTCGCGATCTTCGCACTCGGTTTCGACTCGATGCCGATCACGCTCGTTGCGATGGTCGTCGCGGGTATAGGATTCGGAGCGCTCCTCGGCGCGCCGACGCGTTACATCGTCACCAACGAAACCGGGCCAAGCCGTCGCGCAATCGCAGTGAGCCTGCTCAGCCAGGCGCTCATCGTTGGGCAGTTAGTAGGCAGCGCCCTTGCCGGCGCAGTGATCGGCGCCGTACGCAGCGAGATCGCAGGGTACCGGCTCACGTACCTCGCCTTTTGCGCCGTCGCCCTCGTCGCGCTCGTGATCTGCTCGACCTTGCGGCCCCGCAGCGAGGAACGTGCTGCGCCGCTCGAAGAAGCAGCGCCGTAGGTAGAAGGAACATCCAGCATGAACCAGCCGCCGCCGTTCGCAGGCGGAAACCTCTTCGTCGGCGACCGCGCTCTCGTTGAGTCATTCTCGATCTTCGCCCCGCGCGTACCGCTCGACGAGCTCGAGTCTGTCGGCAAGCTTGCGGCGCAGCCCGAGACGATCCAGCTCGGCTTCGACGCAAATGAAAACCCCCCACGTCTCGTCGATTATGACGCAAACGGCAACCGTATCGACGAGGTGCGGTTCCATCCCGCATGGCACAGCCTGCTCGAGCACGCTACCGCCCTTGGATTGCACGGCGCGGCATGGCACGATGCGATGCCGGGCGCGCATCTACGCCGTGCCGCGAAGTTCTATGTTTGGTCGCAGGTAGAAGCGGGGCATGGCTGTCCTATCTCGATGACCTACGCCGCGGTTGCGGCGCTGCGCGCGCAGCAGAGTCTCGCCACCGTCTGGGAGCCGCGATTGGCGGCGCGCGCGTACGAGCCCGTTCTCGCTCCAATTGCAAGTAAGAGTGCGGCGCTCTGCGGTATGGGCATGACGGAGAAGCAAGGCGGCTCCGACGTTCGCGCCAACGCGACGCGTGCCGTCGCACGCTCGCGCTCCGGTCCGGGCGAGCCGTATCTGCTCGACGGACACAAGTGGTTTTGCTCGGCCCCGATGTCAGATGCGTTCTTGGTCACCGCGCAGGCCCCGGGGGGCCTCTCGTGCTTCCTCGTACCGCGAGTCCTGGAGGACGGGACGCACAATCCATTTCGCATTCTGCGACTAAAAGAGAAGCTTGGGAACCGCAGCAACGCGTCAGCCGAGATCGAGCTCGAGGGAACGCAAGGCTCTTTGATCGGCGAGGAGGGTCAAGGCCTCGCCGTTATCTTGAAGATGGTGAACCGCACTCGTTTAGATTGCATGCTCGGCTCCGCCGGCCTCGTACGCCAAGCACTCGCACAGGCGTTTCACTTTGCGACGTATCGCCACGTCTTCGGAGCACCGCTCGCCGAGCAGCCCCTCATGCGCAACGTGCTCGCCGACATCGCCCTCGAATCGGAGGCTGCGACATGGCTCTTTACGCGCGTCGCGAGCGCGATCGATGCGAACGACGTCGACCTCGCGCGCATCGGAACCGCGCTCGGAAAGTACTGGCTCTGCAAGCGCGCGCCCGTGCTGGTCGGCGAGGCGCTCGAGTGCCTCGGCGGTAACGGCTACGTTGAGACGTCCATCCTACCGCGGCTCTATCGCGAGTCGCCGCTCAACTCCATCTGGGAGGGAGCGGGGAACATCAATGCGCTCGACGTCGTGCGCATTCTACGCAAGGACGCCCCTGCGCTCGGCGCGCTGCGAGGCGAGTGGACATCGACGGCTGCGGAGCCGCGCATGGCGGCTGCCATACGCGAGTTGGAATCTCTCGTGCGAGACGACGCCGACCTCGAATCGCGCGCGCGCTTCATCGCGGAGCGCGCCGTTCTCATCTGGCAAGCCTCGCTGCTCCTTCAGTACGCGCCCGCCGCGGTCGGGGATGCCTTCCTTCGCTCCCGCATCGCCGGCGAATCAGGAAGAGCGCTTGGGACGCTCCCGGCAACATGCGATTTCGGGGCGATCGCTGAGCGCGCGTCGCCGTATCAGGACAGGGCGGTCGAGTAGCGATGGCGCGCTACCCGCGCCTTCACCCTCGCGCGCGCATGCTCGCGCATCGAGCCTGGACCTTGCGCGAACGCCGCGTCGTCTGGCGCGGCCTCACCGGGCGTATGTCGATCGCCGTCGAGCCGTTGCTCGGCTTCATCTTCTTCGCGCTCTTCACGTGGGGTGTCGTCTGGCGCGCGCATCACGTCAAGAGTGATGCATCGCTCATCGTCATCGCACCGATCTTCGCGCTCGGAGCCGTCGCCTTTTTCATCTATTTCGTCGCGGTGCTCGTCATGCCGATCATCGCGTACCTTCAGACGTATCGGCCCATCTACATCATCGACGGCTACGTTCGTTACCGTCCGCCGGACGAGGACTCATCGCCCGGAGAATGCGGCTACGTCGCCGCGCTCTTTGAAGACAGCGGCGTTGCCTGCGAATGGCCGTCGGTGGGCATGAAGCCGTATCGCCAGCGCACGATTCCGGCGATGGTCGAGTTCTCCGTTTTCGCCGGGATCCACAAGATCGACGGGAAGCCGACCGGCGTGCTGCCGGAGGATCTTCCACCTCTCGCCATCGGCATCAACCCAAGACACTAGAGAGGCCGGCTCTAGTGCGGAGCCTTTGGGCCGTTGTGCAACGGCTCGCGCAGCGTCGTCATCGATGGCCACATGTGCGGCCCGTACGAAGAGTTGAGCACGACACCCGCGCCGATCAAAAAGATGATCACGATGCCGACCGCGACGGTAATGAGCAGCCCCTTCGGAACGCCCTTGCTTTCCGGAAGCTCGCCGAAATCGGGATGGTATTCTCGCTCCGGTGAGATCATGACTTCCCAATGAAACCCGCACCGGTGAGCGCGGCCAAGACGCCGCCGAGCGCGAGCAGTCCGAGCATGATCTTGAAGACCTGATTGTCGAGTCCCGGCGTCTTCCAGTCATTGCGCAGCGCGAACAACGCGACGCAAACGACGATCACGCCCAGAACGACGGCGACAATGTGTTCGATCTCAAGTCCGTTCATGTGCCGCTCCTTACACCAAGTAGAAGATCGAGAAAAGAACAACCCAGATCACGTCAACGAAGTGCCAGTAGAGCGTCCCCGCCGTGAGGCCGAAGTACTTGTTCTTGTCGTAGACGCCGTGAACCGATTGCAGCAGTAAAATCGTAAGATACCAAATGCCGCAGAAGACGTGGAACCCGTGCATGCCCGTCAGCGTGAAAAAGGATGCGCCGAAGATGCCGCTACCCGACCACGAGACGTGGTCGTGCACGTAGAGCGTGTAGTACTCGAAACCTTGGCCGGAGAGAAAGAGCACGCCGAGGATGATCGTGCTGATCATAAACGCCGCATAGCGCATGAACTTGCCGTGCTTGAAGTTCTCGAGGGCGTAGTGCATCGTGGCGCCCGAACCGAAGAGAATCGCCGCGTTCACCGCCCCAAGGGCGATCGCCGGACGCGTGACGCCCGGAGGTGGCCAGCCCTGCCCGCTGTTGCGCAGATAGAGATAGGCGAAGATGAACGACGAGAAGAGCACGATATCGCTGACGAGGAAGAGCAGGAATCCCTGCAAACGCAGCGCTCGCGTCTCGGCGTAGAGCTGATCGACCTCTCCCCCGCCTGGAATCGAAACAACCGCCACTTATCTTTCCCCTACGACACTATGCACATCGGCAACTCGACGCCTTTCCAACGTCAGTGACTCCCCACGGGCACCGGTGAGTCGGTCAGCTCCTCTTCGAGATGGGCGTACGGAAGCGGCTCAGTGAAATCATACGGCAATCCGAAGACGCTCGGGATGTGCTTGAAGTTGTAGTAGGGCATCGGCGACGGAATCTGCCACTCGAGCGTACGCGCACCCCACGGATTGTGCCCGGCCTTCTTCCCGTTGCGAATCGAGTAGAGCGCATTGATAAAGAAGATCAAAATCGCAAGCGTCATGATGAACGAGAAGATCGACTCGAACTGGTTGACGCCTTGGAATTGTGGGTCGTAGGTCGCAACGCGGCGCGGCATGCCCTCGGCGCCGAGCCAGTGCATCGGGAGAAACGTTCCGAGGAAACCGATCATGAAGAGCACGAAGTGCACGCGGCCCCAAAACTCGCTCATGTAGCGGCCGGTCATCTTCGGGAACCAGTAGTAGATGCCCGAGAAGATTCCCATGAGGCTTCCGCCGACGAGCACGAAGTGAAGGTGCGCCGGAATGAAGTACGTGCCGTGCACGTGGAGATCGAACGGAATCGCCGCCAAGAAGACGCCGCTGATGCCGCCGAAGGTGAAGAGCACGAGGAAGCCGAGCGCGAAGAGCATCGAGCTCGTCAGGTGGATCTTCCCTTCCCACAACGTCGCGATCCACGAGAAGATCTTGACCCCGGTCGGGACCGCGATGATGAACGTGATCACCATGAACGGAAGCTGCATGTAGGGCGCGATGCCCGAGGTAAACATGTGGTGCGCCCATACCATGAAGCCGGCGAGTGCGATCGCAGCCGACGAGAACGCGATCAAGCGATATCCGAAGATCGGTTTGCGAGAGAACACCGAAATGACCTCGGACATGATCCCGAACGCGGGCAGGATCATAATGTAGACGGCCGGGTGCGAGTAGAACCAAAACATGTGCTGCCAGAGCACCGGCGAGCCGCCCTTCGTCGGGTCGTAGAACGGCACGCCGAACTGCCGCTCCATGAAGAGCGCGGCAAGCGCGGCTGCGAGCGCGGTCGTGGCGATCATGAGCAGCGGCGCCGTCGCGAACTGTCCCCAGCAGAAAAGCGGCATTCGCGTGTAGGTCATCCCGGGCGCGCGCATCTTCAGCATCGTCACGAGGAAGTTTATGCCGGTCAGTGTCGAGCTGACGCCGACCAGGAAGATCGCCGCGCACCACATCGAGGTTCCCGCGGCACCTTGTAACGACATCGGCGGATACTCGGTCCACCCGGCGACCGGGGCGCCCATGAGAAACGATGAGAAGAGCATCAAGCCGGAGACCGGAAATATCCAGAAGCTGATCATGTTCAGCCACGGGAAGGCGACGTCGCGCGCACCGATCTGCACCGGCATCACGAGATTGCCGAAGCCGCCGGTGAGCATCGGAATGATGACGAGCCACACCATTGCGGAGCCGTGGATCGAGTAGACCTCGTCGTACGTGTCCGGTGTGATGAAACCACCGTTCGCATGCATGAGCTGGATGCGAATGATCTCGGCGAGGCAGCCGGCGAGCACGAAGAAGACGAACGCCGTAATGATGTACTGAATCCCGATGATCTTGTGATCGAGAGAGAAAATGTACTTCCGGATGAAGCCTTGCGGCTCCGGGTGAATGTGTTCGGCAAGTCCGCCGTGCTCTGCGATGACTGACATGATTGCGCCTTAGCTCACTTTACCTTCAAGGTATTCAAGTATGCGACGAGATTCGCGATATCCTTACTGGAAAGGCCGTTCTCCGCCTCGTCCGGCATGTGCCCGAAGCTGCCGGTGTAGCCGTTCTGCAGAATCTTTGCGACATTTGGCGGCGTCGCGGGATCGCCGTCGACGAGGTTGGGGTGCGTCGGGTCGTGCAGAACTCCGAGCAAGCCGGGGCCGACTATGCGCTGGCTGAACGGCCCTAACGCGTGGCAGGCCGTACATTTCTGCGCGAAGAGCGCCTGACCGGCGCTCGCGCTGCCGCCGGTAAGGCTGATTGCGCCCGATGAGACGGTCGGAATCGCATTGCTCACCTGCGCGTTGTGAACCTGCCAGCCGCGGTACCAGACTTCGTATTGCGCGACGGGCTCGACGACCATCACCTGTTTGTCCATCGTCGAATGCCCCGTCCCGCAGAACTCGGTGCAGATGATTTTATAACGACCGATTCGCGTCGGGGTGAAGCGTATCGTATTGATCATGCCGGGAATCATGTCGGCTTTGAGGCGCATATCCGGGACCCAGAACGAGTGGATGACGTCCGCCGACGTCACGTTGAGCGTCACCGGGACGTTGACCGGCAGGTGCATCTCACTCGTGACCTCACCGTTGACGTCGGGGTAGCGAAAGGTGAAGTACCACTGTCTGCCGATCGACTCTACCACCAGGCCGTTTGCCGGCTGCACTTGCAGAACGTACCATATCTTGATACTCAAGACGGAGAGCAGCACGACAAAGAGCGTCGGCACGATAGTCCACGCCGCTTCGAGTTTGGGATTGTCGTGGATGTTCGGGCCGAGCGCATCGGGCGAGTCACCGCGTCGCCGACGAAACGCGATCGCGAAATAGATGACGTAGCCGACGACGAACGTGTAGAGCAGCGCGGCGGCAGACGCCATGAAGCGAAAGAGCCAATCAACCTGGTCACCGGGATGCCCGCCTTCTGGTGGGAGCCAGGGCTCAACCGTCGGCATCAACCAGAAGTACAGTATCTCCGCGATCGAGAGCAGCGCGAGGACGACGGTGACGATCGTAAAGCCGCGGTGCTTGCTCACGTAGCGACGCCTTCGCTTAGATGCTCGCCGACCCTGCGCCGGAAGCGTGGAGCGCCGCAACGAAAGCGCGAGTGCGCTCCGCCACGATGCGCTCGGGCTTGCGTTCGGGTAGCGAGCCCGTGATCGCTGTTCCGACAACGATCGCATCCGCTCCAGCGGCGAGCGCCGCTCTGCCGTCCTCGGGCGTTACTATGCCGCCCTCGCAGATGGTAAATGCGCCAAAGGTCGTAAGCTCGCGCACGAGTTGGTACGACGGCAGCCGGATTCCTCGCGTTCGCTCGGTGTAGCCGCAGAGCGTCGTTGCGAGGATGTCGACGCCGTCCTCGCGGGCGTACCGGCCATCCTCGGCGAGCGCACAGTCGGCCATCGCGAGCGCGCCGGCACCCCAAATCCGGGCGACAAACGCTTCCGTCGTGCTTGCGTCGGGACGCGTTCGCCGCGTAGCGTCGAAGGCCACGATCTCGACACCCGTCGAGAGCACCTCGCGAACGTCCGCGAGCGTCGGCGTGATGTACGGCTCATAGCCCACATACTCGCGCTTGATGATGCCGATGATCGGCGCGTCGATCCGGGCGCGTACGGCCTTCAAATGCGCGCTCGACTCGACGCGTACTCCTGCCGCGCCGGCGTCGATCGCAGCGGCGCACATCTCGGCAATGGCCGCGGGAGCGTCGTGTGCGGACCCTCGTGGAACTTGCACGGAGACAACGAGCTTTCCGTGCAGCGACGCCGGAACGCTCACGGTGTCAACGTCGCGTGTGACATGCCTGCCTCACGCAATGCCATGAGAACTGCACCGTGCACGGGCGGATAGGCGGGCTCGACGATTTCGATGTCCGGCTCCTTGGCCCGTGTCGCTCGATAGACGTCGCTCTTGAAGCCGGCGTCGTGCATGAGACCGCCGACGAACGCCGCGCGCGGATGCGATGTCCAATGCCACGGCCTGCGTGTCGCCCACGCGGCAAGCTCGGCAAGGTGCTCGTGCGCCGCAGCGACCGTCTCGCGCGCGCACGGGTCGGTCCCTCCGCCGCGTTGTGCGACGTCGATGACCTCGCGCGCAAACGATGCAAGGCGTTCGCGCGTGATCGTGCCGTGGTAGAACGCGGCAAAGATCTCGCGCATCGAGCTCTGACCGAAGCGTGCGAGCGCGGCCTGCGCGATCGCGCAGTTGTCGTCGCGCAGCGCCGCAGCGGCGAGAGCCGTTCGGACGATCCAAAAGGCGCTTCCCTCGTCACCGAAAAGGTAGCCGAATCCGCCGTGCAACCCCGTCGCGCCGCCGTCATCGACGACGTACGCAGCCGATCCGGTACCGGCAATCACGATGACACCGCTTCCTCCCGCAAATGCGCCGGCATGCGCAACGGTGGGATCGTGCACGATCCTGAACGTTCGCGCCGGCAGCGAAGGAGGTACGCCCCAGAGGCGGCCTTCGTAGCCGCTCACACCGGCGACGATCGCATCGAACGTCGTCGCTTCATCCAACTTCGCATTCTTGCGAGCCTCTTCGAGTGCGCCGTTCAGCGCATCGTGCAACCGCGTCGACGTCGCGTCCTGTGCGATCTCATCGGCCGGGCCGGCACTGCCGCGCCCGATGATGCGTCCGGTTTCATCGGCGATTGCGGCCTGCGTCCCGCTCTGCCCGCCGTCAATTCCCGCAACGTACCTCATGACGCACGCCGTGCGAAGGCTCGTGCGGCGCGCTCGCGCTCGGCGTACGAGGGCAGATGCGCGACGACGCCGACACGCTCTAAATGATGGTAGAGCTCGTGAGCGACCGCTTCGACGAAGAAGCGGCGCCGCTTCGCGCCGAACAGCGCGCGCAGGGAATGCACGTTGACGCGAATGGTTCGTGCGCGTGGATCGTACTCCGCGTGGAGTGCGCTCGCGCCCCACGTACCGAGGTCGGCGACCTCGACGCGCAGCCCGTGCTGCCGTACGGCCTGCATGACACTCATACGACCACACCGTCTCGCACGAGCGCGGCGCGCAGTTCGCGCACGTCAATCTCGCTCGGCAACAGATCGTGCTCGCAGGCGATCGCTGCCGCTGTTCCTGCCGCCTGGCCGAGCGTCATCACCGTGGGCGTCAGGCGCGTCGAGGCGAGCGCCTCGTGCGTCGTCGAGATGCATCGTCCGGCGACGAGCAGACCTTCGCAGCTCGCCGGAACCAAGCAACGATACGGAATCTCATAACTCGCGCCGGGTGCGAGCCGCTGCGTCGTCGTGCCCTTCCCGGAGGGATTGTGAATATCGATCGGATACGCGCTGCGGGCAACGGCGTCCTCGAAATGCCGCGCTTCGAGCACGTCCTCGCGCGTGAGGGTGTATCGTCCGACAATGCGGCGCGATTCACGAATCCCGATCTGCGTGCCCGTTGCCGCGATGCGAGCGTTCTCGAAACCGGGAACGCGCTCGCGAAAGAACGTCGCGATCTGCATCACTTGGCGGCGCGCCTCGATCTCAGCGCGAGTAAGGTCGTCGGGGTCGAGCGGATCGATCTCGAGCACGCGCGTCATGTTCACCGTGACTTCGTCGGGATACGGCGAGACAAAGAACGAAACGACCTCGCGCGGCACATCGACGATACCGTCTCGTTGTGCGCGAGACCAGAGCTCGTGCAGTCCGGCAACCGCGGTGACGCTGCGTGACGTTCGTTCGTGCGCCTTCAACGACGTACGCATCTGATCGGGGTGCGTTCGCACGTACGCCGCCGTCTTGGCCAGGTCGACGTGGCTCATCCGAAACATGAGCGAGGCCGGCTGTACGCGGCCGCGCGCGTCACCTTTCTGCGTTGGTACGCCGGCGGAGGCCGCGACGTACGCGTCGGCGGTCGCGTCGATCACGACGCGGCCGCGGTGCACACGTTTTCCGCCAACGGTGTCGAAGGCGGCGCCCACGACGCGATCGCCCTCGACGAGCGCGCTCGTGAACCACGCGTGGAGAAGCAGGCGCACGCGCGCCTCGGTCATCATCTCGAACAGGAGCGCCTTGTGCACTTCCGGGTCGAAGGGCGTGATCGTCGGGACGTAATCGGAGGTATCCGGAAGATGTCCGGGCGAGGCGCCAAGCGCGACGAGGCGCGAGACGATCTCCTGGGCGATGCCGCCGACGATGCGCTCGGCGCCCGAGTGAAAGGTCATCCAGGGGCCGACCATCGCGGCGGTCGCCGTCCCGCCGAGGAAGCCGTAGCGCTCGACGAGCAGCGTCTTCGCGCCGTGGCGAGCGGCGGCGATCGCCGCCGCACAGCCTGCATTACCACCGCCTACGACGAGAACGTCGAAGTCGCGCATCCCCGGGGCGGTTCGGCGGCCGCGGTGGCAGGCCATCTCAGCGTCCCCGCCACAATTCCAAAAGAGCGATGATTGCGTACGCGCGGTCGGCGCACTATTACGACGCGTTGCTCGACGCCGCAGGCAAGGATTACGCGCGAGAGAGCGCCGTGATCCGTGAGCTCGTGGAGCGTTATAAGCGCTCGCCCGGACACGCGTTGCTCGACGTCGGTTGCGGGACCGGGCGTCACCTGGAGCACCTGCGCGAGAGCTTCACGTGCGAAGGCCTCGACATCGACCGCGGGATGCTCGCCGTCGCTTCGGACCGGTGTCCGGGCGTGCGGTTTCACTTAGCCGACATGATCGGCTTCAACCTCGCTAAGCGTTTCGACGTCATCATCTCGCTCTTCGGCTCGATCGCCTATCTTCCGACGCTCCAGCGCTACGATCAGGCGATCGCGAACTTCGCGCGCCACCTTCTGCCCGGCGGCCTCGCGATCGTCGAGCCGTGGTTACGCCCGAGTGAATGGGTCGATGGGCAGGTCGCCGCGCGCTTCGCCGATCTTCCCGACATGAAGGTTGCGCGCATGCACGTTTCGCGTCGCGATGACTGCACCGCGATCTTGAACTTCCATTATATGGTAGCGATGCGCGACGGCGTGCGCACCTTCGAGGAAACTCATCGTCTGCTCTTGATGAGTGACGAGCAGTACTGCAACGCGTTCCTTCGAGCGGGGTTCGAGCTCCATCACGGCACGAACGTCCTCAGCGGCCGCGATGTCTATGTCGGAGTAACCTCGGGATGATGCCAACCCAATAGTGCTCGTCTAATGGAGGAAGCTCCGACCGACGAGCGGAGCTAGGACGGCGAGAGCGAGGAGGCGGAGCAGCAGGAGCGAGCCATGGACGGCGAGCGACGAGCGGTTCCGACATAGACGAGTACTATTGGGTTGGCACCATCCTGAGTGTGCTTAAAGGGAATCCTCCGTTGGGGGCATAGCCTGGCGATATGTCGCTTTTCTCTCGAGTAAAGCCGCTCTCGACCATTCTCGCGGAAGGCACTGATACTACCCACGGGCTGAAACGATCGCTGGGCCCGTGGTCGCTCACGGCGATGGGCATCGGCGCGATCATCGGCACCGGCATCTTCGTATTGACGGGTGTCGCATCGGCAACGAGAGCGGGCCCGGCGCTCACGCTTTCATTCGTCGCTGCCGGCATTGTGAGCGTTCTTGCAGCCCTTTGCTACGCGGAGGTGTCGAGCAAAATTCCTATCGCGGGCAGCGCGTACACGTACACCTATGCGACGCTCGGTGAGTTTCTTGCGTGGATCGTCGGTTGGGGATTGGTTTTCGAGTACGCGCTCGGCGCAGCGACGGTAAGCGTCGGCTGGTCGGGCTACTTCACGTTCATTCTTCAAAAGCTCTTTCACCTCAACATCCCACAAGTATGGCAGCACAGCCATTGGGACATGACGCCCGGCATCGCGAACCTGCCGGCTGCGGGCATCATCTTGCTCCTGACGCTTCTGCTGATACGAGGCACGAAGGAGTCCGGTGCGGTCAACGCCGTCATCGTCACGATCAAAGTGCTCATCGTCCTCTTCTTCATCGCTCTCGGCGTTTGGCATATCAACCCCGCTAACTATCACCTCGCCGCAGGTCCGACGACCGGGGCGGGTGGCTACATGCCGTTCGGCTGGTTCGGCGTCTTCGGAGGGGCGGCGTTCATCTTCTTTGCGTACATCGGCTTCGACGCCGTTTCGACCGCCGCTGAAGAGGCGCGCAATCCCAAAAAAGACCTGCCGTTCGCAATCATCACGAGCCTTGCGATCTGCACGGTTCTCTATATCGTCGTGGCGGCGATCCTCGACGGCATGGTCCCGTTCGATAAGCTCAACACGGCGCGGCCCGTAGCCGACGCGATGAACTACGTCGGCCTGCCTTGGGCAGGGATCATCATTTCGTTCGGCGCGATCGCGGGGCTCACGACGGTCCTCCTCGTCATGATGTTCGGGCAAACGCGCATCTTCTTTGCGATGTCGCGCGACAAGCTCATCCCCGAGGCCTTTACGCGCCTCCATCCCGTATGGCGAACGCCGGCACTCTCTCAGCTCATCTTCGGCATTCTCATCGCCGCAGCAGGCGCGTTCTTTCCCATCGGGATTCTCGGCTCGGCGACGAACATGGGCACGCTCGTCGCGTTCGTGCTCGTCTCGCTCGCCGTTCCCGTCCTTCGCAAGCGGCATCCCGAGGCGACCGGTACGTTCGTCGTCCCGTGGGG
>JASHOG010000011.1 GCA_030041225.1 Vulcanimicrobiota bacterium | reverse complement strand
CGTCAGGATCAGACGTGTCGCGGAAACGTCGAGCGAGAGACGGAAAAGCGTTGCAACCAAGAGCGCCGGCGCGAACGCCGAAAACTCCAGCGGCTCCTCGACGGTGACGGAGAGCAGCAGCACGAGTGCCGACCCGAAGATGTTGATACCGAGAAGAAGGTCGAGCAGCCACGGCGGCAGCGGCACGATCAAAATAGCGATGATCGCGAGCAACATCGCTGCGAAGAGGTAGGTGCTCAGGCGGTTCACTCGGCGAGCAGTCCTTGACGCCCGAGCGCGAGGACGATCTCCGCAACGGCGACGTAATGCAGCGCCGGGATCGGCTCCCCAACGCGCCCATCGCGAAAGAGCGCGCGCGCGAGCGGTGCGTCCTCGATGATGGGAATGCCGAGGTCCGCGGCGACCTCGCGCACTCGTGAGGCGAGCGCGTCACACGCGCAGACGAGTAGCACCGGGACCGGCATCACCGGCGGCCGATAGCCGAGTGCGATCGCGAGGTGAGACGGATTGGTGACGATGAAGGCTGCCTCGCGAACGCCCGATATCGCGCCGCGCGAGAGATCGCGGTGTTGGGCGCGCCTGCGCCCCCGAACGTGAGGGTCGCCCTCTTGTTCTTTGATCTCGCGCTTGAGATCTTCAAAGGACATGCGCAGCTTGCGCAGCCAGCCGCGGCGCACGGTCGCGTACTCGGCCGAAGCGAAGAGCAGGCCGACGGCGCAGGCCACGAAGAGCTCTCGCCGCGCGCCCGCCCACGCTGCGGTCGCAATACCGTTGATCCCGATCGCGTTCGAAGCCGAAAGCATGGCGTTGCGCATCGCGGGAACGATCGCTACGGCAGCGGCGGCGAACGCGAGCGCGCCGCGCACCGCGTGCAGCACGCTCTCGCGCGAGAGCACGCGTCGCATTCCTTCCGCCGGGTTCAGGCGTTCGGCCTTCACCGTAAGCGGCGCCGGCGCGAAACCGCCGCTCTGGGTAACACCGGTCCCGAAGGCAAAGCAGGCTCCCGCACAGAGCGGCACGAGCGCGAGGGCGACGATGAGGAGCTCCGCATGCCGCACCGGCGAGCCTCGCGCCGCAGCGAACAGCGCAGTGCGCGCGAGCGCTCCGATCGGCTCGACGACAGCGCACGCTGCAATTGATGCCGCTCCAAAGGCCGCTGCAGCAACGAGCTCGCTCGAGCGCGGCACGTTTCCCTCGCGCCGCGCCTTCGCGACACGCATCGGCGTCGGATCGAGTGGTTTCTCTTCGCTCACGGCGAGAGCGTCAACGGTGCGGAGTCCTGCACGAGCGTCGGAAGCGCGAGCATGCTCGCGATCAGCGCAGCGCCGAAAACGAGCGGGAATGTCAGGGTGAGACTTCCGAACCGCGGAATCGTGCGCGAGAGGGCTCCGAGCGCGAGTTGCACCAAGAACGCTGCTGCGATCGCCGGGCCGGCGACACCGAGCGCGACGCGCAGAAGCGTGACGGCGAGCGTACTCGCGTATGCGAGCCACGCGTGCGTCTCCGGCATGCTGCCCGGCGAGATCTGCGTAAAGCTTCGCGCGAAGGCGAGGATCGTCGGGCGATAGGCACCGGTGAGAAAGAACGCGCCGGTGAAGCCCAGCGACCAGATGCGCCCGAAGCCGCTCGGCGCGACGAGCTCGATCGACGGCGCGATCGCCCTCACGCCGACGTAATCGTCGACGGCTCGCCCCCCTGCGTAGGCACCGTCATAGAGCACGCAGGCACCGATGCCGATCGCGCTACCGACGAGAAACTCGAGACCGACTGCCGCCACGAGGGGCGCACCGTCGAGGTGAACGTCTCCGTGAACTCCCGCCGGCATCGCAAGCGTGAGGAAGAGTGCGAGACCCGCGCGTAGCACGGGCGGCACGCCGGGATAGGAGATGCCCGGCGCGCGGAACGCAAACCCGGCGCATCGAGCGAAGACGAGCAGCGATGTCGCGCTCATCCGTGAGCAATCGAGGGCAGCGCTGCGATCGCGTCGGCAAAGAGCCGCGCGCAGAGGCGTAAGCCGTATCCTCCGAAGAGCGCAACCGTAACGCCGACGGTCAGCATTTTCGGAAGCAGCGTGATCGTCTGCTCCTGCACCTGGGTCGCGGCCTGCACGATCGCTACCATCGTGCCGACGAGCGCCGCAAGCGTGACGATCGGCAGCGAGAGCACTGCCGTCACGATCAACATCTCTCGCAGCAAACCGTCAAAAACGCCCACGAACGCACCGTAGCGCGCGTCCATGGCCGATATGTTACGGGAAGACTACCGGTTTCTTGAAATCCGGGCGCCAGACGCTTGCAGCGAGCATGCCGGAGACGATCGCTCGCGTCGCCGGCGAACGATTGAGTGTATAGAAATGTATTCCCGGTGCGCCGCGCCGGAGCAGGTCGACCGCCTGCATCGACGCATAGGCGACACCGAGGTCTTCGACGGCGCGTTCGTCGCCGCGCCGGAGCTCCATCGCCGCTTGCAGCTTCGGCGGAATCGAGGCGCCGCACATTGCGACGAACCGCGTAATCTGATCGTAGTTCGTAATCGGCATGATGCCGGGGAGGATCGGTACTTCAATACCGACGCTGCGCGCGCGCTCGACGAACGCGAAGTAGGCGTCGTTATCGAAGAACAGCTGCGAGATGAGAAACTGCGCGCCTGCCTCCACCTTCTCGCCTAGGTGCTCGAGGTCGCTCTGCGGGCTCTCCGCCTCGATGTGCGTCTCCGGATAGCACGCTGCGCCGATGCAGAAATCGTAGTTGCGGCGCAGCATTGCGACGAGCTCGTTCGCGTGCGCGAAGCCGCCCTGTGGCGGGATGAACGCCGCTTCCCCCCTCGGGGGGTCGCCGCGAAGCGCGAGCACGTTCTCGATACCTTCGCGCACGAGATCGTCGAAGACACCGCGCAGCTCAGCTCGCGAGGAGCCGACGCATGTGACGTGCGCGAGGACGGTGAGATCGAGCTCGCGACCGATGCGCTTTGCGAGCTCGATCGTGCGCGTGCGGGAGGAGCCGCCGGCACCATAAGTGATCGAGACGAAGGCCGGGTGAAGCGGGCGCAGCATCTCGATCGACGCAAAGAGCCGCTCCACTCCGACGTCGTCCTTCGGCGGGAAGAACTCAAAGGAGAAAAACGGCCGCATCGTCGCGAGCGCCTGTGATATCCGCACGCGTGTTTCTTACCTAAAGCTGCTCGCGACGCCTCCGCAGACGACCCCTTGACGGGCTCAGGCAAGGGCCTTCGCAAGCGCCTTCGGATCCCGCGAGATTGCGAGAAGCAATGTCATTGTGCCAGGCGCGGGCCGTTTACGCCACTGCTCCCACTCTTGTACGCTGCGTAACGGAAAGCGATAGCGCCGTGCAAACTCCTCTTGCGTGAGGCCGAGCCGCTCGCGGAGGGCACGGACGTTGACGTTACGGACAAAGCGAGCGTTCTCGCTGAACTCGAAGTCCGCCATCCCGTCTTCTTCCGCCCATCTTTGGATTTGTGCTTCCGAGGCACACTTATAGCCCTTTGGGAGCCTTACTCGCCCGAGTTCTGAAAGCTTTTTTCTTACGATAGCCATCGTAGATCTCCCGTTCCTTTCGTGAAGCCGGCCGCGCTGAGATAATCCGCCTTCTCGTTCCGCGAGGCGTCCATATCACCGTCAAGATCAGCGAATCAATGGGACCGATGGACACGAAACGCAACTCTCCAAATTCGTGGCTGTCTCTCTGATCCTCAAAGAAGTCATTCACAAAAAGTCGCGCCGCGAAATCGAATCCGAAACCGCGGAGCTGTTCGTTCCTCGCGCTCTTATCTTCGTCCCATTCGACACCATCGAACTCGTCGCTCATCGGCATGATACTCCGCTACTAGCGTACTGTCAACGAAAGCTGCTCGCGACGCCTCCGCAGACGAGCGCCCAGCCGTCGACCATCACGAAGAGGAGAAGCTTCACCGGCAACGAGACGACCGGCGGGCTTAGCATCACCATGCCGAGTCCCATGAGGATCGAGGCGACGGCAAGGTCGATCGCTACGAACGGGAGATACAGCGCGAAACCTATAGCGAAGCCGCTGCGCAGCTCGCCGACGGCAAACGCGGGAAGCAGCACCGCGGCAGGGATGCCTTGCGACGGCGTGGCTTGCGCGCCGGCGACCCTTTCGAAGAGCGCAATGTCGGCGGCGCGTGTCTGACGGAGCATGAAGGTGCGCAACGGCGCTGCAGCTCGCAGCATCGCGGCATCCTGTGTGATGCGACCGTGTGCGTACGGCTCTATGGCGTCGTGTTGGATCGCCCGCAGCGTCGGCGCCATGACGACGATGGTGAGGACGAGCGCGAGGCCGTTCAGCGCGGCGTTCGGTGGTACCGCCGATGCGCCGATCGCCGATCGCACCAGCGAGAGTACGACGGCGATACGCACGAACGACGTGCACATCACGAGCACGAACGGAGCGAGTGAGAGCAACGTCAGCGTCACGAGCACGTCGACCGGGACGCCGGCATGCGACCGAGCAGCGAGCGAGAGCCACGCGTTCACGATTGCGCACGCACGTCGGTGATGCGAATGCCGAAGTGCTCTTCCACGGCAACGATCTCACCATGTGCGACGACGGCGCCTCCGGCAAGCAGATCGACTGGCCCGTCCGCAGCGCGATCGAGCTCGACGATGCTTCCCTCTCCGAGCTCGAGCAGCTCACCGATTGTCATTCTGCGCGAGCCGAGCAACACGGTGAGCTCCAGCGGCACTGACCGCAGTCGTTCGAAGTCAGGCGAATGCAACGGCAAACCGCCTCGAGCGCACGCCGCACCGCCCTGTGCCGATGCCGGCTCCGTTCGCGCGCAACAGTGTTGCGTCGCCGCGCGCCGCAATGACGTCACCGGGGCGCAGCGCCGCGAGCGCCCCTGCGTACAGCGGCACGAGCGGTAGCTCGGCGGAGAGCGTCATCGTCGCAGCGCGCAACGCTTCCGCTCGCAGGCTCTGCGCCGCGCCGGATGCCGGCTCCCGTGAGAGCGCGATACCGATGCAGAGCTGGAGCGGCTGTACCACGTGCAGCTCGAAGTACGTGACCGCTTCGACGCCATGCGTCTCTTCATCCATGCGCGTCTCGCCGCAGACCGGCGCGAGCGTCGCCGAGATCGCCTCGACGGCTCGGCGAGTCATCTCAACCTCGATGCGCGAGAGCTCGCGCTCCGCACCGACTGCGGTTTCGCCGAAGAGCAGGGCGGCGAGCGCGCGCGCATCGCACGGGCGCAACACGATCGCGGCATCGCTTGCCGATCCTCGGACGACGTAGAGGCGAGCATCGCCGAGAATCGCCGCCCACGCCTCGCGCCGCGGGATCGCCGGCGGAAAGAGGCGCAGGTCAACATCGCTGCCGCACAGGGTCGCGAGGCGCTCGCGCATTGCGTTCGCTACCACGCATGCTGCGCTCACGGGTAGGAGCGAGCGCTCCTCGAGCTGCGCCCTGCGCACACCCTTCGATCGCTCGAAGACGAGGCGCCTCACTTCACGAGATCCGTCGCGGTCTTCGCCACCGAGTCTCGCGCGTGATAGAGCGACTGTACGGCATCAAGCTCACGGTACGCCACGCGAAGCCGATCGACGCTACGATCGATGTCGATGCCGCTGCTCTCTCGCCGCATCGTCGCAAGCGACGCGAAGTTGCCGTCCCCGGGCGTTCCTACGTGCGGCGCGACGCCTGGAGGCGCGGACAGCACCGAGCCTTCGGAGCGAAGCGCCGTTCCCGCTGCGAAGCGCGCGAGCGCGATGCGCCCCGCGACCACGCGCTGTGGCTCGCGCACGCCGTTGCGCGGATCGATGACTTCTCTCTCATATGCGAGTGCGCCGTTTGCCTCGATACGCGCGTCGCGCGCGCGATTCAACGCGAGATCGACGGGATCGACGGATATCTCCCTCAGTGCGCCGCCGCGCGTCAGGCCGAGAACGGGATGCCCATCGGCGTTCCAGAGCATTCCGTTACGAACCGTGAAGCTGCCGTTACGCGTATAACGGACGCCGCCGTCCTCGCCGCGCTCCAGAAAGTAGCTGCTCTCGGGCGGCGCTGCCGAGAGCGCGTCTAGTACGGGAGACGACCTTTGCTCGCGGCCGACGTCGTCGAACGAGGGCTGCGCCCCGGGCGTATAGGCGCGAAGGGCATCCTCTTCGCGCAGCGCAACGCGACCGAGCATCGCGGCGATCGCGGGATCGATGTACATCAGGCACCCCCGTTCAGGAGCGCCTGCGCCGAGATGCCCCGCCGCGCGAGCGCGTAGCGCGCCTGCGCCAGCGCTCGCGCTACGGCGGCCTCCAAGCGCTTTGGGCAAAACGCGACGACGTGCAACCGCTCTCCGCGGTGCTGGAGTACGAGGTGCACCCGCCCTCCCGCGACCGCGACACTCGCCCGCGCTCGCTGCCCTACCTTCAACAACAGTTTTCTTTCGACGCGTTGCGCAAGCTTCGAGTCTCTTCGTCTCTCGACGACCGATGCGGCGGAACGGACAGAGGGCGCCCCTATGGCGTGTGAATGCGCCTTGTCATCCCGAGCGTAGCGAGCGAGGCGAGCGGAGTCGAGGGACCGCCGCCAGGGAGCGCGTTGGTCCTTCGACTTCGCGCTCACTCCGTTCGCGCTGCGCTCAGGATGACAGAATGCGTCACCCTCGCTATGGCGAGGCGCCGCATACCCCAACGCGGAGTACCACGCTTGCGAGAGCGCACGGCGGTCGATCGCCGCGAGCGGTGCGGCAAGAACGCTGATTTCGAGCGGCTGCGTCAACGTCGTCATGGTGGAATGATGCAGGCCGTCGATGTCTGCTTCGTCGCCGGTTCATTGCCGCAGTCTTTCCGCGAGCTCGTAGAGTGACGCGAGCGTCTCCGATGCGTCGACCGCGAGCGCTTCTTGACGAAGGAACGCTTCGAACCTCTCCTCGCAACGCACCGCCGCTTGTACGAACGTGCCTTGGACGTCGACACCGAGGCTTCGCGCGTCATCGGTTCGTGCGAGTTCCGCAATCGCGCGGCGCACGACGCGGGCTGCCTCAAGGTGCTGCGGCTGCGCAACGCTCGCCATCGTGCGGCTCGCGCTTGCCGGAACATCGATCGCGGGGAAGCGCCCCGCGCGAACGAGCGCGGCGGAGAGCTGCAGGTGCCCGTCGAGCAGCGAGCGAGCTGCGTCGCTCACCGGATCCCGTTCGTCGCCGTCTTCGAGGACGGTCGCGACGAGCGTCACCGAACCGCTCGGAGTCGCACCTCCGGCCTCGACGATCCTTGCGAGCTCCGCGAAGACGCTCGGCGGATACCCGCCGCGACCGACGCTCTCGCCCGTTGCAATGGCAACCTCTCGAAGTGCGTTCGCAGTTCGCGCGAGACTGTCGAGGAGCAGCAGTACGTCAAGACCGGCCGAGCGCAGGGAACTCGTGTGTGCGAGTGCCACACGGACGGCGCGCAGCCTCTCCGCAGCCGGGCGATCGGAGGTTGCACATATCACCGTCGTCCTGCGATCGCAGGATGCAATCCAGGACTGCGCTTCGCGCCCGCGCTCGCCGATGAGCGCGACGACGATCGCGTCGGGAGCTGCGCTACCGGCGAGCATCTCGAGGAGCGTACTCTTTCCGGCTCCGGCAGGACCGAAGAGCCCGATGCGCGAGCCGACGCCGAGCGTCAGCAACGCGTCGATCGCGCGTATGCCCGTCCAAAGCGGCGCAGTAATCGGTGCGCGCTCCTGCGGCGCGCTCAGATCGAGCGAGACGCTTCGCCCTCGTAACGGCACGCCGCCGTCGAGCGGGTTGCCTCGCGCGTCGATCGCGCGGCCGAGCGCGCACGTCCCAAGGGGCATGCGCCGCACGCCCGCGTCGATGCACACCTCCGTTCCAACGCTGATACCGTCGATCGCATCGTGCGCCGCGATGTACACGAGGCCGCCGTCGATCCGCCGGACCTCGCCGCTAAGGCGACCGCCGATCCTCACACACTCGCCGATCGCAGCCCCGGCAAGGTGCGCAACGAGCATTCCTCCGGCGCTTCGCTCAACGCGCCCGCGCGCGATCAACGTGGTTTTCCCAGCACGTGCGCGAGGCGCGCGCCGAGTGTGAGATCGATCGTGCCGAACCGCAGAGCGATTATCACGTCGCCTCGGCGCAGAGAGGCATCGCCGCGTACGGGAAGGGCGAGTGCTCCGAGATGCGCGGCCTCGTCCGGGTGAGCGAGCAGCGCTATGGGCTCCTCTTCCCAGAAGCGGTCGAGCGAGGCTTCTGCAATGCGCGCGATCGCCGCCGGCGCGAGCAGGAGCTCACGCGCAAGCACGTCGATCGCGACGTCGCGCAGCACCTCCTCGCACGCCGCTTCAAGTGCATCGGTGAGAGCGGCGCGAAAGCGGCGAACCTCATGGAGTGCTTCGTTGAGCCCGTTCGGAGGCGGCGCAGCGGCGACGACCGGCGCTTCCGCCTCCGCCTGGGGGGTCCGCACGAATTCCTCCAGCGTAACGAATGTGGCCTCGCTCTTAGCCATCGCGCAGAATCTCGCTCGCGTCGGCGAAGAGGGGCGAAGGCCTGCGGTGCATACGCCTGACGATCGCTTCACGCTCGCTCGGCGGGTAGAGCTCGAGCACGGCCGCGGCGGTTGCGGCGGGAAGCGCGCTTATCACCGCGGCGGCTGCGTGCGGCGGCTCCGCGGCCAGTAGGGTGCGCACACGCGCGGGAGCCATCTCCGGCGCGACACTCGCTACTTCGGCGATGCGCGCTCGCTCGAGCAGGTAGCGTAGCGCATTTGAAAGCGCGGGGATCACCAAGCGAAGCGCGAGCAGTGCACCGGTGACGCACGCCAGCGTCGGTAGGAGCGGCACGATGCCGCCGTAGAGTAGCCACCAAGCATCTCGATGCACTGCAGGGAGATGCGCAAAATCGACGGCCTGGACCGCAAGCGTGTCACCGCGCTGCGCGTCGAATCCTACCGTCGCCGCGGCTAGATCGCGAATCGCGAGCAGGTCGCCCGCATGCGACGTGTCTACGAAGACCGCCGTCGCAAGGCGATGCGCGCCGCCTGAGATCACGCCGACGTCGTGAACGCGAACGATCGTCGCGCCGGCTCCGAAGGCGGCGTCGAAAGCCGATTGAAGCCCGCTTTCCAAGCCGCCATCGTCGCTCGCGCTACCAATCGTATCGAGCGCAAGCCCTCGATCGTCGAGTATCGTCACGTGCGCGGTTGAGAGCCCAGGCACCGCCGCGGCGACGAAGTCACGAATGCCGGCGACGCTTTGCGCGGAGAGCCTCACGCCGGGAACGAGGCGCAGCCTCACGCTTGCAGTCGCGGCGCTGCCGTTCTCGCCGGCAAACTCACCGCTCTTCGCCGGTGCGATGATGACGCGTGCGTCCTGTACTCCGGCGACATCTCGCAGCGAAGCGGCGATGTCGTCGGCACGTCCATCGAGCGCCTGAGCGTCGATCACGCTCTGCGGGGTTAGGGCGCCGACGTTCGCAAGCGCCTCGTCTTCTCCGGTAAGATGAGCGTGCGGAACGCCCGCAAGCGAGAGGCGTAAGAGCAGGCCGTTGCGCTGCCGCGCCTCGACGAGCACGTTGTCTTGCGACGGCGTGAAGGCCACGTTCCAGCCCGCAAGTCGCTCTTCGACCTCTTCGAGTTGTTCCGGATGGAGCGCCGTCGCGAAGAGTGCGGTCTGCACCGGCCGTACGAGCACACCCACGACGACCGCGAAAAGCAATGCTCCAATCAGGAGCGCGCCGAGCAGCGCTCGCGATCGAGCTCCGAGTGCCGCCCATCGCGCGAGCGCGAACGTCAGCGCCTGCATGGCGAAGCCCTATATCTGCATGTTGAGCACGCTCTGTACTGCTTGCGCCGTGCGCGAGGCGGCTGCAACCGCAACGCCGAGCGCGACGTCGGCTCGAGCGCGCTCGTAAACAGCCTGGAGCAGGCTCCCTGCGCCGCGAGCGTATGTGTCTTCGGCGCGTTGCGCCTGCGCGAATATCGCATCGACCGCATCGACCGCTTGCGAGAAAGAGCTCGCCGCCGGCTCCGCTAGTCGGTGTGTGTGCGCGTGTTGAGGCTCGTCGGGCTGCAGGAGGCGTACCGTCACGAGCGCTCGAGCTCCATCGTGCGCTCGGCCAGGCGTTTACCGGCATCGAAGATCGAAGCGTCGCTCTCGTATGCACGCGAGGCGTTCATGACGGCGAGCATCTCCGTGAGGATATCGACGTTCGTGCCGCGCTCCGTTCGCGTCCCCTCGAATCGAACGATTGCGCCCTGACGGCTGTGGACGATCCGAAACTGCGGAACCGCTCGCGGGTACGAGGCGTTCGGCCCGGCGGCTTCGGCGGCGGCGACGTTGCGCGCCGCGACGTCGAGCGCCGCTCGCTGCGCCTCCATGCCGCTCGCAGCGGCGAAGAGCAGGTCGAGGCTCATCCCTTTGCCGCCGTCTGGATCTCTTGCAGCCGTGCGCGTGTCGCCGAGAGCAGCGCCTCGGTGAAGATCACGCTTTCCGCGGTTTGCGCCATAGCCGCGTCGGCATCGGCACGCGAGCCGCCCGCCCCGGCACTCGCCACCGCGCGCTGCGCCGTCTCAAGTCGGCGATCGGCAGTAGCAAAAGCATGGCGCAGGGAATCGGCGACGTCGAACATGCCGCAATCGTACGCCGCCGGTGTGACCGGCGTGCTATCGGGCTATGTCTGCGCTGTTACCGCGAGAGCGGCAGACCTTCGCGATCGAACGGGATGCCGAGCATCAAGCGGGTCACCTCGTTGTAACTCGCGAGACCGGCAGCGATGTGGTTGCTCTTGAGATACGCGTTGTACGTGCGCCACGAGAACCGCGCGAGCGACAGGTTCACGTGCTCTTCGTCACGCGCACGCAGTGCGGCGAAGTCGCTCCACACCAGCGGCGTGAACGTGCGGCGCGCAAAGCGTTGCGGATGAGGAAGCGCGAGGAAGAGCTCTAGCCAGCCGGAGTAGCGCGCGACCGGATCGCGCGAGCGCAGGCACGTTAGAGTGGCAAGGTAGTTCGCCTCGTCCTCGCGTGCGTAGCCCGCAAGGTGGCTCCATTCATGTGCGAGGTCGAAGGGGCGCTCGAACCAGAGGAGATCCGAGGCAAGCTGCGGCGTGAGCGTCAGCGGGTTGATGAAACCGCTCGTCCCGCTCGCATTCATGAAAGGATCGGCGAGCGTCACTTTCGGCGCGCCGACGCTTGGCGACCAGCGGTCGCCCGCGCGTCGCACCGCGGGAAGCCATGCGACCTGCAGCGCCGTGATGTCGAGTGCTTCGCTCGCGTGGCGGTGCGCGCTCGGTGCGAGCGCGTTCATCTCCGCGATTGCGTGCGAGAGCAGTACCGCAAGGGAGCTCGGGTTGACGCGCGCCGGCTCGTAGCGCAGGCGCGTCTCGATGGGGGCGCGATCGTAGTTCCAGCCCCAACCCACCTCGAACCAGAGCGCGTAGAGCGCGAGGATCGCGACGACGTCGAGCACGCCGACCAGAACGGCCTTCCATGCGAAGCGCAGTCGCACCCCACGAACGCAGACGACGACCCTCCATATGATGAGCGCCACGCCGGCGAGGACGGCAAGATCGCCGAGCGACCACGGTACGAGCCGCGTGACTGCATACGCGGTCAACTCCCAGTGAGCGTAGAAGCCGTTGACGTAGGCTCCTTCGATCCAGCGCGCGCTCGGGTGAACGCAGAGCGCGACGAGACCGAGAAGGATCGCGACGGCGCGCGGAATTAGCGCCGCGTAAGGAAACTTAGCGCTTGCTGTACTGGAAGCGCTTGCGGGCGCGTTTGCGTCCGTACTTCTTCGATTCTTTCTCGCGCGAGTCGCGCGTGAGGAATCCGCTCGAGCGCAAGACTTCCTTTAAGGACTCGTCCATCTCGAGCAACGCGCGAGCGATGCCGTGACGCACGGCGCCGGCCTGCCCCGTCATGCCGCCGCCTTCGGTGCGCACCTCAACGTCGAAGCGCGAAGCGCTCTGCGTTGCCTCGAGCGGCTGACGCACGATCTGCTGCAGCTGAGGACGCGGAAAGTACTCGTTGAGCGGCCGTTTGTTGATGGTGATCACGCCCTGGCCGAGCGTGAGCTTGACGCGCGCGATGGCGCGCTTACGACGCCCCGTTCCCTGTGCGATGTCGACCGGATGCGTTGCCTCCGGATTCAATGCGTCGGAACCTCCGTGAGCAGGCGCGGCTGTTGCGCCTCGTGAGGATGCTCGTTACCGGTGTAGACTTTCAATCTGCGCAGCTGTTGCGAGCGCATCCGGTTCGGCGCGAGCATTCCGCGCACGGCCATCTCGATGAGGCGCTGCGGGTGCTCGGTGTGGATTTCGCGGGCGGTGCGGGTGTGCAGACCGCCGGGATAGCCGCTGTGGCGACGGTAGAGCTTACCGTCCCACTTCCTTCCGCCGAGCTCGATCTGCGCGGCGTTGATCACGACGACGTGATCGCCGTCATCGACGTGGGGCGTCCAGGTCGGCTTGTGTCTTCCGGAGAGTGCCCGCGCGATATGGACGGCAAGCGTCCCGAGGCGCTGCCCCGCCGCGTCCACGATATACCAATCGTGGCGCGTCTCCGCGGTCTTCTGCTGGTAGGTCCGCACGACCAAGGGATTCTACCGGGAAACCCCCGGGGGGTCAAGGACTGCTTCGGCCGCGCGACCTTTTCTGTCATCCCGAGCGAAGGGCGTCTGCCTTGTCATCCCGAGCGAAGCGAGTGAAACGAGCGTAGTCGAGGGACCGGCGCCGGGCTTTGCGACGGTCCCTCGACTACGGGGCTTCGCCCCTTCGCTCGGGATGACAAGGCGTTCTGACTTGCTGTGCTCGGGACGACAAGGCGTTTTGACTTGCTGCGCTCGGGATGACAAGGCGTTTTCACTCGCGCCGCTCGGGATGAGAGGCATCGCGCGTTACCCACGGTTCGCGGTAGGAGTCGTAGTCGTCATACGC